>CAYWOW010000016.1:0-44193 GCA_964459005.1 uncultured Acetobacteraceae bacterium
AGGTGCCGCCCGGATAGAGCTGCAGGATGAACGGCAGGCCGCGCTCGGTAAAATAGGGCAGCAGAGTCATCGCGTTATTGAGAAACGTGACGTAGGCCAGGCGGGCGGCGATGCCGTCGCCCTCGTTGAACCGGCGGATGCGCGGCTTGACCGACGGATCCACCGGCAAGGCGGCGAGCGACTCGGTGAATGTCTCGTTGCCGACGTAAACGTGCCAATTTTCGAGGGACAGCAGGACGGCGTTGAAAAAGCTCAGATAGTGGCCGTACTCCAGGGTCCGAAAGGGGGAAAAATCCAGCGGCAGGATATCGTCCAGGAGCAAGAGGTCGGCGTACTGCGGACTGGATGGTCCCATGGAGTGGTCCTGTTCCCGGGGGTGACCACATCACAGGCGCCCGGATGCTTATTGGCTGGTGGGGCGGCTAATGGCCCGAAATCCCGCCGCCCGTCAAGGCCGGCGGGCGGTCACCGCGCCCCGTTCTCCGGGCGCTTCCCCGATGCGGGTGTGGTATTTTTGTCACAATCGGCCGGCCGGCCGCCGCAAAAAGAGCGTTAATCTCCCTTTTGTCATGGGTTCACGGTGGGTTACCTATTGATTGCGGTATGGGCAATGCTGTATGCCGCCTTTAACCCAAGATGCGGGCCGGTCGCATCTGGCGAAATGAGTCATGAGGGAGATATCCGATGTCGTACACCGCCACCCAAGTTGGCGACGCCTATGAGGCCATTCTGCGCGTTGCACCCCCCGGGGGGCTGACGGGCGCCTACGACGTCTCGGTGGCGGCCCAGATCAATGGCGGTTTTCTGACGCTCGCTGGCTATGAGACCTCCCTGATCACTTCCGACCAGGCGCTCTACACGACGGAAGCGGCGCTGGTCACGTACGACGCATTCTACAATGCGATGCCGACTTCTGCCGTGCTGACAACAATCGCGGTGTCCACCAGTGGTAACGCCGGCAACGGCAACGGCCTGTTGCTGCCCGACGGCCAGCTCTACTACCCGGCTCAAGAGCTGCATAACCTGGGCTATTCGGATGCCAACGTCTGGACAATTCTGGGCGCCGACTTTGCAACAGACACGCATTCGAGTTTCTATACTCTCTATGGCGGACTCGCCACCGGCAACATGACCGACTACGCCACCTTCATCAACACGGTCTATCAGCACGAGTTCGGCTACCTGCCGAGCGCGACCAACCTGAATTACCTGCTGGCCGACATTCCGGGTCTGTCCGCGCTGCTGGGCGGCGCCGGCGGCGCTGCCACCCCGCTTCAGATCGAGGGCGGCCTGTACGGCTATCTGCTGTATGCCGGCGAGACCAACAACCTCGGCATCTTCGCCCATCCCACCAGCGCCTTCCTGATGGCCGCGGCAACCGACGAAGCGACAACGCCGGGCTCCAGCGCTCCGCTCTATACCGGAGAGCTGGTCAGCAACATGGCGATCGTCGTCGATGTGACCAATGGCGGGACCCCCACGGCGACCGAGGGCGTCTCGGTCACCTTCCAGGTGACGTCCACCAATGTGGCGGCCGGGACGGTGCTGAACTACACCCTGTCCGGCGTGACCGCGTCCGAGGTCGTGGGTGGCCAGCTTACGGGTACGGTGGCGGTCGGTGCCCATGGCACCGCGAGCATCCCGGTGGTGCTGACCAGCACGCCGGGCCAGGGCCTGACCGGCCCGCTGGAGGTGACACTGGCGGCGCTGCCCAATGAGTCGCCCACCAGCGTGAACACCGCGACGGTCGCCCTGACCGAGACGCAGACGTCCTATACTCTTACCGATACCGCCCCGTCCCCGACCACCGAGGGCAGCTCGGTTATCTTCCATCTGGCGTCGAACGGCATCGTGCCGAACGGCGGGTCGGTGGCCTACACGCTGTCCGGCGTGACGGCGAGCGAAGTGGTGGGCGGCCAGCTCACCGGAACCGCGACGATAGTCAATGGCGTGGCCAACATCCCGGTGACGCTGAACAGCGTGCCGGGCGAGGGGCTCAGCGGACACCTGACGGCGACGCTGACGCTGCCGGCCGGCGCCAACAGCAACAGCGTGGGCACCGCCTCCGTTGCGCTGACCGAGACTCCCGCGACCTATTCCATCACCGATACCGGCAACATTACCCAGGGCAGCGCGGAGACGTTCCTCCTGCACACCAATATGCCGGCGGGGACGGTCGACTCCTGGGCGCTGAGCGGCGCGGCCGTGAGCCAGGTGGTTCCCCCGGTGAGCGGGACGGTGACGTTCGACGTCAACGGCAACGCGAGCGTGACGGTCACCACGAGCCCAACCGTCATCAACGGGCCCGCCTCGGAACCGCTGACCTTTACGCTGAGCAACGGCGTGGTGAACGTAGCGACCGCGACCGTCAACGTGACCGAGGCCACGGCGACGCTGTCCGACACGAACAGCCACGCGATCAACGAGGGCAGCACAGCCAACTTCACCCTGGCGACCACGAACCTGGCGAATGGAACGCAGCTCTCCTATACGCTGAGCGGCCCTGGTGTGGCGCAACTCGTCGATCCGACCCAGGTCACTGGTACGCTGACGGTGTCGGGCAACGCGGCGACGCTGAACGTCGCCACCCTTGCCGACGTCTTCAATGCGCCCGGCGCCGCGCCGCTGGTGCTGACCCTCAATGGTGTCCCCGGGGCCGGGGCCACCGACACCGTGAACATCAACGAGAATTCGAACATCGCGGTCGCCAACCCGGCCGCGGTCTCCGAAGGCAGCCCGCTCGTCTTCAATGTCAGCACGACCAACGTGCCGGTTGGCACGGCCGAGACCTTTACGCTCAGCGGTACCGGCACGGGGCAGGTCACGAGCCCGCTCACCGGCATCGTGACGGTTGGGGCTAATGGGCTTGCGACGGTGACGGTGAACACCGCGGCTACCGTGTTCAACGCCGCCGCGGGCGCCCAGGACCCGGTGGTTCTGACCCTGACTGGCCTGGCGGGAGCGACCGCCACCGGCCAGATCAACGAAAACGCGACCATCTCGGTCGCCACGAGCGCGACCCCGGTCAACGAGGGCGGCGCGGTCACCTTCGACCTGTTCGCCTCCCCCAATGTGCCGGCTGGCACGCAGGTCAGCTACACGCTCTCCGGCCCCGCGTTGGGCAACGTTCTGCCGGCCTTGCAGACCGGCACGGCGACGGTCAGCCCTGGTGGTGAAGTGTTCATCAACGTGCCGACGCTCGCCAACGATCCGAGCGGCGAGACCAAGGGCCTGACCCTGACGCTCAATAACCTGAACAACGGTGTTGCCGACCCGACCGTCGCCCTCGCCGAAGTCAACGAGAACGCGGCGGGCGTCTTCGTCCTGACGACGGGCACCGATAATGGCGCGGCTCCCGGCCAGCCGTTCTATGGCAACCCGGTTGGCGGCAATAACTACTTTGCCACGCAGGCGACGCTCGGCCAGACCGACGTCCTCAACGCCGGCGGCGGTCCCAACAACGAGTTGTTCCTGACCACGTCGGGCTTCTTCTCGTTCATCACCAGCTTCACGACCGTTGGCATCCAGACCTTCGACATCAACGCCAACTCGACCACGGTCATCGACATGTCGAGCACCACTGGCGTGACGACGGTGATCGACGACAACAGCTCCGCGAGCCTGACCCTGAGCAACGTTACGGCGCCTGTCTCGCTGACGATCCTGAATCCGTCGGCCATCTTCCCTGGCACGAACACTGTGACGATCGGCTACGTCGCGGCGGCGCAGGGCGGCACCCAGTATGTGACGCTGATCAACACGCTGGATCCGCTCACGGGTATGCCGAATAACGCACTGTCGGTTGTCGGGATGCCGACCCTCAGCATCTCGTCGCAGGGCACGGCCACCAACGGCTTGATCAGTGTGGTCGATCCCCAGCTGACCCATGTCGTGTTCACGGCGACCCCCGCGGGTGACGGCACGGATCAAAGCTTCGTTCTCGGCAATGGCACTGCCGGCGGCGTGCCGCTGGCGTTCGCGGGCGCCAACCACGCGGCTGGCACCAACGTCCTGGATCTGTCGGCCTGGACCGGCACGTTCTTCGACATCGGCAACGGCGGCGCAAACGCCATCACGAGCGCCGGCGGTCTCACCATCGACGGCGGCGCGGGCGGCATGAACTCGCAGTTCACGCCGAACGTGTTCGGTGGCGCGAAGGTTACGGGCGGCGGCATTCAGACCGTGGGTAGCCTGACGATCAACCTGGGCGACCCCGCTGCCAGCAGCTTCCTCGGACAGCAGCTTCTGTCGACCGCTGGCAACATCCTCATCCAGGGCACCGTCAACACGACGCCTGCCGGCTTCCTCAACAATGGCGGCCAGTCCACCAATATCGCCACGGACGGCGGCAGCGTCACGATCGAGGGCTTCAAGGGTGGATTGGGCGGCTCCGGCGCCACCATCACGACGAATGGCGCTTCGGCTGCGACTGGTGGTAGCGTCACGATCGGCGTCGGCGCTGGCAACGCGGTTACCGGTGGCATCATCGAAATCATCAACACCGCGGGCACGGTCAATGGCGGTGTGGTGGCTGTCAACCTCAGCCAGGGCACGAACACGCTGATCATCCAGAACAGCGGCGACGCCCATACGGCCGTCGGGATTTCCGGCGGAACCAATACGGTCGACTTCTCGAATCCAACGTCGACCGGATTCCACGGCGGCAACATCTACGACCCGACTCCGGACTCCGTCACCGCGAGCGCGCCCGCCAACCCCGCCAACCAGACCCTGGTTCTGGACCCGCAGTTACTCGGCGGCAACGCCACCGGTGTGCAGAATATCAACTTCGCAACCGGCAACCTGACGGCCGGCAGCCCGGTCTATATGGCCGCGCTGGATCAGACCGGGATCGTGCAGACGATCACTGTCACGGACACGATCGGGGCGAACCCGGACCTGTCCTACATGACGTCCGGCGACACGCTCGACTTCTCCCAGATCGCCGCCGCGACTTACACCCTCAATACCGGGTTCACCAGTAACGGTGCGGAGCTGGAACTCTACGTCAAGGGCGGTTCCACCGTCACCGTGACCAATACCGATTCCGGCAGCCTTGCCACGTTGAACTTCCATGTGGTTGACGGCACCACGGTTCTGAATATCTCCGACGATCCCGGACTCACGACGTTGGGGCTCTTCGGCGGCAACAGCAGCGACTTCCTGAACGTGTTCGCTGTCCCGACCAACTACGCCACCATCACTGCCGTGACTGGGCATACCGACCAGGCCAACGTAAACATGGCCGGGCTGGCGGCCGACCTGTCGGTCTCCGATGCCCTGACTGGCGGCGGCGCGCCGGTGGACACCATCAACCTCGGCAACGGCAACGACACCATAGCCGTTACCAATGTCATCGGCGGCTTCGACGGCAGCTGGGCCATCACGGCCGGCGACGGGAACAACGTTGTCACCGTTACGCCTCAGTTTGGCGACTACGACGTCATCCACCTTGGCCTCACCGGCTCTGGCGGGAACAACACGATCAACGTCAACGGCGTCGGCGGCGTCGTGAACATCCACACGGGTTCGGGGAACGACACGGTTATCTTCAACCAGTCGACCGTGAATCTCACGGATGCCGACACTCTCACTCTGGGTGCCCCCAACAGCGGCGACTACAACCAGGTGACGATCATCGACGGCGCCGTGAACCTGAACGACTCCATCTTCCAGAACTGGACCGACGTCGACCAGCTCAATCTGGCGGCCGGTTTCGCCAATTCGTTGATCCTGGACGTCAATGCCGCCGCGAACGCGGGGACCATTGGCAATAACGTGTTCACGATCGACACGGGCGGCAACAACGGTGCGATCCCGGGCAGCACGACCATCTACGCCGGCGCGGGCTACACCGGCATCCCTCTGGCTGTGAACGTTGCCGAGGGCGGCGACGCTGGCGGCGACAGCATCCAGATGAACCATTACGTCACCGGTAGCCTGACCGTCACCGCCTCCGTGACGGACTACGACACGTCCTTTGAGAGTGCGTTGACAACGGTCCAGTTGGCGCCCGAAGGCGTCTTCGGGTATCCGACCACGGCCAATACCCTGCAGCTCTATGCCGACAACAACCTCGCCACCATCGACATCCTCAACTCGGCCGTCGCCGGCTTGCAGGGCGTCCAGACCATCGACGGTGAGTACGGTGGCGTTGACGTCGGCATGGGCGTGTGGCTGGCGAACAACCATGCCTCGACGGCTAGCACGATCAACCTGAGCGCCGTCGACGGAACCACGGATGTCTGGGCTCAGACCGTCACCAACCACGCGGCCCTGACCATCACGGGCGGCGGCACTTACGATCCCGGCTATTACTATAACTACAACACCCTGTATGCCGACAACGGCGCGGACATCCTCACGGCCAACGCTGACACGTGGAATGCGGGCGCCAACCCGCTGACGGATATCCAGAACTTCATCGTGAGTGGCGGCGGCGCCAATCACATGACCGGTGTGGCTGGCCTGAATAACACCGGCACGGCCTTCGCCTTCAACAGCCTTACCGATCTGCTCAACAACGCCGCGATCACGAACTACCACACCGCGACGGATGCGATCTTCGTCCCGACGGCGTCGGTGCAGGCCGCGAATGCCGCCGTTCTTCTCGGGCCCACCAACACGGATGGCGCCATCATCTTCGAGGGGTCGGTGACCACTCCGGTCGGTGCCTCGACAGCTACCATCTACACCTATCTGAACTCGCAGCTGGACACCGTCGCTCCCGGCAACGCAATTCAGGCGGTCTACGATACGACGACCGGGTTGATGTATTTGGATATCGGCAATACCCCGATATTCAACTCGGACACCATCTCGTTCGCCATCAGCTACGCCAGCACGCCGGGGTTGACGGACCTGACGACTGCGCAGTTCAACGCCTACGCTGCCGAGTCGAACCTGTTCTTCAACGGCACGAGCATTGTGCCCGATTTGCAGATCTCCGGCGCGGACGTCACTGTGACCCAGTGGAACTTCTTCGAGACGCTGGGCCTGATCAACGGCCAGCCCGGTGGTGGCAACACCGCGATCTTCGATGGCCCGGGCGGCGCGATCACGACCAGCGCCAATGTTGGGAACTACAACTTCTCGGATGTGACGGGTCCGATGTCGGTGACCACGACGGGTTACACCGGCGGCGCGCCCACGGGGCCGGGGACGATCACCGGCACCAGCTATGGTGACAGCTTCTTCGTCAGCAGTGCCGAGCTGTTTGGTGGCCTGATCATCGACGGCGGCAGCGGGGCAAACCAGATCACCATCGATCCGGTGGGTCCGCTGACCATCACGCTCAGCTCCTCGACCTTCGGGGCGGGCGTCGGTGAGGTTGCGAACGTCCAGACGCTGAACCTGGTCGATACCGCCGGGAATACCGTCAGCTTCGACGCCGGCGTGGCGTTCGCGCACGTCAACGTCGCCGCCGGTGCCGGGCCGACTGTGATCAATACCGCCCACATGGCTCAAGACGCGGTTAACGGCGACTCTCTCACCTTCGCCAACACCGCCGGCAACACCGTCAATCTGGCTCCGGGCGCCGTCGCTGACGGCACTCCCGCCGCCACGATCAAGTTCTCGTCGCTCACCAGCGCCGAAAACAACGTGGTCTCGAGCGTTGGCGGCACGATCAACACGATCATCCAGGGCGGTGGCTACACCACGTTGGATCTGATCAACAACGACAACATCACTGCGGCGGTGCTGTCGGGCATCGATACCCTGAATATCGCTAACAACGCCCACATCACCTTGACCGGATCGGAGTGGAACGGCTTCACCTTCGTCACTTCGGGCAATGGCGACGCCACGGTGAACTTCACCGGCAACGAGATGGTGACAGCTACGCCGAACCTCTACAGCACCCTTGTCACCACGGCGACCTACAACCTCGGCGGCAGTCCTGGCCAGACCAACCAGATCACGCTCGTGAACAACGAGCACGTGCTGGGTGTGTTGGTTCCGGGTGCCAACACCTTCATCGGTACTGTGGACGGCGGAGCCGCCAATGACACGGTCGTGGTCGGAGCCTTGAGTCTCGGCCTGGTCGCGGTTGGGGCAACCCACATCGACCTCGGTGCCGGGCTCAACCACATCAGCGTCAGCAACGGCGCCAACCTGGGTCCGGCCCTCTCTGGCACGACCATCATCGACACCGGCGGCACCACCGAGCTGGATATCACCGGTTCGGGCGCGGCGACGGTGACGATGAGCAACGCCGAGTACGCGATTTTCGAGCTGGCGCTCGGTGGGATCAACATCGGCAGCACCTCCGGCGACACCGTGGTGTTCTCCGATACCGACGGCAACTCCAACTTCACGCTCGATGCGAATATCCTGAACTGGGATCTGGCAGGCGGTGGACCCAATTCTTACACGCTGGGTGCCGCGGACCAGAATGTGACGGGCAACTCGGGTGCCGATAACATCAATGTTGGCTCGTATGACTTCACCGGAACGCTTGCTCTCCACAGCGGTGCCAACGTGGTCGATGTCAGCGATGGCGCCGATCTCGCCGGCGGCACCATCTCGGTCAGCGGCTCCGGCCACGCGGTCCTGAACTTCAACGGGTCTGGTGTTGACCATGTCACCATGACCTCGGGGCAGGAGAACTTCTTCGACGCCGCTTCTACCGGTGGCACCATGACGAGTGGCGGTGGTGTGGCCAACGTCATCAACATCACCGACAACGCCAGCCACGTCGTACTCGATGCCAACGAGGCCGTGGTTGGTACGGTGAACCTCCAGGCCAGCAGCACGACTGTTGACCTGTCGGTTGGTGGTGGCGCCATAGCAGGCTGGGCCGGCACGCTCAACCTCGGTAGTGCTCTGAGCCAACAGACGGTCAACATCAACAACGGCACGCCGGGCGTGACGACTTCTACCAATGACTACCAGCACTACTCCACCATCACGAACTTCGTGCCTGGTACGATAGCGAACCCCGTGGACTTCCTTCACCTGGTGTTTGATGGCAACGTTCAGACCTGGGGTGAGTTGGTCGTGACGCCTAGTTTCGCAGTGGCGGAAGGGGCGAATTCGATCATCTCGATCTCCGGTTCCATTGGCAACCTTTCCAGTGGGGATATTGGGGGGGCGACCTTGCTGGCGGACGCCGAAGGCTTGGTCCACTCTGCCCTGCTCTCCTCGACAGTCCTTACGTCGGGCGACGAGTACACCTTCCTCATGTCGGCTCCGCAGGGCGTCGCGATCATTGAGGCCCACGCCGCATCGGCGAATACCATCGATGGGGTGCAACTCATCGGCGTGATCTCCGGACAGACGTCGGACTTTATGGTCCCACATAACTTCGTGTAACCGGCAACGGCGGCGAGCGGGCTATACCCCGCTCGCTGTCACGGCTAGACTTCAGCGGCGGGGGACCCCGGTCCCCCGCCGTTTCTCTTGCCGGGACGTCCGATGACCCAGGCTTCCTCACCAGCACCCCCCCCCACCACGCGATTCGCACCGGTCGGCCGAGAGCGGCATGCCGGCAAGAGCTGGCGCGTGATAACCAGGTTCTCCTTCGCCGCGACCACCGCGCTGGTGCCGTTGATCGCGGCGGAGCTCCCGAAAGCGGCGCTGGCGATGCCGTTCGGCTTCAATCAGCGACCCGATGAGAGCTTCGTGCTCGTGGGCATCCTGTCGCTGACCCCCGGGCGCAACCTGTTCGTCGCGCCGGATGGCCGCTGGTACGGCGACTACGTGCCGGCGTCCATCCGGAGCCACCCCTTCCGGCTTATCCGCAGGGAAGGGACGGACGAGCTGGTCCTGTGCGTCGACGAGCAATCGGACCTGTTCGGAGAGGGCGGCGCGCAGGGCCTGCCCTTCTTTGACGGGCAGGGCAATCTCACCCCGGACACCAAGGCCGTGCTCGATTTTCTGGGCCAGATCGAACGCAACCGAGCCGCGACCGAGACCGCGGTGTCGGACCTGGCCGCGACCGGCCTGATCTGCCCGTGGCCGATCAAATACAGGGCCGGCGACCAGGATCAGGAGGTCGCGGGGTTGCACCGGATCGACGAACGCGCGATGAACGCGCTCTCGGATGACGCCTTCCTGCGGCTGCGGAAGAGCTCGGCGATATCCATCGCCTACGCGCAACTCCTGTCGATGGGGCAGGTCCAGGTGTTGGAGCGCCTCGCCGCGCTGCACGCCAAGCTTGCGCCAGCCGTGACGGCATTGCCGGAGTCACTCGATAAAATCTTCCAGATACAGGGTGACGAGTTGCTCCGTTTTGACTAGAACGATGCCCCCGGGCACCGGCTAAAACGTTCGTAACCAAGGAGACCGCTACCATGTCCATCATTCTCGTTGACGGCATCAAAGACGTCACGTTTCACAACGGCATCGTCCGCATCGAGTGCATCACCGCCGGTCCGAACGGGGAGCAGCGCTCGTCCGGGACGTTGGTCATCCCCGGAAATGTGACGGGCCCGGTGCTGCAGGCGCTGGTGCAGGCCATCCAGGAACTCGACAAGAAGATCCGCGATCACGTGGCGGAGCAGGCGGCCAAGGCGGCCGAGACCGCGAAGGCGAGCTAACACACCGTAAGAGGGGGCGGTCGCGGTGGCGATTGGCGCCGCGACCGGGGGGGACGTGGCGTGACCCTCGTGCACGCTCTCAAGTCGCTTTCGTTGACCTATGACGCCGGCCAGGATCGGATCCTGGCCGTGGTCAATCCCGGTCGGCTCGACTCCTGGGCGTTCTGGCTGACCCGGCGATTGACGCTCGGCCTGCTGGCACGCCTGCCGGCGACCCTGGCGGGCACATCGCCCGTGGTCAAACAGGCGCCTGCCGAATACCGCGGCGAACTGGCGGCCTTCGAGCGGGAAGCCGCGCTGGCGAGCACCGCCGGCGCGATGGCCTGGACCGATGATTCGGTGTTGAAAAACAATGCCGTGATCGCCGAACTCGCGATCGCCGTGCGGATCACCGAGGCGGGCAACGGCTTCGGCGTGGAACTGCGGGGCGAGCGGGGCGGGCAGGCCGCGGGTGTGCTCGGTCGCGACCAGTTGCAACGGGTGTTGCAGATGGTTTATGGCGAGGCCACAAAAGCATATTGGCTCGGTACGCCGGCCAAGCCCAAAGAAACAGAAGAAACCAAAGCGGCAACGCCGAAGCCAATGCGGCACTAACCCGGTAAATTGATCCGGACGCGTTGTGCCGCGACTTTTTTTGTTTGGCTTTATGGATCAGCACACGGAGATTGCCTGTCGCCGCAAGGCTCTTGTGCCGCCGGGCTGACGTGCCGGGCTGTCGCAGGACGACCGGCGAGGCGGCCAGCCGCTCCGCGGCACGACGAATCACACGATCGCGCGTCGGGTGGTTTGCACGATTAAGTTGGTGGCATCGGTCTTGTGAAATGCTGTATAGTCGCACCCGATCCGTTCCCTCAGTTTTGCGAGTGCGGCAATGTACGGAAACCCTCAAAGACGCACCTCCTTCGAAGTCCAGGATCTGCGCCGCGACGGCGGCCGGTGGCTGAAGGAACAGCGCGAACGCGCCGGCTTGTCACAGCGCCAACTCGCCGAGCGGGTCGGCGCCGAGTATTATACTTTCATTTCGCAACTGGAGACGGGGCACGGCCGCATTCCACCCGACCGCTACCGTGCCTGGGCGGATGCCCTGGGCTTGTCGCCCGGCAGCTTCGTCCGCGACGTCATGCGGTTCTATGACCCGATCACTCACGAAATCCTTTTCTGCAACAGCCACGAAGTGAATAAATCCGCGGCGGAATGAATCCCATGGGGGCGAATGTCGTTGCGTTTATCCGGCGCACTCTGTCGCGTGACTGGTCAGCGCAGGAGCTTGCCGAATTCTACCGGGTCGAAGCGGCGCTGATCCAGTCGGGTCTGCACGTGTGCTCGGATCGCGGCATCGCCGACGAAGGCGATCCGTGGTTCATCTTCTGCCGCGCCGAGGACGACGAAGTCATCGTCCATTTCGCGCGGATCGATGGCCAGTATCTGATCAGCGCGCCGGCCTATGGCGGCGACGTCAGGGGCTATAATTTCCGGGCGCTGCTGCGCGGCCTGGTGGACCGTCATCCGGTCCTGCGGCCGGCGCAGCAAACCAGCAATGTGACGTGGCACCCGTCCGCGTTGCTGATCGTGCTGGTCGCTTCCGCCCTGCTGAAGATGGGTCACAACGCGGAAGCGGCACCCGCGCGGCCGGGCGACCCCCTGGCAGCCGACCGCGTGCCATTGAACGTCGACCTTGCGGGCCTGGAGCATACCGGGGACACCGTTGCTCAGGAGGTGCAGCAGAACGCGGTGATCCTGGCGGCGATCGCGTGTGCCACGGTTTCGCAGGACATGTCCTCGGTTCCAATGACCTGGGCGCCAGTGTTGGCGTCCGAACCGGTGCTGCCCGCGCACGACGCACTCCCGCTTGCGCCGGTGCTGGACAGCTCCACCGCCGCCGACCTCGGCGGTTCGCACGGCGTCGTGCCTGTGCCGCCACAATTGTCCTTCCTGTTTTCGCCGGTGGTGGACCCTGGCGCGCACTTGCACGATCTGGCGTCTTGGCAGGTTCAGACCACGCCGGTCGTGAGCGGATTGGGGCTGCCGCTTGACCAGGGGGCGGCGGCGACGGGGCTGGCGCCCTTGCAGGCGCCGCCGCAACCAGCGCCCGAGCTGGCGAACGTGTCGGGAGCTACCGCGCCCCTGCACTCGGGAGCACAGGACATTGTCGGCTCCGTGCTGTCCAGCCTGGGCGCAAACGTGCCGATCGTGTACGTCTACACGCTGCCCTTCGCACTCACCGCTCCCCTGAATGACAGCGTTCATACCGAGACCGCCGCGATAACGGCGCACCTGACGACCGCGACCTCCTCCGCTGCCGTCTCTGGCGATGCGACGACGACCCCGGCAATAGCGACCGGCGGGGCCAATGCGCTCGATTTGGGTGGCACGGCCTCGGTGCCCGAGGTGCTGCAGATCATGCAGAACTTCGCCACGGAAGTGGGGCCGCATCTTGCCGTGGTGGTGACGCCGACCCAGGTGGTCGAGTACGACTACTACGCGGTCGATACCACGCCCGCGGCGGTTACCGCCGTGACATACGATTTCGCGAATGGTAGTCACCTCAGCCTCGTCGGACTGCCTGCCGAAATATCGCATGCCCTGGTTTAGACACGCATTTGCCTTTTCAGGGTGGCCTCGCGAGCCTATTGCAATCATTCGTTCATGAGTTTGGGAGCGCGTTTGGTGTCCATGCGACTACGTACCGAGAATCGTCCCGGGATGCGCAAGCCGCGGCCGGCCGAGACTTCCGCGCTGACGGCCGGGTTGCGCGCGATCCGCCCGATGGTTTTGACTGCGGTTGTGTTCAGTCTGTTCATCAATATCCTGCTGCTCGTTACCCCTCTGTATATGCTGCAGATTTACGACCGGGTGCTGAGCACGCGCAGCCACAGCACGCTGATCACCATTACGGTGATCGCGGCGTTGATGCTGCTGGTTTATGCGGTTCTGGAAACGCTGCGGACGCAGGTGCTGGTCCGCGCCGGCCTGCTGTTCGATCACGACCTTGCCGGGGCGGTTTTCAATGCCATCCATCGCGGCATGCTGCGGCAGTCCGGCAACAACCTGGTGCAAGGGCTGCGTGACGTCGATGCCCTACGCGAGTTCCTGACCGGCTCCGGCCTGATCGCGTTTTGCGATGCGCCGTGGTTCCCGGTTTTTGTCGGCGCTTCCTTTCTGCTGCATCCGTGGTTCGGGTGGCTCGCCCTCTTCGGGGCCGTGGTCATCTGGAGCCTGACGCTGACCAACGAGTTGCTGACCAAGCGGGATTTGACCGAGTCGACGACGGCGAGCATCGAGGCGGGAGTGCGGGCGACCTCCACGTTCCGCAACGTCGAGGTGCTGCAGGCCATGGGCATGCTGGGGGCGTTGCGCTCGCTGTGGCTGGGCATGCATCAGACGCATCTCGGCTGGCAGGCACGCGCCAGCGATCGCGCGGGCGCGCTGCTCGCCGGGACAAAGTTTTTCCGGATGTTCCTGCAGATCGTCATTCTCGGAACCGGCGGCTACCTGGCCATCGAACAGGAGATTTCGCCTGGTGGCATCGTGGCCGCCTCCATTCTGATCGGCCGGGCATTGCAGCCGATGGAGGTTGCGGTCGCCAGTTGGAAGCACTTCGTCAGCGCGCGCGGCGCATACCGGCGGCTGACGGCGTTGTTCAGCATGGCGGGTGCCGAGCCCGAACGCATGGCGCTGCCGCGGCCGAACGGCACGCTCGCGGTGGAGTCGATCGTCGTCGCCGCTCCCGGACAGCGCGAGGCGATCCTTCGCGGCGTGTCGTTCGCACTGTCTCCCGGCGAGATGTTGTGCATTGTCGGTCCCAGTGCCGCCGGCAAATCGACGCTGGCACGGGCGCTCGTCGGCGTTTGGGCGCCGGCGCAGGGTGCGGTCCGATTGGACGGGGCCGATCTGTCGCACTGGGATTCGCAGCAGCTCGGCCAGCATATCGGCTATCTGCCGCAGGACGTGGAGTTGTTCGTCGGCACGGTGGCGCAGAACATTGGCCGGTTTCAGGACAACATCGATCCGACGCAGGTGATCGCCGCGGCTGAGCAGGCCGGTTGCCACGAGCTGATCCAGCTGCTTTCCGACGGCTACAACACGCAGATCGGCGAGGGCGGCCAGGCGCTCTCGGGTGGCCAGCGCCAGCGCATTGCCCTGGCGCGGGCGCTCTACGGCGATCCCAACCTGATTGTGCTGGATGAGCCGAACTCGAACCTCGATGCCGCCGGGGAAGAGGCGCTGTTGAGCGCCATCCATGGGCTGAAGGCGCGCAAGAAGACCGTGATCCTGATCACCCACAAGGTGAACATCCTTGCCGCGGCCGACAAGATCCTGGTGATGAGCCTCGGCACGGTGCAGGGCTTCGGCCCGCGCGACGAGGTTCTGTCGAAGTTGCTGGGTCCGCGCATCGTGCCGCCGAGCATTCAGTCTCCGCCGGAAGAAACCGCGGCACTGCAAGCCACGTCCGACAGTCACGGAGCGGTGCGATGAGCATGACCGTGGCGATCAAGGTCGCTCCCGGCGACTGGCGCCGGCCGGCAAAACTGGGATTCCTGGTTATCTTCCTGGCGTTTGGGGTTGCCGGCGGATGGGCGGCGACGACGGAAGTCGACGGTGCGATTGTCGGTTCGGGGACGGTCGCGATCGAAACCAACAGCAAGCAGGTGCAGCACCTGGAAGGCGGGATCATCGGCGAGATCCTGGTGAAGGAGGGCCAGTTGGTCCACGCGGGCGATGTCGTGCTGCGGCTGAGCGACATTTCGGCGAAGGCGACACGCGATACCTACCGCAACCAGTTGCTGGCTGCCCGTGTGCTCGAGGCACGGCTGACCGCCGAGCGCGACGAGCAACCGACCATCAAGCTACCCGACGATATCGTGGCGCTGGCGGGCGATCCGGTGGTGCAAAAGGCTGTCGCCGACCAGCAGGTTCAATTCGATGACCGCCGCCGCTCGCTGAAAAGCCAGATGGGCATCCTGGATGCGCGGGTCGACGGCCTGAATACGGAAATCGGGGGCCTGGCGATCGAGCAGGATTCGACCACCAAGCAGGTCGGCTACATCAATCAGGAACTGGTGGGCCTGCGGCAGATGCTGGCGAGCAAGCTGGTGCCGCTTGATCGTGTGCTGTCCATGGAGCGCGAGCGCACCCGTCTGGAGGGCGCCATTGGCCGGGCAATCGCGGACCAGGCACGCGCGCGCAACTCGATCGGCGAAGCGCAGATGCAGAGGCAGGAGCTGCAGCACAAGTTCCAGGAGGAAACGGCTGCGGCAATTACCGAAGTGCGCCAGAAGATCGGCGATCTGACCGAGAAAGATCGGGTAGCCCAGGATGTCATGGGCCGGATCGATATTCGCGCCCCGGTTGACGGCACCGTGCAGGACCTGAAGGTGTTCAGTGTCGGCCAGGTGATTCGACCCGGCGAGGCCCTCATGGAAGTTGTCCCCGGCAACGAGAGCCTGATCGTCCGGGCCCATTTCGCGACGAATGACATCTCCCACGTGTACGCGGGCCAGAAGGCGGAGGTTCGGTTTCCGGCGTTCCATTCCAGGTCCATCCCGGTCATCCTTGGCCGCCTGGCATCGGTTTCGCATGACCGGTTGGTGGACGAGGTGACGCATCAGCCGTATTTTCTTGGATTGGTTGAAGTCAACACGACCGATATCCCCGATGAGCTGCGGTCGAGATTGCGTGCCGGCATGCCGGCCGAGATCATCGTTTCGTCGGGTTCACGCACTGTGCTCAGCTACCTGACATCACCGCTGACGGAGGCCTGGCGCAAGTCGTTCAGCGCGCCCTGAGGCGACCGGCGCGGCTGTCGGCCATCGCCCGTCCGTTGGCGGGTTGCCCGGGTGACTCGAAGAGAGGCATATGGTGGTCTGCGGTAGTGCGGTGGAAGAGGCAGTTGGGCCGGATGCTCGAATCGAAACGAGTCCTGGTGACGGGCGCGGCGGGGTTCATCGGCAGTCATCTTGTCGAGGCACTCGTGGCGCTCGGCGCGCGCGTGACGTGCCTGGTGCGCTACAACTCGGCCTCCAGCATCGGCAACCTTGAATTGCTGGCGGCCGATAGCAAGGCCGGGATCACGATTGCACCCGGCAACATCGAGGACAGCGATTTCGTCCAACGCACGGTCGAGGGGCAGGAGATCGTTCTGCATCTGGCGGCGCTCATTGGCATTCCGTACTCCTACGTGGCGCCCCGCAGCTACGTTCGCACCAACGTCGAGGGGACGCTGAACGTGCTGGAAGCGGCGCGCCGCTGTGGCGTGGGGCGCGTCGTGCACACCAGCACCTCCGAGGTTTATGGCAGCGCGCGGCGGGTGCCGATTGACGAGGAACACCCGTTGCAGGCCCAATCGCCCTACGCGGCAAGCAAGATCGCGGCCGACAAGCTGGCCGAGAGCTATCATCGGTCGTTCAACACGCCGGTGGTGACGCTGCGGCCTTTCAACACCTTCGGGCCGCGCCAGTCGGCGCGTGCATTCATCCCGGCAATCATCAGCCAGGCGTTGGCGGGCGACACCGTTCGTCTTGGCGCGCTGGCGCCCAGGCGCGACATGACTTACGTGAGCGACACGGTGGATGGGTTCGTCCGCGCGGCGACCGCGGCGGGGATCGAGGGGGAGACGATCAATCTGGGCACTGGCGAAATGTTCTCCGTGGGGGAATTCGCCGAGCGTATTCTTGCGATGATGGGCTCCAAGGCCGGGATCGAATGCGATCCGGCAAGGAAGCGGCCGGAAGCCAGCGAAGTGGCGGCGTTGGTCTCGGACAACGGCAAGGCACGGCGCCTGCTGGGTTGGCAACCGGGCACGGCGCTGGATGATGGCCTGAGGGCGACGATTGACTTCCTTGAGCGGCATCGTGAGTTGTACCAGCCACAACTGTACGCTCTCTGATGAGAACGTTACTATGAAGGCGATTGTCCTGGCCGGCGGCAAGGGGTCGCGCCTCTATCCCTACTCCGCGACGCTGCCGAAACCGTTGATGCCGCTGGGCAACATGCCGGTGCTTGAACTGCTGTTGCGCCAACTGAGGCACGCGGGAATCGAAGAGGTGGTTCTCGCGGTCAACTATCTGCGTCATCTGATCGAGGCATTCTTCGGCGACGGGGCCCGTTTCGGGATACCCATACAATACAGCGTGGAGCACGAACCGTTGGGCACAGCGGGGCCGATGGCTGCCGCGCTCGACCGCATGGGTGAGCACTTCATGCTGCTCAACGGCGACCTGCTGACTTCGCTTGATTTCCGGGAGATGATGGATAGTCACTTGGCATCGACCGCCGATGTCACGATCGGCGTGTTCGAGCGCGAAGTAACGATCGACTTCGGGCTGATCGATGTCGACTCGCAGATGCGGATGGTCGATTACCGCGAAAAGCCAAGCCACAAGCAGCTCATCAGCATGGGGGTCTACGTGATCCGCACCGCCGCGGTGCGGCAATTCGTCAAGCCGGACGAGCGCCTCGACATGCCGCAACTCCTGATGACGATGATGCGGGCTGGCCGCGATCTGCGTTGCCATCGCCAGGACTGCGTCTGGCTGGACATCGGCCGGCCCGACGATTTCGCCCTCGCGCAGGAGATGTTCGAAACGGAGATGCACATCTTCCAGCGGTTCAGCACGAAATGAGACGCGCCCTGGTCACCGGCGCCACCGGATTTGTCGGCGGCGCGGTGGTCGCACGGCTCGAGGCGGAAGGCTGGCACGTGGTCCGCGCGGTGCGCGTCCCGGTCCGTGGTTCGCTTGCGCAGACCATGGTACTCGGTCCGGCCCCATGGGACCAGGCGACATTCGCTTCCGCCATCGCAAGCGTCAGACCGGATGTCGTGTTTCATCTGGCCGGGGTGACACATGCGCCCAGCGCCGCGGACATGTATGGCACCAACACGGGGCTCGCGGCGAGCCTGCTGGACGCGGTCTCGGCCTCGCCGGCACGGCCCGCGGTCGTTCTCATGGGATCGGCGGCTGAATATGGCAACCTGCCGCCGGACTGCCTGCCGGCGCGGGAAGACGGTCCGTGCCAGCCGGTCACGGATTACGGCATCAGCAAGTTTGCCCAGACGCTGCTTGGCATGGCGCGCGCCAGGAACGGCATCGCTGTCCTGGTCGCGCGCATGTTCAATCCGTTGGGGGCGGGAATGCCGCCCCAGCTTGCCTTGGCGAGTTTCGCGCGGCAGTTGCGGCAGGGCGCTTCCCGGCTGCTGGTCGGCGATCTCGATGTGGCGCGCGATTTCATCGACGTGGTTGAAGCGGCCGGGCTGATCGTGGCGCTGGCCAGCGGCCCGCAGAACTATGGCCGCGTCTACAACATCTGCTCGGGTACCGCCGTCGTCCTGCGACCGCTGGTGGAGGAACTGATTGGGCTGAGCGGGCAGGCGGTACAACTGGTTGTCGACCGGGAACGGCTTCGGCCCGGCGAGGCGCGCGTATTGTTTGGCGACACGGCGCGGCTTCGCGCGGCGGGTCTTTCGGTGGGTGCTCCCGATTTCGCGGCGCTGCTGGCGAAGCTGATCGCGGGTTAGAGCGTGATCGCCCGAATCGGCATCGGCCGAGGGCGTGAATCACGCGATCAAACAAAGGGCTGGAGCGGGATGACTTCGCCTATCAGAAGTCATCCCGCTCCAGTTCGCGGCGACTTGGGTTTTGGGCCAGGGCGGGTTGGCGGTATAGATGCGGCGCCAGCCAGACCGGCTTCCGCCGTTCAGGCTCCCAACCTGGAGTGCGCGCGTTGTCCGACCCGCGATCAGGCCCTGCCGATCCTTCCCCCCGAACCGCGGCGCCGGCGGGCGGCGGAATGGGTGGGGGCACGCGCATCCACGGCCGGTGTCGGGGGCATCCTGCATGACCGGCGAGCCGGGATTGCTCCAGCGCCTGACCGTCCTCAAGGACAGTTTCGACAGGCGCCGGCTCAAGATAGGCTTCGATCTGCTGCGCCGGTACGGGCTGCGCGTGCTGTTGCTGCAACTCATGGTCCACACCGCCTATCGCTGGCGTCTGCGGCGGCTGGCCGCCGGCGCCGGTGCCGCGCTGCCGGCGGAGGAGTCGGAGGGTCCGTTCGAGCCCTATCGCGAGGGGATTTGGCCCGCAGAGCAACCGCTGATCAGTGTCGTCATCCCCTGCTTCAATGACGGCGATTTCGTCGCGGAGGCAGTCGATTCGGTACTGGCGCAAACCTTCCTGAACCTGGAGATCATCGTCGTCGAAGGCGGCTCGACCGATGCCACCACCCGCCAGACGGTCGCGGCGCTGCGGCGTCCGAAGACGCTTGCGTTGTTCCGTGACGCAGCCCGTGGCGTCGGCGACAACCGGAATTTCGGGATTGGTCGCGCGCACGGCAAATACATCTGCTGTCTCGATGCGAACCATGTCCCGGAACCCACCTATCTCGAGAAGGCGGTGTTTCTGTTGGAGACCGGCGGCTACGATGTGGTCTCCACCTCGGTCAAACGGCCCGGTGCCGCCGCGGGCGGCGACGACGTGATGGCCAATCCGGCCCTGTCGGACATGCTGCAGCACAACCATGTCGCCCCCTGTGCTGTGTTCCGCCGCTCGCTGTGGCACCAGGCCGGCGGCTTCAAGGACGCCAGCCCCGATCTGCCGGTCGTTGACGAGGACTGGCGGTTTTGGCTGAGGCTCGCCGCGCTCGGCGCGCGGGTCCGCAACATCGGCGGCGAACCTCTCGTGTCGTGCCGCCAGCCCCCCCATGCCAGCCCACCCGACAGTCAGGCGCAGGCTCTGTTTGTGCGGGAACTGAACCAGGACGCCATCACGCCCGCGGCGCTGGAGCGATCGCGGACCCGCGCGACGATGCGACTCCGTTCGCTGGACGGAACGTGCAATCTGATCGGACGGACCGACGCGACCCAGACGATGCCCACCATTCTGCTGGCGTTTCCTTATCTCGTGATGGGCGGCGGCGAACGCCTGCTGAGTCAGGTCGCGCCCGGTCTGCGTCAATCCGGCTTTCGCATTGTCATCGTTACGACCGTTCCCGCCTGGCCGGACCTCGGCGATACGACGTCCTGGTTCGAACCGGCCACCAGCGAGATCTATCATCTGCCACGCTTCCTGCCGCGCTCGCGCTGGTTGGAGTTCATCGAGTACCTGATCGACGCCAAACGCGTGAACGTGCTGCTGATTGTCGGCAGCCTGTATTTCTACGATATCATTCCTGAACTGAAGGCGAAGCACCCCGCCATGCGGGTCGCCGATCTGCTGTTCAATGCCGTTGCCCATGCCGACAACAACCGGAGCATCGCCGCGCTGCTCGACATGATCATCGTCGAAGGGGAAAAGGTCCGATCCTGGCTGCTCGCCAGGGGCGAGGCGCCGGAACGGGTATGTCTGATTTCCAGCGGCATCGATCTGCAGTGGTTCCGACCGACCGGCAAGCTTCCCCGGATCATGCAGAAGCTGGGCTTCGGGCCCGACGCATTCATCGCCGGATTTTCCGGACGGCTGGCCGAAGAGAAGGCGCCCCTGTCATTCGTCAGGATTGCCGCCGCGATCGCGCCGGAATCGCCGATCCGTTTCGTCATGACCGGAACCGGACCGCTGGAGGAAAAAATCCGCGCCGCGTTGCGCCGCAACCAGCTTGGCGAGCGTCTGCATTTTGCCGGCATGATCGCCGATGTCCGCGATTACCTGGGCTGTTACGACGTCCTGGTCCTGCCCTCCGTCTTCGACGGACGCCCGACCGTTGTCATGGAGGCGCTCGCCATGGGAATCCCGGTGGTGGCGTCCGCGGTAGGCTCCTTGCCGGATCTGGTGATTCACGGGCAAACCGGATTCCTGTGCAAACCCACCGATGTGCACGGATTCGCCGGCCACATCCAATGGCTGCACGATCATCCCGAGGAACATGCCCGCATGCGCGGGGCGGCGCGCCAATTCGCGGAGGCGCATTTCCGACTGGAGCCGATGGTCGCGAGCTATGTGGAGGTCCTCGGCAAGCTGGCAGGCCAAGGCGTGGCGCCAACAGTTCCCGCCATGGCCCCGTGTCCGGGTGGGCACGCCGTCCTGCCGGGGCCACGGATCGCCGATGCGGTGCCGCACGACAATGGCTGACAACAGCACGCGAATCGTGATCTTCGGTGCGGGCGGGCTGGGCCGCGAAGTGCTGCAGGCCCTGCGCGATCAGCAGCGTGCGGGCCTGCCAGTCGAGTGCGTCGGATTTCTGGTGGATCCGGATTTTGCCGGCCCGGCGATCGTCAATGGTGTTCCTGTCCATCAGGATCTTGCCGCCCTTGCCGCGGACGCGAGCGTTCGGTTCATCGTCGCGGTGGGAAATTCCGTGATGCGCGCGCGCATCACCGCGCGGATCGAACGCCTGGCAGGTCCACGGTTCGCAACGGTCGTGCACCCCAGCAGCATTCTCGGCGACACCGTCGCTGTCGGAAGCGGCTCGATGATACTGGCAGCCACCTCGGTCACCACCGATGCGCGGATAGGGCAGCATGTGCTGATCAATCCGCATGTCAGTATTGCCCATGATTGCGTGCTGGAGGATTTTGTCTCCCTGGCGCCCGCGGTGACTCTCGCCGGCGACGTCCATGTCGAATGGGGCTGCGAGATTGGCGCCGCTGCGACGGTTATTCCGAGGCAGCGAATCGGCCGTTGGGCCATCGTCGGTGCCGGTGCGGTCGTCATCAAACCGGTCGCCGCGAATACGACCGTGGCTGGCGTACCGGCACGCGAGGTGGCGCACCGGGGCGCCGACTGACCGGTTGCCGCCAAGCCGGCTTGGCGATGGCCGGCGCGGCCCGTATAACGACAGGCCCCTGACGAGCGCACGCCGCCCCATGATCCATCCCACGATCGATACCGCCGATTCCCGCAGCCGCATGGTCGACTGCCAGTTGCGTCCCAACAAGGTGTCCGACAGCCGTGTGCTCGGGGCCATGCGGACCCTGCCGCGCGAGCGTTTCCTGCCGCCGGCATCGGCGGCTCTCGCCTATACCGATGCGGACGTGCCCTTGGCCGGCGGGCGCTGCCTGATGGAGCCGTTGGCACTGGCCCGGCTGGTGCAGCTCGCCGATCCGCAGCCCGGCGAGCGCGTGCTGGTGGTGGGCGCCGGCACCGGTTACGGCGCCGCCGTGCTGGCGGCCTGTGGCGTCGCCGTCGTGGCGCTGGAGGAGGCCGAGGATTTGCTGCGCATCGCCCGTGCCGTGGTGGCAGAGCTGGCCCCCGGCGTTCAGCTCGTGACCGGCCCGCTGGTGGCTGGCTGGCGGGCGGGGGCACCATACGACCTGGTGTTCATCGACGGCGGGTTCGAGCAATTGCCGGCCGCCATCGCCGGGCAAGTTCGCGCGACTGGCGGACGGCTGGTCGGCGTGCGCGTCATGAGCGGGCGGATCGGCCAGGCCGTGCTGGGCGAGCGGGCCGGGACCGCACCGGAGATCGCGCTCCGCCCGGCCTTCGACTGTGGCACTCCGGTGCTGCCCAGCCTGAAGCGCGAGCCCGGTTTCGTGTTCTGACGGGCTGCCATGGCGCCCCAGGATGTACGAACCGGGGAGAATATGCAGCAAAGACGTAGCGAAACGGCTGGGGCTGTGGCAGAGGAGAGTGGTCGTGGCGCGCTCGCGCGGCGAACTGTCCAGCGCGCCGGTCGGATAGCAAGTGAGGGTCGAAGCATGTTCCTGGACCGCCGTTTCACTATCGCCCTCGTCGTCGCCCTCGCGGCCAGCGGACCGGCGCAGGCCGAAGTGCGCACGCTGACCGAAGCGCTGGCCGCCGCCTATTCGAGCAACCCCGCGCTGCTGGCGGCCCGTGCCCAGTTGCGCTCGGTCGATGAAAACGTGCCGGCGGCGCTGGCGGGCTGGCGGCCGCAGGTCACCGTGAGCGCCAATGGCGGCAAAAACGAGTACACCACCATCGTCCACGCCATCGATCCGATAACGGGCCTGCCGGTGCATGCGACCAGCAATCACCTGCTCGGTACCAGTGCCGAGCAGCTCACCGTCACCCAGCCGATCTGGCGCGGTGGCCAGACCCGGGCCGGCACCAACCGCGCCGAGAACCAGGTGATGGGCCAGCGGGCCCAGCTCATGGCCACCGAGGAGCAGCTTTTCACCAACGTCATCAACGCCTTCGTCGGCGTCATCGCGAACCAGCAGGTGCTGGCGCTGGACGTCAACAACGAGCAGGTGCTGACCCGCCAGTTGCAGGCCACCAACGACCGCTTCCGTGTCGGCGAGATCACCCGCACCGACGTCGCCCAGGCCGAGGCGGCGCTGGCCGGCGCCACCGCGACCCGCCAGACCGCCGAGGGCAACCTGCAGACCGCCCGCTCGTTGTTCCTTCAGTATATCGGCGAACTGCCGGGCCAACTGATCGAGCCGCAACCGCTGCGGCTGCCCGTGCGGACGCTGGAGGAGGCCAGGGCGCTGGCCTCGGACAACAACCCGAACGTCATCGCGGCGCAGTTCAACGACGCCGCGGCGAAAGACAATTTCGACCTCCAGTACTCCAAGCTGATGCCCAACATCAGCCTGCAGGGAGTGCTCCTGCGTAACAAGAACCTCTCGACCGAGGGTGAAACCGAGAAGTCCGCCGAGATCCTCGCCACCGTCACGATGCCGCTGTACCAGGGCGGCGCCGAGTACGCCGCCATCCGCCAGGCCCGCCAGCAACAGCAGCAGACCCGCAGGCTGATCGACGACGCCCGTCGCACCGCCGTGCAGGCGGTCATCGCCGCGTGGGAGACCTACAACGCGACCAAGGCGACGATCCAAAGCACGCGCTCGCAGATCCGCGCCAACCAGATCGCGTTGGAAGGCACGGAACGCGAGGCCATCGTGGGCAGCCTGACCACGCTCGACGTGCTGAACGCGGAGCAGTTGCTGTTGAACTCGCGGGTGACCCTGGTGCAGAACCTCGCCAATCTGGTGAATGCGAGTTACGCCGTGGCCTCCGCGGTCGGGCGTCTGACCGCACGCGACCTGACGCTGCCGGTGCCGCTGTACGACGAGGCCGCCTATTATGCCGCCGTCAAGAACCGCTGGATCGGCACCGGCGACTACGCCACCAACCAGCCCGGCCGGTGATCGCGCGGGGCAGGGCAGAGAGGCCAAGGTATAGCGATGAGTGGATCCCCTCCAGGCCAGACGAGCGGTGCGCCCCCAGCCGGCGGCACCGCGGACCCTTCGATGGAGGATATCCTCGCCTCCATCCGGCGCATTTTGAGTGAGGACGAAGCGGCCGCCGGGACGGCTCCGGCCCCGGCTGTCCCGCCGCCGGCCGGGGAAGCCGACGTGCTGACGCTCGACGCCTCGATGCTGGTGGGCGAACCGCCGCCCCCCGCGGCGCCACCCGTGGCGGCGGCGGAGCGCGACCCCGCTGTCCCCAACGATGACGCCGCCGACCTGGCGGACCCCGTCGGAGCGCCGGAACCGGCCATGGAGCCGGCCAGGACCGGGCTGGTCGCGCCCGAGGCGGTCGCCGCGGCCACCACGTCGCTGAACACGCTGGTGCGCACGCTGGTGGAGCACCAGTCGATGGCGGTGCATCGCGGCGGTCCCACGCTGGAGGACATCGTGCGCGAGGAAATCCGGCCGATGCTGAAGGCCTGGCTGGACACCAACCTGCCGCCGCTGGTCGAGCGCCTGGTGCGCGCCGAAATCGAACGGGTCATCGGCCGCGCCGTTTCCTGAACGCCGCCGAAACTCCTGACCCGCGCCGGCCTGACGGCCCGCGCGTCCCCTCCGCCGTCAGCCCGACAGGCACGGAAAATCATGTTGAACAAAGCGCATACCCCCGACACCACCGAGACCCGGCTCTACGAGGGCTGGGAGTCCTCCGGCGCCTTCGCCTGCGATCCCGACAGCAATGCCGTCCCGTTCACCATCATGATCCCGCCGCCCAACGTGACGGGCAGCCTGCACATGGGGCATGCGCTGACCTTCACGGTGCAGGACGCGCTGGTGCGCTGGCGGCGCATGCAGGGCCGCGACACCCTGTGGCAGCCCGGCAGCGACCATGCCGGCATCGCCACCCAGATGGTGGTGGAGCGCCTGTTGGCCGAGCAGGGCAGCAGCCGCCAGGCGCTCGGCCGCGAGGGCTTCGTCGAGCGGGTGTGGCAGTGGAAGGCCGAGAGCGGCGGCACCATCACCCGCCAGTTGCGCCGGCTCGGCGCCTCGCTGGACTGGCCGCGCGAACGCTTCACCATGGACGACGGGCTGTCCGCTGCGGTGCGCGAGGTGTTCGTCACGCTGTACCGGCAGGGGCTGATCTACCGCGACCGGCGGCTGGTGAACTGGGACCCGAAATTCCAGTCGGCGATCTCCGACCTCGAGGTCGAGAGCCGGGAGGTGCGGGGCAACCTCTGGCATATCCGCTACCCGATCGAGGGGACCCGCGACCGCTTCATCACCGTCGCCACCACCCGGCCAGAGACCATGCTGGGCGATACCGCCATCGCGGTGCATCCCGACGATGCCCGGTTTTCCGACCGCGTCGGCAAGTTCGCCATTCTTCCGATCGTGGGACGGCGCATCCCCATCATCACCGACACCTATTCGGACCCCGAGAAGGGCACCGGCGCGGTCAAGATCACACCGGCGCATGATTTCAACGATTTTGCCGTCGGCCAGCGGCACGATCTGCCCATGCCGTCCATCCTCGACCGCGAGGGGCGGGTGGCGCTGGCCGAGATCGCCGAGGTGCTGGCGGCGGTGCCGGGCGTGGCCGAACCGGACTTCGTGCGGGGACTGGAGGGCAAGGACCGCTTCGCCGCCCGCAAGGAGATCGTGGCGGAACTGGAGCGCCTCGGCCTGCTCGTGCAGATCGACGCGCACCTCCACCAGGTGCCGCACGGCGACCGCTCCGGCGTGCCGATCGAGCCGCGGCTGACCGTGCAGTGGTATTGCAACGCCGCGGTGCTGGCCAAGCCGGCGATCGAGGCGGTGGAGCAGGGCCGCACCAAATTCGTGCCGCAGGCCTGGGAGAACACGTTCTTCGCCTGGATGCGCGACATCCAGCCCTGGTGCATCAGCCGCCAGCTTTGGTGGGGCCACCGCATTCCGGCCTGGTACGGCCCGGACGGCGCGGTCTTCGTCGAAAAGACCGAGGCGGAAGCGCAGGCGGCCGCGCTCGCCCAGTACGGCAGCGAGCAGCCGCTGGTGCGCGACGAGGACGTGCTGGACACCTGGTTTTCTTCCGGCCTCTGGCCGTTCACCACCTTGGGCTGGCCGGAACGGACGAAGGAGCTGGCGCGCTACTATCCGGGCGACGTGCTGGTCACGGGGTTCGACATCATCTTCTTCTGGGTCGCCCGGATGATGATGATGGGCCTGCACTTCATGGGCGACGTGCCGTTCCGCACGGTCTACATCCACGGCCTGGTGCGCGACGAGCGCGGCCACAAGATGAGCAAATCCAAGGGCAACGTGATCGACCCGCTGGAACTCATCGACCGCTTCGGCGCCGACGCGCTGCGCTTCACGATCTGCGCACTCACCGGCCCCGGCCGCGACGTGAAGCTCGGGCCGGCGCGGGTGGAGAACTACCGCAGCTTCGTCACCAAACTGTGGAACGCGGCAAGATTCTGCGAAATGAACGGGGTCGCGCCCGATCCTGAGTTCACGCCTGAACAGGCAACGCTGCCGCTGACCCGCTGGATCCTGGATGCGGCCTCCTCGGCGGTGGCCGAGGCCACGGCAGCGCTGGAAGCCTACCGGTTCGACGAATACGCCGCCGTCGGCTACCGCTTCACCTGGAACACTTTTTGCGACTGGTTCGTCGAGTTCGCCAAGCCGGCGCTGGCCGCGCCCGGCAGCGCCGAGGCGATCGAGGTGCGGCGCACCGCGGCGTTCGTGCTCGGCATCGTGCTGCGCCTGCTGCACCCGGCGATGCCGTTCGTCACCGAGGAGCTGTGGGACCACTTTGGCTACGGGCCGGAGAACAGCCTGATCCGCGCGGCCTGGCCGGAGCCCTTCGCGGTGCCAGAAGCCGCCGAAGCCCGGACCGAACTGGACTGGGTGGTGCGGCTGATCACCGAGGTGCGCACGGTGCGCGCGGAGATGAACGTGCCGCCCTCGCAGAAGGCGCCGCTGCTGCTGAAGGATGCCGCGCCGGCGACCCTGACGCGCGGCCATGCCTGGTTCGAGGCGATCTCCCGACTGGCCCGCGCCGCCTCGCTGGAGGCGCTGCAGGGCGAGGTGCCGCACGGCGCCGCGCAGGCCATGGTGGACGAGGCCACCGTGCTGATCCCGCTGGCCGGGCTGATCGATCTGAACGCCGAGCGGGCGCGGCTGCAAAAGGAGCGCGCGCGCGCCGCCGTCGAGGCGGAGAAGGTGGAGAAGAAGCTCTCCAACCCGGAATTCGTGGCCCGTGCGAAGGAAGAGGTGGTGGAGGAGAACCGCGAACGCCTGCACGCCGCGCAGTCCGAGATCGCCCGGCTGGAGGCGGCGCTGGCGCGGATCGCGTGAGCGGCGTCCGGGTTATGGTTTCCCCAGGAAATCCTCCCGGACCGGCGTGAAGCAATCCACCAGTCGGGCGGTGGCCGAGAGCAACTGGATCGTGTGGGGGATTCCGGGAGGGATCGCATAGAGATCGCCGGGACCGAGCCGTGCCGGCGCCAGCCCCTCGCAAATGAACAGAATCTCGCCCTGCACCACATAGGCGATCTGCTCATGGGGATGCGAATGCGGTGGATCCGGCTCCTTCCAGGGGCCATTGGCGATGTCGATGACGACCGCCATGAGCTTGTCGGTGTGAACGATCCAGCGCTCGAAACCGGCGCGGAAACGCTCCCCATTGGTCGCGTCCGGGTGAAACACCGCGGCGCCCGTGGGCTGGCCGTCATCCATCATCGCAACTCCTGAGTTGGGCCGCCCGGACCGCCGGTATTCGCGGCCCCGCCGGGAATATCCCGGCGGGTTCGCCGATATCTAACGCCGTTTCATGCAGGTGTTTTCATGAATATGTCGTGCACGAACATCGAGGTCTCCGGCACCAGGGTGACGATGAGCAGGGTGATCCACAGCGCCAGCATGAACGGCCAGATCGAGCGGACGACCTTGCCGACCGACACTTCGCCGATGGCGCAGCCCAGATAGAAAGCGGCGCCGACCGGCGGCGTGTTCAGCCCGATGGTGCAGTTCAGCAGCACGATGATGCCGAACTGAACCGGGCTCATGCCGTAGTGCACCACGATGGGCAGAAAGATCGGCGTGCACACCAGGATGTGCGCGGCCATGTCGAGGAAGATCCCGAAAAAGAACAGCGCGAGATCGACCAGGATGAAGATCACCCACGCCGTATCGCTGATTTTGCCGAGCGCCTCGCCCGTCATCTCCGCCACGCCGTAGATGCTCAGCAGGTAGCCGAACATCGTGGAGATGCCGACCAGCAGCAGCACGACACCGGTCGTCTTGCACGCCCGCGCGCCCGCCTTGACGAAGTTGTGCCACGACAGGCTGCGGTAACCCAGGACCGTGAGCAGCAGCGCGTAGGCCACGGCGATGGCGCCGGCTTCGGCGGCGGTGAAGACGCCGGAAAGGATGCCGCCGACGATGATCACCATGATGAACAGGCCCGGCACGGCGATCGCCGAACTCACCATGACCTCGTGCCATCCCGGGAACTTGCCGCGCGCATAGCCGCGGTGGACGGCGACCAGATAGGCCGTCAGGACGTTGGCGACCGTCAATATCGCCGCCGGAACCGCGCCTGCCATGATCAGTGAGCCCATGGAGACCACGCCGCCGGCCGCCAGCGAATAGATGATCATGTTGTGGCTGGTCGGCATCAGCGCGCCCACCAGCGACGCATAGGTGGTGGTGTTGACGGCGTAGTCGGCGTCGATGCCTTCGCGCTTCATCAGCGGGATCATGGCGGAACCCATCGCCGAGACGTCGGCCACCGGGGAACCCGACACGCCGCCGAACATGGTGCAGGCCAGGACATTGGTCATGCCGAGCCCGCCGCGCACGTGCCCGACCAACGCCTTGGCGCAGCGGATCAGGCGTTCGGCAATGCCGCCGTACATCATCAACTCGCCGGTGAAGATGAAGAACGGGATGGTGAGGAGGGAGAAGACGTTCATGCCCGAGGTCATGCGCTGGAACACGACGGCGACCGGCAGGCCTTCGTAGATGACGGTGGCGATCGACGACAGGCCGATGGC
This sequence comes from uncultured Acetobacteraceae bacterium, assembly GCA_964459005.1. Taxonomy (GTDB): domain Bacteria; phylum Pseudomonadota; class Alphaproteobacteria; order Acetobacterales; family Acetobacteraceae; genus Rhodovastum. The sequence continues at coordinate 29,661 of CAYWOW010000016.1, forward strand.
GAACACCACCGGCATGCCGAGCACCAGCCCGATGACGAAGGTCAGGCAGAGAATGGTCAGTGCCATGACTGGATGACCTTGATGTTCAGCACCCGCGCCACGACCCGTTCGACGGCGAAAAACGCGATCAACAGGCCGCCCAGGACCAGCGGCACATAGCTCCAGGCGCGCGAGATCGGCAGGCCGGGGTTGATGTAGTTCATCATTTCATAGCCCAGCACGCCGCCGCCCCAGGCCATGGCCAGGCCGAAGGCGATGGTGCCGAGATCGACGATGATCTCCGCCCAGTAGCGCACGATTTCCGGGGCGCGGTTGAGCAGCGATCCCATGCCGATGTGCCGGCCGTCGCGGACGTCGACCGCGGCGGCGATGCAGGCGACGTAGAGCACGACCACCAGGGACAGGATCTCGGTCCAGGCCGGCGAGTTGTTCAGCACGTAACGCCCGAAGATCTGCGTGAGCACGGCGACCAGGATGATGTTCAGCCCAACCACCGTCACTTGCAGACAGAAGCGGGATAGCCGCGCATTGAAGCGGAAATAGCAACCGAGAAACCCCGTCGTGATGGCCGTGGACGGGGTAGGTTCAGGCGGTGAGGCCGTTGGTTGTGCAGCCATTCGTGTATCTCCTCATATTCTTTGGGGTGGCAGCCAGTCAGGCCGCACCGCCACGGCATCCGGACCCGTCCGCATGCCATGGCGGCAACCGCGTCCTCAAGGCGCAGGCAACGACCCTCGGCACCATTACCGCGAACGCGCCGCCCATCCGGACGGTGAAAACGCATTCGCGCGGCGGCCGGGGGCCGTGATTTCAGACCGCCGGCGTCACTTCGTGTTCTGGATGCGAACCAGGATGTCCTTCAGCTTGGGATCGGTGATGAACTGGTCGTAGAGCGGCTTCATCGCGGCCTGGAACGGGGCCTTGTCGATCGTGATGACTTCGACGCCGGCCTTTTCGACGGTGGCGCGCGCGGAGATTTCCAGGGCGTCCCAGAGACCGCGCATATAGGGCACGGAGTCCTTCGCCGCCTTGCGGATGGTCTGCTGATCGGCCGGCGTGAAGCTGTCGTAGACGGTCTTGGACATCAGGAACACTTCCGGCGCCATCGAGTGTTCGTCCATCGTGTAGAACTTCGCCACCTCGTAGTGGTGGAAGGACTGGAAGCTCGGCCAGTTGTTCTCGGCGCCGTCGACCAGGCCGGTCTTGAGGCCGGTGAACACTTCGCCGGTCGGCATCGGCACGGCGTTGGCGCCGAGCAGCCGCATCATGGCAACCCAGACGTCGGACTGCTGCACGCGGATCTTCATGCCCTTCAGGTCGGCCATGCTGCGAACCGGCTTCATGGTGTAGAACGAGCGGGCGCCGGAATCGTACCAGGCCAGCCCGATCATGCCGTGGGCGGTGCAATCGGCCAGCATCTCGTCGCCGATCGGGCCGTCGAGGACGGCGCGCATGTGCGCCTTGTCACGGAACACGAAGGGCATCAGCGGAACCATCATCGCCGGGCAGATCGTGTTGAGCGTTCCGGTGTTGAGGCGAAGGAAATCGAGTGCACCGAGCTTGACCTGCTCGATCGTGTCCGACTCGCTGCCCAACTCGGAGTTGGGGAAGACCTTGATCGTATACTTGCCGTTGGTCGCCTTGCTGAGTGCGTCGCCGACGAACTGCACGGCCTTGACCGTGGGGTAGTCCGGCGGCTGAACGTCGGCGGAGCGGAACTCACGCGCCTGCACCTGACCGGCGCCGAACGCCAGCACGCCCGCGAGGCCAATGGCCGCGAGGATTGTTTTCTTACCGGACTTCACTGTTTCTCTCCGTTTCATTGCAAGTCATTTCTATTCCGTCGTCATACTCCATCCCCGCAATGAAAGCACGCGTCCGTCGCTCCCGGATCGGGCACAACCTTGGACGCGATCATTGCAGGCCGGAACTCCTCGGCGTTGTGCCAGGACACGCCACGCACGATGGTCGCGAGAGGGGGGGAATCTCCCGAATATTTGCCGCTCCTCACCCCGCAACCCAGCCTGGACACTGGCTGTGGTCGGTTGAAACTACCGGCACATGGTAGCGGCGGCGTTGATATGGATCAATCGGCCGTTCGCGGCGTGCAATGGCACCGGCGTGCGAAGCCGGCTGCGGCGTGACGCGGCCGAGTCGGGAATTGCCCTTGATTCGTCACGCTTGTTTTCGCCGGCCCGTGGGCGGGAAGGCCGCGCGCCCCGGGGCGCCGGTCGCGGATTCGGGCAACCCGTTGGCATTGCCTGGCCCGTTGCGGGCGCGATTCATCGTCGCGGACGATTGGCAACTAGGATTCCACGCGCGCCCTCATCGGCCGCCATGCCAACCGCATCGGCAAGATCCGGTTCAGCCCGGACGGGAAGAACGACCAACCACATATCGAGCATTAACGCACACCTTGCGAGACCGAACCAAAGACTCCGGTGTCGTCCTGCTCGACCCTCATCCGATCGACGGTTTGTTGACAGAAATGTCCGGCGTCTTCAAAAGTGAGGAAGAAAAAGTTCCCAGGATTTTGGGGGCGAGCCGCCCGGCATCGGCGGGGCTGGCGCGGCGCGGACCGGGCCTGACCGGCCTGGAGCGCATATCGGCTGCGCTGCCGGCAATCAATGCCGCCGATAGGGTGCGTCATTCACCGGAAAGGTGTATCATAGCCCGTGTATTGACGCGCGTGCAGGACGGCCGTCGAGGCCGGGGCGGGCGCGCGAACGGCAACCGGAGCTTGCTTTCCGGTTGCTATCCACGTCCTTGTGAGCACCAAGGCGGGCCCGGCCGGGGATGCTGGCCCGCCATGCTCGCGCCTCCATCCGACGAACCGAGCCACTCCGGTGCGTGATGCCCATGCCCGAGGCGGTGCCCGGGCGTGCGGCGGCGCCGGAGCCGGAGCGGCCGATTGCAGCCATCGTGAACAGCCTCGTCTGGCCGGGGCGCGAAGGACAGGACATTGCTCGTGACACACATCCAGTTGAAAGCCGATGGCGCCCTCCCGAGTGCCGCCGAAAAAGGCGAGGTGGAAGTCGCCTACCTGGCGAAGCGGCATCGCGTGAGCCCGGCGATCGTGCGCGAGATCATCCGACGCGTCGGTTCCAGCGAGCGCACCGCGGTCGAGCGCGAGATCCAGAAGGGCAAGGCCAGGCGTTAGCACCGGCTCGGGAGGACAGCTATGGACAAGGACGAACTGACCCGCTGGGCGTTGGCGAACGGCTGGCAGATGCTGGCGGGCTACCCGAGCCTGACCAAGCCGTCCCGGCCCAAGGAGGCCATCGTCCGGCTGGTGCTGCTGGCGACGGTGGTGAACCTCGAGGTCAAGAAGCCGGCTGGCAAATGGGAAAAAGTCGCCGGCGCGCCCTATGGCAAACTCGAGGCCGACCCCGAGACCGGGCTGCCGCGCGGCCTCGGGCTGGACACCATCCCGGGCTTCACCATGCTGATGCGCGACAACAAGGACCGCCAGGTGTTCGCCGGGCTGACCGCGCCGAAGCGCTGAGCGGGATTCGCTCGATCGTGCCTAGCCCCGGCGCGCCTTGCGGGCGGCGTAGCGGGCGTCGCGAGCGGCTTTCTGCTCGGCGGCAAGTGCGATCGCGCGGGCCTTTTTCTCTTCGTGTGCGGCGGCGGCGCGGACGATCATGTCGGCTTGCGCGGCACGGGCCGCGGCCGCGGCCTCGGCCTCACGAGCCGCTTGCGCGCGCGCCCGGGCCTTCTCCTCGGCGAGGCGTGCCCGCCGTTCGGCTTCCAGCCGTGCCGCCTCCGCGTCGCGGGCGGCCTTGCGTTCGGCGATGCGCGCCGCGCGGGCGTCGGCGATCGCCTTCTGGGCCGCGATTCGTTCCTGCACGACGGGATCGTCGGGACCGGGCTGGGCGAGGAACTTCTCCAACGCCGCTTGCTTCGCTTTCGCCGCCGAGGCCAGCCGGTCTCCGAAATTGTCGAATTTGTTGTGAGCACTCATGGTTTCATTATTTAGCGGAAATCGCCGTGCGCGCCTACCCCGGGGGCTGCAACCGTGCCGTGCATCCGTTGGGGGACCGGGCGGTCGCGCCGTTCCGGCCCGAGTTGACGCGCCCGCGCGCCGGCGGCAATGGATCGCCGCATGAGGGATCTCGTCTCGCCGCTGCTGCGTGTGCTGTCGCTCTGGCGCGGCCGCGCCGCCTGGCTCGTCGCGGGCGGGCTGGTCATGCTGGCCTCGCTCGCCGCGGGCATGGCCCTGGTCGGGCTGTCCGGCGGGCTGGTGGCGGGTCTGGTGACCGGAATGGCGCTGGGCGTGCCGGCGCTGCTGCGCACGGTTGGGCCGCTGCGGGTGGTGCTGCGCTACCTGGAACGCCTGGTCGCGCACGACGCGACGTTCCGCGCGCTCGCCGATCTGCGCGTGTGGTTCTTTCGCGGCCTCGCCGGCAGCGCCGCCGGCGGGTTGGGGTTCCGCCGCGCCGGCGACGTGCTGACGCGGCTGGTGAACGACGTCGAGGCGCTGGACGGGCTCTATATCCGCATCCTGCTGCCACTGTGCGGGGCGGTGCTGGTGGTGGTGCTGCTGGCGGTTTTCTTCGCGCGCGACAATCCCCTGGTCGCGGCCGGGGTTGCCGTGTTGTTCGCCGCCGCCGCCTTCGCCCTGCCGCTGCTGGCCGCGGGCCGCGCCGCCGGGGCGGGTCAGCGCCTGTCCGCGGCCACCGCGGCGCTGCGGGTGGCGGCGCTGGACGCCATTTCGGGGCTGCGCGAGGTGCGCGCCTTCGGTGCCGAGGGCCGCATGCTGGCCCGGGTGCAGGCGCGCGAAGGGGCGCTGCTGGAGGCGCAGAGCGAGGCCTCGGCGCGAGGCGCGCGGGCCGGTGCGGTGGCCTTCCTGTGCGGCCAGGCCGCCATCGTGCTGGTGCTGGCCGCCGCCGCGCTGCGCTGGCTGCCCGATACGCCGGCGGCGATTACCGGCACCTTCCTGGTGGTGGCCGGCTTCGAGGCGGTGGCCGGGCTGACGCTGGCCGGCACCCAGGCCGGCCATGCCAGCGCGGCCGCCGTGCGCGTGCTGGAGGCGGCCGAAGCCGCCCCGCCGGTGCCCGACCCCGCCCAGCCCGCGCCGATGCCCGCCGGCAGTTCGCTGCGGTTCGTGGCGGTGCGGTTCCGCTGGCTGGCCGACCGGCCGGACGTGTTCGACGGATTTTCCCTCGATATCCCCGCCGGCAGCCGCGTTGCCGTGCTCGGCCCCTCCGGCGCCGGCAAATCGACGCTGGCCGCGCTGGCGCTGAAGGTGGCAGCACCGCAATCCGGCCGGGTGCTGCTCGGCGGCGTGGACATCGCCACCCTCGCCGGCGCGGCGGTGCGCGGGCGCATCGCCTGGCTGAGCCAGGCCACCCACCTGTTCGACGACACCATCCGCAACAACCTTCTGCTGGCCCGGCCGGAGGCCGACGAGGCGGCGCTGTGGGCGGCGCTGGAGGCGGCGCAGATCGCCGCCTTCGTGCGCGCGCTGCCGGATGGGCTGGACGCCTGGGTGGGCGAGGCGGGCAGCAGCGTCTCGGGCGGGCAGGGGCGCCGGCTCGCCCTGGCGCGCGCCTTGTTGTCCGCCGCCCCCATTCTGATCCTCGACGAGCCGTGCGCCGGGCTGGACGGCGAGACCGAGCGCGACTTCATGGCGACGCTGAACGAGGTCGCGGAAGGCCGCACGGTGATCCTCATCGCGCACCGCCTGACCGGGGTGGAGCGGCTGGACCGGATCTGGCGCCTTTCGGCCGGCCATGCGGTCGCCGCGGCGGGCTGACGAACCCAAGAGGGTTCGCAGCGGGCTGATCGAGCCCTCTTTTCAAGTCTTTGATTTAGATCAAAAACACGCCGCACGACCCGATAATTTAGGCTCTTGGCGAGCCGGCGCGATGCGGCCCATGATGTCCCCGGCGGCCGGCGCATGGCTTGGTGCCCCAAATGGCCAGGCGGAAGCTCAGACCGGTCCAGGAGGTCGTTCGTGCCACACGCATTGTCCGGGCCACGCACAGTGGCCCTCATCGGTCCCTACGGCAGCGGCAAATCGACGCTGTTCGACGCATTGCTCGCCGCCGCTGGAGGCCCCGCCCGCCGCGGCGCCGCCCCGCGTGGCGCCACCCGCATCGCCCATTGCACCTATCTCGACGAACCCTGGGCGCTGATCGACTGCCCCGGCTCGGTGGAAGTGTCGCATGAGGCCGAGGCCGCGCTGGCGGTCGCCGACATTGCCGTGCTGGTCTGCGACCCCGACCCAGTGCGTGTCCCCGGCGTGGCGACGCTGTTGCGCCGGCTGGAGGAAACCGGCCTGCCGGCCATGGTGTTCATCAACCGCATGGACACTTTTAGCGGTCAGGTGCGCGATACCGTGGCCGCGTTGCAGCGCCTGACCGCTCGCAAGCTGGTGCTGCGCGAGGTGCCGATCCGCGAGGGCGAGGCGATCACCGGCTATGTCGATGTGGTCAGCGAGCGCGCCTATCAGTACAAGCGCGGCAGCGCGTCGGAACGGATCGAGTTGCCCGCCAGCATCGCCGAGCGCGGGGCCGAGGCGCGGGCGGCGCTGGTCGAGGTGCTGGCCGATCACGACGACGCCTTGCTGGAGAAGGTGATCGAGGACGTCAAACCGACCTCCGACGAAGTCTTCGAACGGCTGCGCTCGGTGGAAGCCTTCGCCCAGGTGACCGAGGTGCTGCTGGGTTGCGCCGAGCGCGACCACGGCGTCCGGCGGCTGTGGAAGGCGCTGCGCCATGACGCGCCGACCGCCGCCATGACCGCGACCCGGCGGGGCGTGCCGGAGACCGGCGGGGCGCTGGTGCAGGTGTTCCGCACCTTGAACGCCGGCTTCGGCGGCAAGCTTTCATGGGCGCGGGTGTGGCGCGGACCGGTGAAGGACGGCGCCACCCTGGACGGCGGGCGGATCGGCGGCATGTGGCGCGCCACCAACGGCGAGATGACCAAGATAACCGAGGCGGGCAGCGGCGAGATCGTCGCCCTCGGCCGCCTGGAGGGGGTGGCCACCGGGACCGTGATGGGCGATGCGGGCGGTGCCGACCTGGCCTTCCCGGCGCCGCCGCAACCCGTCTATTCGGCCGCCATCACCACCGCCGACCGCAAGGACGACGTGCGCCTTTCCGCCGCGCTGCAAAAGCTGGTGGAGGAGGATACCGGGCTGGTGCTGCGCCAGGACGCCGACATGGGTGAAACCATCCTGTCCGGCCAGGGCGAGATGCACCTGAAGGGGGCGATGGAGCGGCTGGCCACCGCCTTCGGCGTGAAGGTGAACGCCCACCGGCCGCGCATCCCGTTCCGCGAGACCATCCGCCGGCCGGTGCACCAGCAGGGCCGGTTGAAGCGGCAGACCGGGGGACACGGCCAGTTCGCGGACGTGAAATTGGATATCGCCCCGCGCGAGCGCGGCGAGGGCTTCCTGTTCGTCGACAAGATCGTCGGCGGGGCGGTGCCGCGGCAGTACATCCCGGCGGTCGGCGAAGCAGCCGAGGAGGCCGCGCGCAAGGGCGCGTTCGGCTATCCGGTGGTGGACATCTCGGTCACCCTGGTCGACGGCGGCTTCCACACCGTCGACAGTTCCGACATGGCGTTCCGCACCGCCACCCGCATGGCCATTCAGGAGGCGATGCCAAAGGCCGACCCGGTGCTGCTGGAACCGATGCACCACGTCACCGTCACGGTGCCGAACAACTTCACCGCGACGGCCCAGCGCCTGTTGACCGGCCGGCGGGGCCAGATCCTCGGCTATTCCGAGCGGCCGGGCTGGTCGGGCTGGGACGACGTCGTCGCGCTGGTGCCGGAGGCGGAACTGCACGACTTCATCATCGAGTTGCGCAGCCAGACCATGGGGCTGGGCACCTATCGCCACCGCTTCGATCACCTGGCCGAAGCGCACGGCAAGGTGGTCGAGGAAGCGCGGAAGATGGTGGAGCCCGAACGCAGCTAGTTCCTTCTCCCCCTCCCGCTGTGGGAGGGGGAGGCGTGGCTGCTCAGTTATCCTTGGCGCCCTGGCGAATCCACTGACGGATCGCGGAGCGGTCGCACGACGACAACTGCTTCTTGTTGTGCGGCATGCGCAGCGCGGCGGAGGTGCGCCAGTCCAGCAGGCGCATCAGGTTGCTGCTGTCCGGATCGCCGGGGATCACCATCGGCCCGAACTTGGTGCCGGCCATGACGCCCTTGTATGTCGTCAGGTCCAGTCCGCTGGCCTGGTAGCCTTCCCCGTTCGGCGCCGAGTGACAGGACACGCAACGGCCCAGGAAGACCGGCAGCACGTCCTCCTGGAAGCTCATCGGGGGTTCCGCGGCCGCGGCGGCGCGGGTGAAACCCAGCCCCCCGAATCCGCATATCGAGCCTGCCGCAACAACGGCGGCCATGACAACGATACGGCAGCTTTTCATGGCTATAATCCTCTCGACGGACGCTTCTGGGTCAGGTCATGGCGTGGAGTCGGCAGGATAGCACGAGCTTCCCGGCACGGGATCAGCTCTTGCGATGCGTGACGCATCGTTGTTGACGCGACACCAGTGCGGCAGGCACACCAGCGGGTGAAATTCGTATCGGGAGACTCGATCATGCGGCGCTTGTGGATCCTGGGTCTGCTGCTCGCGATCGGCGCCTGTGCGGGCCCCCCTCCACCGACCCAGGTGCTCGTCGTGTATTACCAGGAATGGTCCGCCGACCTCGATGACTCGGCGCAGCAGATCGTCAAGAGCGCCGCCACCTGGGCGAACAGCAACCCGACCCTGCCCGTCGTCGTCGCCGGCTATGCCGACCCCGAAGGCAGTCCGCAGGCCAACCGCGAACTCTCGCACGTCCGGGCGCAACGGGTGGCCGATGCGCTGATCGCCGACGGTGTCCCCGCCCAGCGCGTCACCGTGACCGCCCACGGCTCGGTCGGCTTCGCCATGGATTCCCAGGAATCCCGCCGGGTGACGATCAGCCTCGTCGCGCCCTGAGTGCCCGACGGCGCCACCATGCGGATCGGAACGGCGGGCGGCGCGCCGCGGGAGGTGTTGCGGCGCGTGTTCGGGTTCCCGGCCTTCCGGGGCCTCCAGCAGGAGGCGATCGACCACGTGCTGGCCGGCGGCGACGCGCTGGTGCTGATGCCGACCGGCGGCGGCAAGAGCATGTGCTACCAGGTGCCCGCGCTGTGCCGCCCCGGCACGGCGCTGGTGGTCAGCCCGCTGATCGCGCTGATGGACGATCAGGTGGCGGCGCTGCGCCAGCTCGGCGTCGCCGCCGGCGCGCTCCATTCCGAACTCGATGGCGACGAAGGCCGCCGGGTCGGGCGCGAACTGGACGGCGGGCGGCTCGATCTTCTCTACGTCTCGCCCGAGCGCCTGCTCACCCCGGGCACGCTGGATCGGCTGCGGCGGCGTGACATCGCCCTGATCGCCATCGACGAGGCCCATTGCGTCAGCCAGTGGGGCCACGAGTTCCGCCCCGAATACCGCGCCCTGGCCGGGCTCGCCGACTCGTTTCCCGGCGTGCCGCGGCTGGCCCTGACGGCGACCGCCGACCTGCGCACGCGGCTGGATATCGTCGCCTCGCTGGCCCTGCACGACGCGAAAGTATTCGTCGCCAGCTTCCATCGCCCCAACCTGCACCTGGCCTGCGCGGCGAAGACCGGCGAGACCGCGCAATTGCTGGCGCTGCTGGGCCGCCATCCGGACAGCGCCGGCATCGTCTATTGCGGCAGCCGGGCCAAGACCGAGCGGGTGACGGCATCGCTGCGGGCCAAGGGGTTCGACGCCGTGGCCTACCACGCCGGCCTGCCCGCCGAGGAAAAACGCGCGGCGCTGGTGCGGTTTCGCGCCGGCGAGCCGGTCGTCGTGGTCGCCACCATCGCCTTCGGCATGGGCATCGACCGGCCGGACGTGCGGTTCGTCGTCCATCTCGACATGCCGGACAGCCCGGAGGCGTTCTACCAGCAGATCGGCCGCGCCGGCCGCGACGGCGATCCCGCCGACACGCTGCTGCTCTACGGCGGCGAGGATATCGCCCGGGCGCGCCACTGGCTCGGCCAGTCCGCCGCGCCGGAGATGCAGAAACAGGTGATGCGGGCGCGGCTGGAGGCGATGATCGCGCTGACCGAGACGGCGGGCTGCCGGACCCGGACGCTGCTGGCCTGCTTCGGCGAGGATTTTCCCGAGGACTGCGGCCATTGCGACAATTGCGCCTCGCCGGTCGGCGTGTTCGACGGCACCACCGAAGCGCAAAAAGTGCTGTCCGCGGTTTATCGCACGGGGCAGCGGTTCGGGGTGGGTCACGTGGTGAGCGTGCTGCTCGGCCAGTCCACCGAGAAAGTGACGCAATGGCGGCACGATGGGCTGCCCACCTTCGGCGTCGGCGCCGACCGCCCCGAGGGGTTCTGGCGCGGCGTCATCCGCCAGTTGATCGCCCGCGGCGTGATGGGGGTGGAGGTGGACCCGGAGGAGGGCCGTTTCTCCCGCCTGTCGCTCGATGCCGACAAGGCGCGGCCGATCCTGCGCGGCGAGGAGAGGGTGATCCTGCGCGCGGATTCTTCCTCCCCGCGCAACCGCAGGCGGAGCGCGCCGGAGCGGGTGGCGCGGGCCAAATCGCCGGCGACCGGGTCGGACAACGAAGCGGGCTTCGAGGCGCTGCGGGTCTGGCGGGCGGAGGAGGCGCGGACCCAAAAAGTGCCGCCCTACGTGATCTTCCACGACAGCGTGCTGCGCGACATCGCCACGCTGCGACCGGCAAGCCTGGACGAACTGGCGCAGATCAAGGGCGTCGGCGCCAGCAAGCTGGGCCGCTACGGGGCGGCGGTGCTGAGCGTGGTGCGCACGCACCCCTGACCCCGGCCCTCTCCCCATGCGGGGAGAGGGGGAAGGGTGGATCAGGCCGGGGTGGCCAGCCCCCGCAGTATCTCCCGGAACGCCACCTGGCCCGGGTCATCCAGTCCCACCGACCGGTCCGCGAAGATGCGGGCGCGGCCGATTTTCGCCGGTTCGCCGCGCATGCGCTCCAGCGTGGCATCGACCGCGGCGGTGGCGGCGGCGAGCATCTTCGCCGGGTCGTCCATGCCTTCGACGGCCTGAATGGCGGCGTTCAGCGTGTCGAGCACCGTCTTGTCGCCCAGGTTGGCCTTGCCGCGCGCCATCATCGCGGCCAGCGCGCCCGCCAGCAGGGCGGGCACCTCCGACCACGGCACCTCGGTGCGGCCCTTGGTCGCCTTGGCGGCGCTGAGCAGCGCGGTGGCCAGCAGCGTGCCATAGCTGGACCCGGAAGCGCGGGTGAAAGCCTGGGCGCAGGCCATCAAGGCCATGCCCACGTCCGCGGGCAGCGTCGGCAGGGCCTTGTCCACCTCGCGGCCGCCGCGGACCATGGTGACGCCGAGGTCGCCGTCGCCCAGTTGGCCGTCGAGTGCGTTCAGCGAGTCCGCCGCGACCTCCATGTGCGCGGCGATGCGGGCGAGGCCGGCGGAGAGCACCGGCACGGTCAGCGACATGGGTCTATACCCTCCAGAACGCGCACTCGGCCGGCGCTTTCAGCAAGCGCTCAAGTTCGGCGTCGAGCTTGATGATCGTAAAGGAAACGCCCGACATTTCCATCGAGCAGGCGTAGCGCCCGACCAACGGCATGACGATCGTGGCGCCGGCCGCGGTCAGCCGGGCATGGACCTGACGGTAAAGTATAAACAGCTCCTCTGCCGGGGTGGCGCCGAGGCTGTTCACGAGCACGGAAACGCGGTCGCCCCTGGCGATCGGGCGGTCGGCCAGCTGCATGTCGAGCATCTCGGCGGCGATGACGTCAGCGGTATGCAGCTTGCCCCGCCGCACCCCGGGTTCGCCGTGAATGCCCATGCCGATTTCCATCTCGTCCTCGGCGATGGTGAAGGTGGGGCGGCCGGCCTGCGGCACGGTGCACGGGGTCAGCGCCACGCCCACGGTGCGGCAGGCGTCGGCGGCGGCCTGGGCGATGCGGGTGACCTCGGCGAGGTCCTTCCCTTCCTCGGCGGCGGCGCCGGCGATCTTGAAGGCGAAGATCATGCCGGCCACGCCGCGGCGCTTGGCGGCCTCGGCGGGCGGGGCGGAGGCGATGTCGTCGGCCAGCTTCACCGAGGTGGTGGGCACGTCCTCCATTTCCAGCATCTCGCCGGCCATGTCGAAGTTCATGACGTCGCCGCCGTAGTTGCCGTAGACGCGGAGCACGCCGGCGCCGCCGTTGGCCGCGCGCATGGCCTCGACCATCTGTTCGACCGACGGGGAGGCGAACACCTCGCCGATGGCGCAGGCGTCGAGCAGCCCGGGGCCGACATAGCCGGTGAACACCGGCAGGTGGCCGGAGCCGCCGCCCGAGACCACGCCGACCTTGCCGGTGCGGGCCGCGCCGGGGCGCTTGATCACCCGCGCGCCGGGGGAGGTGCGCTCGTAATACTGGGGGAACGCCAGGCAAAGCCCGTCGATCGTCTCGTCGACATAGGCATACGGGTCGTTCAGGATTTTCTTCATCTCGGGTCCCTCTGCGGCGCCGCCCGGGCGGACGGCCGTGGCGCCAGCATAGACCGCCTGCGCGGCGATGGGCAGATGGGAAGGACGACGAAACGACCGCCGCAGGGCAGCCCTAGCTGCGGCGGCGGTGCGAGGCGGCGGCGCTGCTGCGGTTGGCCAGCGTGACCGCCGCCCCCGCCGCCACCAGCGCCAGCCCGATCGGCAGCAGCCAGACCGGGCGCGTCAGCACGGGCAGGGCCAGATTCAGCCAGACCCACTCGGAAAAGCTCTTGTGGGCGACATCGGCAACCGCCGCCACCCAGTCCAGATGCAGGATCGCAAACGCCTCGCCCAGCGTCGTATCCGGCGCCAGCATGAGGGCGAGCGTAAAGGCCAGCACGAAGCACATGGCTGATATGACGGCCAGGATGCGGGCGGCGATCACGCGAACAGCCGCTCGTTCTTCAGGCCGTCGTAGAGCGACGCGACGTATTCGCCGTAGCCGTTCCAGATTTGCGTCGGCACCATGTCGCCGCTCCCGAGCAGCCGTTCGCGCGCCTGACTCCAGCGGGGGTGGGACACGGCCGGGTTCACGTTGGCCCAGAAGCCGTACTCGCTGTCCTGCAACTGCTGCCAGAAGCCCACCGGACGCTTGTCGGTGAACTCCACCTTGACGATCGCCTTGGCCGACTTGAAGCCGTATTTCCAGGGCAGCGTCAGACGGATCGGGGCGCCGTCCTGCTTCGGGATGGTCTTGCCGTACATGCCGACCGAAAGGAATGCCAGCTCGTTGGTCGCCTCGGCCAGCGTGACCCCCTCGGTGTAGGGCCAGGGATACCAGCTGTGGGTCAGCCCGGGCATGGTCTTGTGGTCGGCCAGCGTGGTGAAGCGGAGGTATTTTGCGCCGGCCGCCGGCTCGGCCAGCTTCACCAGCTCGGCCAGCGGGAAGCCGGTCCAGGGCACCGTCATCGCCCAGGCCTCGACGCAGCGGTGACGATAGACGCGCTCCTCCAGCGTCACCTGTTTCAGCAGGTCTTCCAGCGCGATGGTGCGGGGTTTGGCGACCATGCCGGCGATTTCGAGGCTCCACGGGTCGACCGGCAGCGCCTGGGCGGCGTCGGCGATCGACTTGTCCTCGCCGAATTCGTAATAATTGTTGTAGGTCGTGGAGTCCTTCTCGAGGGTGAGCGGGCGCCCGCCGTCGTATTTCGCATCGTGCGGGGCCGGCAGCGGCGCCAGCGGCGCGGCGGGCGCGCTCGGGCCGCCGAACAGGTGCCATTGCGCCCGCGCCGGCGCGGCCACCGCGATCGCCCCGGCGCCGCCGAGCAAAGCCCGCCGCGCCAGCACCACCGCCTCCGGTGTCGCCTGCTGCTCCGGGATGGCCCAGCCCGGCCGTCGTCTGATCAACATTCGGTTGTCCCCCGCTGGTGCGGCCGCATGGCACTGTGCATTGGAGATGGCCCGTCCCGCAACGCCGACAAGGCCCGCCGGCCCACGGGGTTGCGTTGCCCCTCCATCCCTGGGACATTCCGGCCGCGCCGGCGTTACACCGAAAGAAGCACCACGATGCATCTCGCACGCTTTCCTCGTGTGGCGGTTTGTCCATGGGCAGACCGGACGGGCGGGGCTGCGCGGATACGGTGACGGTCGCGCTGAAGTGAGCACCTGGGCGCTGCTCGGCATGATGCTGAGCGTCCTGGTCGCGGGCGCGACCCAGCGCATCACCGGCATCGGTTTCGCCCTGGTGAGCGCGCCCCTGCTGGTGGTGATGGTTGGCCCGATCACCGGCGTGCTGCTGACCAATGTGCTGAACCTGACCACCAATATCATCGTGCTGGCGCAGACCTGGCGGCAGGTGGAACTCAGGCGGGTCCTGCTGCTGGCGATCCCGGCGTTGTGTTTCGTGCCGGTGGGCCAGTACGTCGCCCGGCTGCTGCCGCCGGCCACGCTGATGGTGGGGATTGGCGGCATCATCCTGGTGGCGCTCGCCGCGGTGCAGCTGCTGCGACGGACCACCCTGTTCTCCGGGCCCGGCGGGGCCATCGCGGCGGGCGCCATGAGCGGCTTCATGAACGTCACCGCCGGCGTCGGCG
>CAYWOW010000017.1:0-24313 GCA_964459005.1 uncultured Acetobacteraceae bacterium
GCGATGGTGCAATGCCAAGCGGCATTGCACCCTACGGTGCTGCCTCCTCCCACAAAGGGAGGGGGAGGCAAGTGGCTGATCCGGCTTGCTTTCGATGAGTGGTTGCGCGCATGGGCCCCTTAACGATTTTCGGGACCGGGATCTCGCACGAAGAGTCGCTCTTCTGGCCTGCCGGCATCAACTCAACCGTCGCGTGAACATCCATGCCGCACCGGCGAGCGTGCACAATCCGATCACCCCAAGCGGCAGAAAATCCGAGCCCAACTGAGCGAAGCCGGCGTCCTCCAGGAAAACCCGCTTGGTAAGGTCCAGTGCGTAAAGGAGCGGATTGATGACCATCACGGTCTGGAGGATGTCCGGCATGCTGCTGACCGGTGTCGCCAGGCCGGAGAGCAAGGCAAACGGCATCACCAGAAGGAATGCATACAACATGGCCTGTTGCATGGTCTTCGCGATGGAGGACACGAACAGGCCAACGCCGACCGCGGCCATCAGGAACAGTCCGAGACCGCAATAGAGCACGATGAAGGAGCCGACAAAGGGAATGCGAAACCAGAACTGCGCGACCAGCAGAATGGTGGTCGCCTGGCCCAGGCCGATGGCCAGGTTGGGAACCGCCTTTCCCGCCATGATTTCGAACGGCCGGAACGGCGTGACCAGAAGCTGATCGAAGGTGCCCTGTTCGCGCTCGCGGGCGACGGACATCGCCGTCAGCATCAACGTTCCCATCAAGGTCAGCGTGCCGATCAGGCTCGGGATCATGCTCCAGCGTGAATCCAGGTTGGGATTGTACCAGGCGCGGATGACGACCCGAAGCGTCGGGCCGGGCTGACCATGATGGGCGCGCCAGTCCGCGTTGAAATCGTCGACCACCGTCTGGACATAGCCCAGCGCGGTTCCGGCGGTGTTGGAGTTGCGGCCATCGGCGATGACCTGGATCGGGGCCGGTTCGCCGGCCATCAGATGGCGTTGGAAATCCTGCGGGATCTGAATGACCAGAAGCACGCGGCCGTTGTCGATCCAGGTCGTAATGTCCTCGATCCGGCGCAGATCGGCCTGGCGGTGAAAGATGCTGGAGCCATCCAGCCGGGCGAGCAGGGCGATGGAGGCCGAACTGCGGTCCTGGTCAAGCACCGCGTAGAAAGCGGAATTGAGGTCGAAGCTGGCGGCGTAACCGAACAGCAGGCACTGCAACAAAGGCGGCAGAAAAATGATGAAGCGGCTGCGCGGATCCTTCAGGACGGCGAGAAATTCCTTCCGGATCAGTGCGACGATGCGAAGCAGCGAGGCGAGCATGCCGATGCCTCAGGAAAGCTGCTTGCGGGTCGCCAACCGCGTGGCCGCCAACAGCGCTGCGGCCATTGCCGCCAGAATCCCGAGATTGAGCCAGACCACGCCGCCGATATCGCCCGCGAGATACAGGGTTTGCATCAGCGAGACCGCGTATCGCGCGGGCAGAGCATAGGTGATCCATTGGACGACCGCCGGCATGCTGCGCAGATCGTAGATGAAACCAGACAGCATCATCGCCGGCAGGAAGGTGAGCGTCAGGACCAACTGGCTGGCGAGGAACTGGCTCTTTACCAAGGTGGATACCAGCAGTCCGATTCCCAAGGCGACCAGGAGGTATACCGCTGCAGCGAGGCAAAGCATCAGAAGCGACCCGCGGAGCGGCACATGGAAGAGGAACCGGGCCGCCAGGACGCAGAGCACGAAACCGATCGTGCCCAATCCAAAGTACGGGACAGTTTTGCTGATGAGAAACTCTCCCGGCAGCATCGGCGTGACGAACAGCGCTTCGAGCGTTCCGCGTTCCCATTCCCGGGCGATCACCATGGCGGTGAGGAAGGCGCCGATGACGGTCATCACCATGACGATCAGGCCTGGGACGATGAAATAACGACTATTGTTGGTTTCGTTGAACCACATCCGGTCGACGACCGTCACCGGGCCGGCCGAGGCACCGCCAGCCCTCGCGCTCCATGAAGCGACCGGTCCCTGGGCGTAGGATTGCATGATCCGCGCCTGGTTCGAGTCCGTGCCATTGACCAGAATCTGGAGTTCCGCCCCGCCGGCGTGCAGGCGCCGGGTGAAATCGGACGGGATCAGCAAGGCTCCGTCCACTTTCCGGTTCATCACCAGCGTGGTCGCCTGGGCGAGCGAGGGAACCATCGTCACGCCGAAGTAGGTCGAAAGCCGGAACGCGCCGACCAGGCCCGCGCTGTCGGCGGAGGCGTCCTGATCGACCACGGCGACGTTCACCCTGGTGACATCGAGCGAAAGCCCATACCCGAACAGCAGAATCATGATGATCGGAAACACGATGCCGATCGCCACGCTGCTCGGATCGCGCAGGATCTGCCGCGTTTCCTTGTCGGTCAGCGCGCGAATTCGCCGCAATTTCGCCAGCCATCCCGTCATGCGCCTGCTCCCGCCGGGGCGCCCTCGTGCTGCTTGCCGCGAGCCTCCTGGACAATGGCGACGAAGGCATCCTCGATCGTCGCCGATGCGCCGGCGGCGTGGGCGCGAAGCTCCGCCGGGGTGCCTTGCGCCAGTACCTTGCCGCTGTCGAGGATCGCGGCGCGATCGCAATACTCGGCCTCGGGCATGAAATGGGTGGTTATGATCACCGTCACCCCAGTGGCGGCGAGCGCCGTGATGCGCTGCCAGAATTCGCGGCGGGCGAAGGGGTCGGCACCGCTGGTCGGCTCATCCAGAAAAAGAATCTCGGGCCGATGCAGCAGGGCCGCGGCCATCGCCAGACGTTGCTTGAACCCGCCCGGCAGTTGCGCGCTCGGCAGCCGAACGAAGGGTTCGAGTTTGAACTGATCGAGAGCCCAGGCGATCCGCTCGCGCTTCTTGCCACCGCCAAGGCCGTAGGCGCGGGCGAAAAAATCCAGGTTCTCGCCGACCGTCAGTTGCCCATAGAGCGAGAATTTCTGCGCCACGTAGCCCAGATGCTGGCGCGCCGAGGCACTGTGCTGACGCACGTCGGTCGCGGCGATCTTCAAGGTGCCCTCCGACGCCGGCAACAGCCCGCAGAGCATGCGAAACGTCGTGGTCTTGCCGGCTCCGTTGGGTCCGAGCAGGCCGAAGATCTCGCCGCGTTTGACGCTGAAGCTGACATGGTCGACCGCCAGGAATTTACCGAAGCGCCGGCACAGGTCCCGCACCTCGACCACGACGTCGCCCCGGGTGCCGCCGATCGCGGGCTCTTGCGGCTGGTGCGTCTGCCCGTGGGTTCGCGCCGCACCGCCGGTCTGTTCGAGGAGGATCATGAACCCGTCTTCGAACCGTTCCGGCATGGCTTTGACTGCCACGCCGGCGAACGTCCCTGGTTTGGACCAGGCGGCCTGACTGACCAGCCGTACCTGCCCGCTCTCCGGCACCGCGTCGATGATCCCGGGTTCGTCCAGCAACCGGGCCTGGAAATCCCGCGGTTTCGTTCCGTCCGGCGGTTGGGCGAGAAAGGTGCGGCCCTGGGCCAGCCGGGAGACCTCGTCGGGAGGCCCTTCCGCCAGCTTTTTTCCCTCATTCAGCACCAGCACGCGTTGGCAAGCCGCCGCCTCGTCAAGATAACTGGTGCTGATCAGGACCGTCATACCCTCCTTGATCAGCTTATGGATGATCTCCCACAGTTCGCGGCGGGAGAGCGGATCGACGCCAACGGTCGGCTCGTCCAACAGCAGCAATTCAGGGGAACGGACGAGCGTGCAGGCCAGGCCGAGCTTTTGTTTCATGCCGCCGGAAAGCTGTCCGGCGAGCCGCGCCGTGAATGGGTCCAGGCCGGTCATTTCCATCAGGCGGGGATATTCACTCCGCTTTTCGTCGGCAGTGACCCCGTGCAAGTTGGCATAGAGATCCAGATTTTCCTGGACGGTCAGGTCGTCGTAAAGCCCGAACTGCTGCGGCATGTAGGAAATGCGCGACTGGATGGCCTGCGGGTCCTTGGCGGCGTCGATGCCAAGCACACTGACGGTGCCGCCATCGGCCTTCATCAGCCCGGCAAGCAGGCGCAGCAGCGTTGTCTTGCCGGCACCGTCCGGCCCGGCCAAAGCGGCGAGGCCACCCTTGCCGATAGAGAACGAAATGTTATCCAGCGCGAGCACCGTTTCACCGGTCTCGCGGCGAAACGACTTGCCAACGCCGTCCAGTTGCAGGGCGGCAGAGGCCGCTTGCGCCGTCATGGCGACGACGCCTGCTTCGTCAGTGTCTCCCAACCCCCGCCCAACGCCTTGTAAAGGGTGATGAGATCAAGCGAGACCGCCTGATCGCTCGCCGCCAGTTCGTCGTCGGATTGATAGAGCGAGCGCTGCGCATCGAGAACGTCGAGAAAATTGACGCGACCCTGGGTGTACAAAGCGTTGGCCATCGCGAGCGAACGTCGGTTTTCGGCCACTTCGCCGGCGAGCGAGGCGTGGCGGTTCTGTTCCTGGGCATAGGCGACGACAGCGTTCTCCGCCTCTTGCAGCGAGGTCAACGCGACTTTTTCGTAGGTCGCCAGAGCCGCCTCCTGCGCCGCGGTTTGCGCCTGCACTGCCGCGCGAACCCGACCGAAATCGAAGATCCGCCATTGCACGCTCGGGCCAAGCGACCAGAACAGGCTGCCCGGCACGAACCATTTGGCGGCGCTGATGCTGAGCGCCCCGACGTCGCCGGTGAGGGAAAATTTGGGAAACCACTCCGCTTCCGCCACGCCGATGCGGGCGGTCTCGGCGGCCAGTTGTCGTTCGGCCTGACGCACGTCCGGGCGGCGGCGGAGCAGATCGGAGGGCAGCCCGATCGGAATTTCGGGCGGTACCGGCGGCACCGGCGAAGGCGGTGAAAGCTCGGCCACCAGATCGCCAGGGGGCTGGCCGAGCAGGACGGCTATGCCGTACATGGCCCGCCGCACGGCGGCCTCGAGCGGGGGAACCGCCGCGCGCCTGCTGTCGAGCAAGGCCGCTGCCCGCGTCACGTCAAGTTCGCTCGTGACCCCGCTGCGAAAGCGGGCGCGGGTGAGTTCCAATGCTTCCTGTTGGAGGTCGCGATCGCGCCGCGCGATATCCAGCCGGAGCTGGCCGCCGCGCAATTCGACATAAGTCCTCGCCACTTCGGCCAGCAGGCTCAGCATCACATCGTTGCGTGCCTCGACCGCGCTTTCCCATTGCGCGGTGGCCGCTTCGAGCGCGCGACGCTTGCCGCCGAACACGTCGATCTCCCAGGAGGCGTCGAAACCGGTGTTATAGGCGTTGTATTCGAAGGGAAAGTTCGACGGCAGGGGTAGCGACCCGATGAGGGGCTGGTTCTTGCTCTGTAATTGTCGGGCGTATGAACTCGTGGCATCGAGCGTCGGTCCGAAATCCGCCACGCTCATGCCCCGAACCGCCCGCGCTTGGCGCAGCCGCGCTTCGGAGACGCGCAAATCCAGATTGGTTCGCGCCGCCCGTTCGATGAGAGAGTTCAGCTCGGCATCGTTGAACGATGTCCACCACGACGAAGCCTCGGCCGAGCTGTCAGTCAACCCGCCAACCACCGGCGAGCTCCAGGCGGGCGGCGCATGGCCGGGAGATTGGTGATAGTCCGGGCCGACGGTGCAGCCGGCCACGGCCAGCGCCGCCGTGCCGGTGATGAGTTTCGCCCACATCGCTAAGGCTTGCTCTGGGGCTGACCCTGGGCATCCGCCGGGTCCATTTCGAGGGACACGGTCGCCGGCATGCCCAGACGCATGTTGTCCTGGGGGTCGCGCACGAAAACGCGAATTTCATAGACCAGGCTGGAGCGCAGCTCCTCGGTCTGGACCGGTTTGGGCGTGAATTCGGCGACGGGGGAAATGAAACCGATCCAGCCCGGGAAGGTCCGGCCGGGAAAGCCGTCCGCGCTGATGGTGGCTTTCGTCCCGGGATGAACCCGCCCCAGATCGGTCTCGGACACATAGGCCCTGATCCATTTTGGATCCGTGATGGCCAGATTGAAAACCGGCCGTTGCGGGGACACCATCTCGCCGGGCTCCAGAAGCCTGGAACGCACCTCGGCATCGGTCGGGGAAACCAGGTCCGCATCACTTAATTTCAGGCGCAGCAGGTCAAGTTGGCTCTGCTCGGCGCGCAGTTGCGCCTCGCTTTGGGCAATATCCTCCGGCCTTGGGCCGATCACGGCCAGGTCGAGGGCTTTTTCCGCCACCGTGACACGCGCCCGCGTCACGCCCAGGGCGGCTTTGGCGCCGTCGAGGTCCTGTTGGCTGATGGCCCGCCCCGATGTCAGCCCTGCCAAGGTCGACAATCGCCGCCAGGTCTGATCGGCATTGACCAGGTCCGCTTTCGCCGACACCACATTGGCCTGGGCCTGAGCGATTTCCTCGGGACGGCTGCCCGCGTGGAGCTTTCGCACTGCCGCCTGCTGCCCCTGCACCGTGGCTTCGGCGGTTGCCTCCTGCGCTCTCAGGCGGCTGGTGTCGAGACGGGCCAGAACCTGACCGCGGGTGACGCGGTCGCCTTCCTGAACCAGCACCTCGGCGATGCGCTCGCTGTTGTTGAAGGCGAGCTCGACCTGGCGCAGATCGACGTTGCCATAAAGCAGCAATAAATTCGGGTCGGCTTTCGGCTGCGCCCAATACCGCACCAGCCCGTAGCCAATCGCGAGAACCGCCAGAACGACGAGGGCCGCGACGAGGGCTTTTTTCTTGCGGGTCGTGCCGGTCTGAGCGGGCGGAGCCGTTTCGGCCGGCGGCGCGGGCTGGGCGGGAGGAGCCAGTTGGACGGGGGCTAGGCTCGAATTCTCCTTGGTGTCGTCCGAAACCTTCTTGTCCACGGAAGGCGCGTCGACGTTTATGTCCATGGCGCATTCCGGACCTTTTCCCCAGAGGACACGATTTACCCCGCACGGTCACTCTATCGACGGTAACCAGTAACCGGGGAGGCGGGCAGCTTCGGAATCTACTCACAGCGTTCCAGCCGGAACCGACGACCGCCCTGCACGCTTGCGACCGGCCCGGCCGTTACAGCGTAGCGATGAAGCTGATCGATATCTTCAGCAACGATATGAATCGGGATCGCCCACCACCGGCTATCGAATGGCGGGGCATGTCGTGGCGAACGACTCGTCAGGCATGGTACACTCGTGGCGGGGGAGATGAGGGCAATGATGACACGAGCATATCTGGGTCAATGGCTGCTCCCGGCGCTGCTGGGCATTCTGATCTCGCTATCGCCGGGCGCGACGCATGCGCAGGACAGCCACATCCCATACGTAGCGCCACCATCGGCCAAGGTATGCCGACCGGACAGGCTGGTCTGGGTGAACACGAGTTCCGGACGCTACCTTTTCCGGAATAACCGTTTGTACGGTCGCACCAGGAACGGCGAATACATGTGCAGGCGCGATGCCGACCATATCGGCTACCGGCCCGCCAGCACTGGACAGCACGCGTAGGGCCGCGACGCCGTCCACACCGCGCCCCACGACTGCGCTCAGTCGCGGATCAGCACGATCGCTTCGATTTCGGTGGCGATGTTGCCGGGCAGGCTGCCCATGCCGACCGCCGAGCGGGCCGGCCGACCCGCCTCGCCCAGCACCTCGACGAACAGGTCGGTGCAGCCGTTGATCACCTTCGGCTGCTGGGTGAAACCGGCCGGCGCGTTCACCATGCCGAACACTTTCAGCACCGCCTCCACCCGGTCGAGCGAGCCGAGCGCCGCGCGCATGTTGCCGAGCAGCGCCATGCCGCACAGCCGCGCGGCCTGGTAGCCCTGCTCGAGGGAAAGCTCGCGCGTCACCTGGCCGGCGGGGAACGAGGGGTCGGTCTGCTGCGGCCCGACGCCGGAGAGGAACAACAGGCCAGCGCCGATGCGCCACGGCACGTAGTTGCCGATGGGAGTCGTCTGGGGCGGCAGGGTGATGCCGAGTTCCTTCAGCCGCTGTTCCGCGCTCATGGTTTCTTCTCCGTCGCAGGGGATGGGGCGAACAGCGCGGCGAGTTGCGCCACCGGACCGTCCGGCGCGGGGTGCGCCTGATCGGCGGCGATCATTTCGTAATGGCGCGCCGCCGCCAAAAATGCCGGGGCGAACGGCATGCCCTCGAGAAAGGCAGAAATCTCCTCCATTTCCGCCACCCAGCGATAGGCCTTGTCCGGCATGCCCGGCACGGAGCGGCGCAGTTGGGCCAGCAGCGCGGGCTGGCTTCCGGCCAGTTCGGCGAACAGCGCCTCCGCCGCGCCGGCACGCGCCGCCCCCAGCGCCATGGCGCTGGCGATCGCGACCAGCCCTTTCGAAATGCCGGCATAGCTCATCTTGAGCGCGGACGCGGCGCCGATGCCGCCGGCGATCGGACGCAGATCGATGCCCCAGCCCGCCAAGGGCCGCAGCGCGTCGGCCGGCTCGCCGGAGGCATAGAAGCGCGGAGAAGGCCCCTCGCCTTTCGGCGGGCCGCCGATGATGGCGATGTCGGCCACAAGCACGCCGGGCAAGGATGCCGCGATGGCGCGCATCGTGTCCGGGCTGATCGCGTTGCAGTCCGCGAAGATCGCGCCGGCGCCGCGCGGGCACAGGACCGGCGCCAGCCGCGCCGCCAGCCCCGCCGCCTCGCCCGGCGGCACGATGGACAGGATCACGTCCGCCCAGCGGGCCAGCGCGGCCTCGCTGGCCTGCACCGCCAGCCCGGCGGCGCGCGCGGCGCTGGCTGGGCCGCGGCCCTGCAGGGTCACCGCCACGTCGGCGCCGCGCGCGCGCAGGCGCTGCGCCACCCCCGCCCCCATGGCACCGGGCGCGATGACGGCGATGCGCATCAGAACCGCACCGACAAGGCGAGCGAGCCGAACTGGTGCAAGCCACCCTTCTGGTGCTTGAACTCCTGGGTCTGGGCCACATCGGTGAAGGTCGCCCGCGCACCGTAGGCCATCAGCGCCAGACCGCCCTGGAACTCGGCCACCGCATTCTTGATCTTCACGCTGCGGCTGTCCTGCCAGGTGTTGCCCTGCAGCGTGAGGTCGCGCGCCACCCCCTGACCGTCGGCGCCGACGAACACATACCACGCGAACGGCCGGGTCGGGCGGAACACGTCGGTGCCGGTCAGGCCGGGAAGCATGCGCGCCGTGCCGTAGTCGCTGTCCAGCCCCTGGCCGATCCGCAAGGTCACGCCGGTCTGCGCGTAGATGCGCAAATTGCCGGCCGCCCCCGTGATCTCGGGCAGCGCATCGGTGTCCAGCCCGCCGACCGTCGCCACCGGCAGCCGCCAGGTGCGCTGGCTCGTGATCTCCAGCAACGGTTCGTCGTGCAACTGGGTGCTCCAGCCGCTGGTGTGGTACTGGTCGATCCAGTTGTGGAAGTTGTTTTGCACGGACTGAGCCAGCGCGGCCGGCCCGACCACGCCGAGCCCGACGGAGAACACGCTGCGCGCGTTGGCGCCGTCGTGGATGAGCGAGCCGGTGCCCATCAGCACGCCGGCAAAGGGGCGGTCGGTGAGCGGCGGATAGCCGCTCGGATCGTTATCGTCGTCGGGCGTGTAGATCTGCTGGGTGAGGTCGAACGCGACGCGCATTCGCCCTTCGCCCCACAGCAACTTCCCGAAGTCTTCCAAAAAACCCGGCGCGGCGTTCTCGGGCGAGGTCCAGCCGAGCCGCAAGCCGTTGGTGTAGTAGCGGTCCGTCAGCTCAGCGGTGGTGACGGCGGCGTTCTCGTCCTGCAGCGTCCAGATGGACACGGTGTCCGGGGGCTGCGCGGACGGCGCCTGCGCGGCCGGTGGCGGGGCGGCGGTCGACTGCGCCAAGGCCGACCCGGCCGGCAGCACGGCGGCCGCCAGCATGAGGCCCAGCCACGGTTTCGTTGTCATCGCGCGCATCCACGCTCTCCGCATCGGCACCGGAGCCTAGTCCCTTCCATGGCCGTTCCAAAACCCCATCTCGAAATGCAAGGGGCTATCCCGGCGCCCTACAGGGGAAAACGCACCGCCGCATCGCGATAACCGATCCAGCGCGATGGTGGCAAGACGCGCCGCCCCGCCACCCGCTCCAGCGCCAGCCGCACGTCGCCCTCCTGCCCCGCCCGCAGCGCGGCGTCGAGAAACAATTGCTCCAGCACGTCCTGCTGCGCGTGGCTGCCGCCCAGGCCGGCCATCGCCCCCAGCACCGGGCGCAGGGCGGCAACACAGTCGCCGAAAGCCCCGGCGCGGTGGGCGCGGACCGCCTCGCAGACGGGCAACGCCACCTCCCGCAGCAGCGTGCCGGCCGGGGTGGCGGCCTGGCCCTGCTCGCGCAGCGCCGCCAGCAGGCGTTGCGCCGCCGCGTCGCGCCCGCAGGCGGTGAGCGCCATCATCCAGTGCGGCAGCGTGAAGGCCGAGAGGCAGTCACCGATTCGCGCTTCCGCCTTGTCGGCCAGTTCCTGCCAGCGGTCGCCCACCGCTACGCCGAGCCGCTCGAGTCGGAACAGCATGGAGGCGGCGTTCTGCACGTCGATGTAGAGGTCCGGAACGGCCTGAGTGAGCGGCGTGTCGAGGGCGCGAAAGCGGGTGTCATAGAGGTCGAGAACGGCATCGAACCGGCCCTGTTCCAGATGGAACAGGGCGCAGTGCCACCACAGGTGGTGCACCAGGTTGTTCGCCCCCTGCCAGTGCGGCGCGAGGCCGGTCAGCCAGTCGATGCCCTCGCGGCGGCGGCCCTGCATTTCCAGCACATGCGCCACCGCGTGCGCGGCCCAGAGGTTGGCGGGGTCGAGCGCGATGGCGCGCCGGCCCAGCGGTTCGGCGGCGAGCAGATTGCCCGCCTCCTCCTCGGCGAAGCACTGGCAGGCCAGCACGGCGGCGAAGCCGGGCACGGTTTCATCCCAGAACGGCAGGATGCGGCGCACCGAGGCGACCATGGCCGGCGGGCGGCCGAGCCAGAAATTGGCGAAATGGGCAAGCCGGAAGGCGAGAACGTCGCGCGGGTGGCCGGCCAGGATGGCTTCCCAGATGGCGATGGCTCGGTCCATGTCGCCGGCCACCCAGGCGGCCAGGGCGGCGACATGCGCGCGTTCGCGCGGGGTGGCGGCGGGGGCGGCGGCGCGGGCGCGTTCCAGCGCGGCGGCGGCGGCCGGCACCAAGCGGCCGTCATAGGCGAGCATGGCAGCGATGCCGTCCAGGCAATGGCCGAGGGCGAAATCGGGATCGGCTTGCAGCACGGCCTTGACCAGCCGGGCGAGGCCGGTGCGGTAGCTCAGATAGGCCGCGACGGCGTCATCGAAGCCGGTTGCGGCGGCGTCCTGGTCGGTCGAAAGTTGCAAACCCCGTGCATCGGTGCGCATGCGCCCTCTCCCCCTGGCGCCGGCACTGTGGCACAGGACGTGCCGCCGGGGGAGACGCGGGGGCGCGGCCTGCTGGGGGGCGAAGTGTGGCGGAAGTCGCGGCGGATCTCGCCAAAAGCGAGGCAACCATCCCTGCGCCTACATCCGGTAACTGCCGAACCTCTTCAAATAATTCACCAATCCGCCTTCGGTGAGGATAGCGACCATGATATCGGGCAGCGTCCTGATCGGGATGTTCCCGTTCCGGGTCAGGTTCAACAGCCGGTCTCCGCCCAGCTCATATTGCAGGATGTCTCCCTCGCCGATGGCGTCGACATCGCACTCGACCAGCGGCAAGCCGATGTTGATGGCATTGCGGTAGAAAATCCGGGCGAAGGCGCGGGCAACGACACAGGCGACCCCAGCCTGTTTCAAAGCGATGGGCGCCTGTTCCCGGGAAGATCCGCAGCCGAAGTTCTTGCCGGCCACCATGAAATCGCCCGGTTTCAGCCTTGTCCGGAAATCGGGATCGAGATCTTCCATCGCATGGTCAGCCAGGTCCTGCAGATCCAGCGTCTTGGTGTATTTGCCGGCGATGATCGCATCGGTGTCGACGTTGTCGCCGTACTTGAGCACCTTGCCCTGCAACAGCATTTTCTACCTCACGCGCCGGGGATCGGTGATTCTGCCGGACAACACCGAGGCGGCAACCGTCGCCGGCGATGCCAGGTAGATCAGCGCCTGGTTGTTTCCCATTCGCCCTTTGAAGTTCCGGTTGGAACTGGAGATCACGGTGTCTCCGTCGCCCGGGATGCCGTTGTGCGTGCCGACGCACGGTCCGCACCCGCTGGTGATGAAAACGCCGCCCGCCTCGGTCAATGCCTCGACCAACCCTTCGCGGATGGCCTGGAGAAACACCCGCTTGGAAGCGGGAATGATGTACAGCCTGACTCCGGCGGCGATCCGGCGGCCTGCCAGAATCTCCGCCGCCACCCGCAGGTCCTCAATCCGCCCGTTCGTGCAACTGCCGATGAATCCCTGCTGGATCTCGACGGATTCCAGTTCGCTGACCCGCATGGCATTATCGACGCTGTGCGGTGCCGCGACATAAGGTTCCAGTGCGGACAGGTCGATATCGAATTCCGCGGCAAACCGCGCGCCCGGATCGTGGCGCATGCCGGTTGTCGAATCACAGATGACGCCGTTCTTCGCGCCGGCCTCGACGACCATGTTGCAGATCGTCAGCTTGTCGGCCAGCGCCATCCCCTCCAGCGAGTCGCCATAGAATTCGAGGCTTTTGTAAGAGGCCCCATCGCTGCCGAGACGACCGATCAGATACAGGACCAGATCCTTGGCATAGACGCCGGCCGGCAACTGGCCGCGAAAGGTGATACGAAACGATTCCGGCACCTTGAGCCACACCTTGCCGGTGAGCATCGTCGCCGCCAGTTCGGTGGACCCCACTCCGGTGGCCAGTGCGCCCTGTGCCCCGTACGTGCAGGTATGCGAATCGGCCCCGATCGCCAGATCACCGGGTTTGATGTAGCCATTCTCGGCGACCAGCTGATGGCAAATTCCCTCCCCGACATCGTACAGAACGATGCCCTGCTGGCTGGCGAACTTGCGCATGATGGCGTGGAGCTGGGCGATTTTCTGCGTCGGGCAGGGGGCGGCATGGTCGATGACGAAGGCGACATTTTCGGGCCGCACGACATCCTTGCCGCCCATCTCGTGAAACGCCCTGATGGCGATCGGTGCCGTCGTGTCGGTGGCCATCAGAAAATCCACGTTGCAGAGGGCAATGTCTCCCGCTTGCACGGCGGCATTGCAATGACTCGCGATGATCTTTTCCGCCACCGTTCTGCCCATCAGATCACTCCCAATCCCGATGTTCCATCCGCGCCCGTCAGCCGCCGAACCTGTCCTGCAGAGCCTTGATTTCAGGCAATCCCACCAGGTCGGTGAATTCCTTGAAGGTCGTCACCGTATCCGGGTGGTTCACCGTCGGGGAAACGCCTTCGGCCAGGATGACCTGCATCGCCCTTTCCACCGCCTTGGCCGCCGCGAAGACCGCCGTCACCGGAATACTCACCCGGGCGGCTCCCCATTCCTGCAACTCGCTGATCGTCGCGACGGGGGTCTTTCCCCCATCGGTCATGTTGATGCTGACAGGCGCCTTGATGCTCCGGATGACATGCCTGATTTCCTCGGCCGACGGCGGCGCCTCGACGAAGATCAGATCCGCTCCGGCCGCGGCATAGGCATTGCCTCGTCTGATCGCCTCGTCGATGCCAAGCACGGCGATGGCATCCGTCCTGGCGTTGATGACAAAGTCCGGGTCGGTCTTGGCGGCCATGGCGGCGCGGATTTTCTGCACCATCTCCTCCATGCCGATCACTTCCTTGCCGTCCATATGGCCGCAACGCTTCGGGAAAACCTGGTCTTCCAGGTTGATCCCCGCCGCCCCCGCCGCCTCGAAGGCCCGCACGGTATGATAGACATTGACGGCGTTGCCGAACCCGGTATCGCCGTCGGCCATCACCGGAATCGTGACCACGTCGCAGATATTCCTGGTCGCGTTCAGCATGTCGGTCATCGACAGCAGGCCGACATCCGGCTTGCCCAAAACGCTCGCCGCGATGCCGTAACCGGAACACTGGATGGCCTGGAAGCCCGCCCTTTCGATGATCCTGGCACTCAGGGCGTCGTACGCCCCCGGCATGACCAACACCTGCTTATCCAAGATCAGTTGTTTCAGTCTCGTCGTTTTCCTCATCGCTTCACCTTGTCCCGCGGACGATGCCGGTTCCGATCGGTGGTGGCCCTGTCACACCGGCCGTTTGATGTAGAGTCCCCTCGGCTCACCGACGATGGTGTCGCCGGCGAAGGCGGTCTGGCCCCGCAGCAGGGTGCGAACCGGCCATCCCTTCAATTCGACGCCTTCGAAGGGAGAGTGGTCCTGATGCGAATGCAGCGCCCCGGCCGTGACTTTTTTGGTCAGGTCCAGGTCGATGAGGGCGAGGTCGGCGTCGGCGCCGATCGCGATATGGCCCTTGCGTGGATAGCAGGAGTGCGCCCGGGCGGGATTCGTGCTTACCAGTTCCACGATGCGCGACAGCGGGATGCCGCGTTTGTGGTAGCCTTCCGAAATCATGAAGGGGTACATCAGGCCGGTGCCGCCGAAGCCGCAGGCCGCGGCCCACAATTCATCGCCCTTCAGGCTGGACATCGTGCACGCGTGATCGCTGCCGATCCAATCCACCTGCCCCTTGCGGACGCCTTCCCACAGCGCGGCGGTGTCCTGAGGCGTGCGCAGCGGAGGATTGACCTTGCCGCCCAATCCCTTTCCTTCGAGTTGCTGGTAGGTGAGTCCCAGGTGATGCAATGTGACCTCGAGCCGGATATCGGCATCCGGGTACAGGTTCTTCACTTCGAGGGCGGCGGCCAAGGCGTCGGCGGACGACAGGTGCAGCAGATTCAAGCCGACTTTGGTGGCGGCGGCCACGGCGGCTGCCTTGTGGATCGACACCCGTTCGCTGAGCGGCGGACGTGCCTTGCTGTAAGCTTCAAGGCCCTGCAAACCTTCTCGTTTGACCTTATCGATGAACCAACGGATCAGTTCATCATCCTCGCAATGGACGCTGACGGCGATGCGGCTGCCCTCGCCGTATTGCTGGCTGACGCGCTGCGTTTCTTCCATGATCGAATACAGATGGCCCAGATCGTACGAATCCGACATGGTCAGCGCCTTGCCGTCGGTGGAACTGGCCGACAGATTCAGGCCTTTGTAGAACATGAAATACTTGAGAGTGGTCACCCCTTCGCTGACCAGCCACTCGATTTCCTTGACCTGGGAGGAATCCATGGGTGCGATATGGTAGCCGTAGTCGACATAGGAATTCCCCTTCGTCAAGGCCAGGACTTCGGGATATATCGTTTTATATGAGCCGGTCTTGTTCATGTAATGCTGACCCGACCGGAAATAGCTGAGCAGGGTCGTCACCCCGCCGGCCAACGATGATGCCGTTTCGGAACGGGCATCGGGCGCCAGCGGCCGGTAAATGCCGAGGTGCGTATGGCAGTCGACGCTGCCCGGAGCAACCAGCAATCCTTTTGCGTCGACCACCTCGGCGGCGTCCGCGCTGGCGATCCGGTCGGCAATCGCCGCGATCTTCCCATCTGTGATGCCGAGGTCGCAACGTACTGGACCATACCCGGGAAATACCACGTGCCCGTCAACAACGATCGAATCAAACCTGCTCATCACCACTTCCTCCCGCTTGTAGAACGAAGTCACAATGCCCGGCAAAATTCTGGTCTGCAGAGTGCATGACACGACGCGCCACGGTCAAGTGCCAGTCCCAAAAGCCGCCCCGACACCACTTCGGTCTTGCCATTTCGCCGCACCGGTCTGCGCGCATCGTCACATTCCCAGATAAGCTTTGGCGAGTTCGCGATCGGCGGCAAGCTCGGCGCCGGTGCCGGACAGCACGAAACGGCCGTGCTCCATGACATGCGCGGCGTGGGCAAGCGCGAGCGATTGCACGACGTTCTGCTCGACCAGCAGAATGGTCAGCCCGTCGCCGTTGAGTCGCCGGATCAGGTCGAACACTTCGTCGACCAGGATCGGCGCCAGTCCGAGCGAAGGCTCATCGAGGATCAGCAGCCTGGGCTGGCCCATCAGCCCGCGGCCGATCGCCACCATCTGCTGTTCGCCGCCCGACAGGGTGCGCGCGCGCTGCGCGGCCCGCTCCTTCAAGTGCGGGAAAATGGCGAAGACCTTCTCCAGCGAGGCTTCCCGCTCGGCCTTGCCGCGCCGGTACGAGCCGAGCTCCAGGTTTTCCCGCAGAGTCAGGTCGGGGAACAGGCGGCGACCCTCGGGCACATGGATCAAGCCGGCGGCAACGATCGCCTGCGGCCGCCAGCCGTCGATGCGCACACCGTCGAACGTCACTTCGCCGCCGTCCGGCCGCAACACGCCGGAAAGCACCCGGTTGAGCGTCGTCTTGCCGACGCCGTTGGCGCCAAGCACGGCGACGATCGATCCCGCCGCCACCGTCAGGTCGATGCCCGCCAGTACCGGCACGCTGCCATAGCCGGCGACGATACCCTTGACGACCAGGAGCGGCGCGTCAGTCACGGGCGAAAATCCCCGCGGCGATGCGAGAGGCCGCCCCGTGTCCGAGATAGGCTTCGACCACCAGGGGATCGCGCGTCACATCGCCTGGCGAGCCCTGGGCGATCAGACGGCCTTCCGCGAGGACATAGACATCGTCGCACAGGCTCATCACGGCCTGCATCACGTGTTCGACCATCAGGATGGCGATGCCTTGCTCCGGCAGCGCCCGCATGACCGGCAGGATGTCGCGCACTTCCGACGGATTGAGGCCGGCGAGAACCTCGTCGAGCAGCAGCAGCCGCGGTTCTGTCGCCAGCGCGCGGGCCAGCTCGAGCCGCTTGCGGGCCGACACGGTGAGACCGGCGGCGGGTGCGTCGAGGTATCCGGTCAGGCCGGTCAGGTCCGCCACCGCCTCGGCCCTGGCCAGCGCATCGGCCCGGCGCGGCGATCGCAGATAGGCCCCGACGGCTATGTTGTCGCGCACGCTCAGCCCGGCGAAGGGCTGCACGATCTGGAACGTCCGCGCGATGCCGAGCGCCGCGCGCCGGTGCGGCGGCAAGGCCGTGATATCCCTGCCGTCGAAGACGATCGTTCCACTGTCCGGCGCGAAAAAACCGGAAACCAGGTTGAACAGCGTGGTCTTGCCGGCGCCGTTGGGACCGATCAGCCCGGTGATGCGGCCGGGCCCGACGGCAAGGCTGGCCCCGTCGACGACGAGCAGGCCGCCGAACCACTTGCTGATCGCCTCGACCCGCAGGAGTGCGGCGGCGGTCATGCCGACTTCCCGGCGCGGGCAACGGCGCCGGCCGCCTTTGAGAGAAGGCCCTGGACGCCATCGCGTGCGAAGGCAACGACGAGAATGAGCAGCGTGCCATAGAAGGCGAGATCGATACCGGGAGCGCGGCCCGTGATGTACTTGGCGAACTCGCCGAGGAAATACAGCGCCAGCGCGCCGAAAACCGGACCGAACACGGTGCCGATGCCGCCGATGATCGTGGCCAGCAGCGCCTCGACCGAAATCCACGACCCATAGGCGATCGTGGAATCGACGAAGAGGTAGTATTGCGCATAGAAGCCGCCGGCCAGCGCGGTCAT
Source organism: uncultured Acetobacteraceae bacterium (assembly GCA_964459005.1). Classification (GTDB taxonomy): domain Bacteria; phylum Pseudomonadota; class Alphaproteobacteria; order Acetobacterales; family Acetobacteraceae; genus Rhodovastum. The sequence continues at coordinate 17,446 of CAYWOW010000017.1, forward strand.
CGCCGCCGACAGGGTGATCGCCTGCAGCTTCACGCGCAAGGTGTCGACGCCAAGCGCTTTCGCGGCATCCTCGTTTTCCCGCACCGCGATCAGCCAAGCGCCGAACCGGCGCTGCTCGATGCCGCGCATGAGCAGCATCGTCGCGGCCACCAGCGCCAGGATGATCCAGAAATAGATTGCGCGGCTCGCGAACTGGAAATTGACCGCCCTGACATCGAGCTTGATCAGGGTGCCGCTGGCGGCCCCGGTCACCGGCGCCGCGTTGGCGACGATGCGGAAAACCTCGGCGAAGGCGAGGGTCACCAGGGTGAAATAGGAACCGCGCAAACCCGCGCGAAAGCTGAGAAAACCGATGGCCAGTCCGACCAGGCCACCGGCAGCGGTGGCGATCGCCAGCGCTGCGTAGGCGTTCACGCCGCAACTGGCCTGCAGGATGGCGTCGGCATAGGCTCCGGTGCCGAAGAAGGCGGCGTGGCCGAACGAGAGTTGCCCGCCATAGCCGCCCAGCACGTTCCAGCCTTGCGCGGCCAGCGCGATGATCATCGCCGTCACCATCGCGTTGAGGACGGTGTTCGAATCGGTCACCAGCGGCAGGGCCGCAAAGACGACCGCGGCCAGGCCGATCGAGCCATAGACCGACCAATGCTTCATGCCCTGGCTCCGAACAGGCCGGTCGGGCGGACCAGGAGAACCAGGATGAAGATCAGGAAGATGCCGAGCTGGCCAAGGCTTTCGCCGAAGAACAGGCCGGACAGGCTCTCCACGACACCGATGAACAACCCGCCTGCGATGGCCCCCGCGATCGACCCCATGCCGCCGAGGACGACGATGGTGAAGGCGACGAGCACATAGGCGTTGCCGACGCGCGGATTGACGTAATAGGTCGGCAGCAACAGGCAGGCCGCGACGGCCAGACAGGCGGCGCCGAGGCCGAAGGTGACCGCGTAGATATGCGCGACGTCGATGCCGGCGAGCGCCGCGCCGAGCTTCTCCTTGGCCACGGCGCGGATGGCCTTGCCGGTATCGGTGCGGGCCAGCAGCACCCACAGCAGCGCCGCCGCGGCGCAGGAGACGGCGAAGCCGATGGCCAGCGGCACGACGACGAAGGTGAAGCCGAGGTCGATCGTCGCGAAGCCGTACGGGACCTCGATCGTTCTGGTGTCAGACTTGAAAGCCGCCAGCAGCAGGTTCTCGATTACGATGGCCAGGCCGAGGGTCACCAGCAGGATGTTGCGGTCGTCGCCGTGGCTCGCCGGGCCGATCACCAGGCGCTGCATCGCGTAACCGAGGCCGAAGAAAAGCAAAGCGAGCGGAACCATTGCCAGGTACGGATCGATGCCAGCCCGGAAGGCCAGGAAGGCGGCGAACATCGCCGCGGTCAGGATCGCGCCATGGGCGAAATTGATGATGTGCAGCACGCCATAGACGAGCGTCAGCCCGACGGCGATCAAGGCATAGACCGCGCCGGTCATCAGGCCGTTGAGGATGGAGGCGACGAGGAGAGGGAGCGCGAACATCAAATGCCACGGCTTGCGGTGCGTTTATTGGAGACCGAAATCGGCCGGAGGCGTGCGGCGCGTCTGGGCCCGCCGCACGCCGGTCCGGACGAAATCGGTCAGGCCGGCACCGGGAAGACCGGCTTGGCGTCGGCATAGCGCGACGGGAAGATCACCTTGATGTCGCCGTCCTGCACCTGTGTGTTGACCGGGGCCGCGCCCTCGTTCTGGCCGTTGGTGAACTTCGTCGGTCCATAGGGCATGATGTGCCCGGCGAAGGTCGAGGTGGCGAGGGCTGCGATGATGGCCTTGCGATCGGGGGACGCGGCGCGCTCGATGGCATCGGCGAGCAGCAGCACCGCCGAATAGTTCAGCGACACGTTGTACGTGAAGACCTCGCCGCTGGCCTCGACCGCCTTGCGCAGCGCCTGCGCGGCCGGGTTGGTCGGGTCATGCCAGTGGTTGCAGTCCATCACGTATTGCGCCGCGTCGGGGAACTCCTTGACGAACCGGTAATTCGAGGCGCCGCCGTTGAGCACGCAATAGACGCCCTTGGGCCTGATCTTCTGCTGCTGCATGGCGCGTTCCAGCAACACGAATTCGACGTAATAGTTGGAGGGGATGACAAGATCGGGGTTTTTGGCACGGATTTGCAGGACGACGTTCGTCATGTCGCGCGCCGGCGTCGGATGCGAGATGGTATCGAGGATCTCGAAGCCGCGCTTGGGCAGTTCGGCCTGCATCAGCTTGGTCAGTCCGGCGCCGAACAGCCCGTCCTCGTGCACCAGCACGACCGTCTTGGCCGGTTTCCCCGCCGCGTCGTTCAGCGTGACGAGGTTGTCGATGGCCTGCTTGGAGACGATGCCGAAGCCGGGAGCGAAGCGGAACGTATTGGTCAGTCCGCGCTGGACGATCTGGTCGGCGACGCCGACATCGACGATGTAGGGCAGGTCGTAGCGGGCGGCCGCCTGGCTCGCCGCCAGGCAGATCGGGCTGGCGTAGCCGCCGACGATCGCCGAGACGCCCTCGGCGGCCAGGCGCTCGACTTCGGCCGTGCCGCCTTCCGGCGTCGAGCGCGCGTCGCCGAAGACCATTTCCAGCCTGGCGCCGCCCAGCGACTTGATGCCGCCGGCGTCGTTGATCTGTTTGAGGGCCGCCTCGGCGCCGATCCGCCCGTGGGTGCCCTCGAAGGCGACGGCGCCGGTGACGGGTTGCAGGATGCCGACCTTGACCGTCCCGGGCTGGGCCATGAGATGGCCGGGCAAGGCGAGCGCCCCGCCGAATGCCACGCCGCCCTCCAGCAACCGTCGGCGCGATACTTTGACCTCCATCCTCGTCATTGCTTTTCACCGCTCTGTTGGTTGTTCGCTCACGCTACCGGTTCGGCCAAACGGTGGAGCGCCGACGTGTTCCGCAGCCGCTCCATCCGCCGGACAGACTGCGCGCGTGATCGCCGTCTGTCGAGATTGGCCGAGCAGCGACCCCGCAACGGTTGCCGGATCGTGGTGTCCACACCGACTGGCCGATGGCATGCCGGCCCGCCCGCTGGCTGACCGAGCGGACCGGACACCGGGGCGGCCGGGGGAATCGTGGGGGAAGGAAGAACAGGGCGCGCCGGGCTGCCTTCAACCCGGGCCAAACCGGAGCACGTTCCAGGACGCGGGCGGCAACTCCGCTGTGACACGCGTCCCGGTCACCGCCACGCCGGAAAGTGCGGCCGGCCGCACCGTGTCGGGCGCGCCGGCCGTGTTGCCCGCCCTGAGGTTCGCATGGTGCAGCGTCGCCGCGCCACGAAGCGCGAGCGTGGGGAAGCTGCGCGCCTCCATCTCCAGGCGGAGCGGGTTCGCGAGGTCGCGGTTCAGCGCGAACACGTTCAGGCAGCCGTCGCCGGCATGCACCGCGGCCAGCTTCAGGAACGGCACGTCGTTCACCGGGCTCAGCGTGTGGTCGTCAGGCCCGGCCGGATCGAGATAGGCGGTGTCGTAGGTCTCGCTCTCGATGCGCGCGCGCAGCACCTCGCCACGCCCGTGATTGCTGAAATCGGCGAAGGGCCAGAAGATGGTCTGTCGCCAGGCCCCTCCCCCGGTCTCGGTCATGATCGGCGCGATGACGTTGACCAGTTGTGCGAGGCACGCGCAGCGCACGCGGTCGGCGTGGTTCAGCAGCGAAATCACCGCTCCGCCGAACGCCAGCGCGTCCTGCATGTCATAGGCTTCCTCCAGGATCGATGGCGCCACCGGCCAGCCCGGCTTGATGCGCGCCGCGCGCGGACGGCGCGTGCGGTACCACACGTTCCACTCGTCGAAGCTCAGCATGATGCGCTTGCGCGACCGCCGCCGCGCCGCCACCGCGTCGGCGATCGCGACCACTTCCTCGATGAAGCTATCCATCAGGTCGGGGCTGGCCAGGAAGGCGGGCGTGTCGTCGGCGTAGTTGTTCAGGTAGGTGTGCAGGCTGATCCAATCGACATGATCGAATGTGTGCTCCAGCACGGTATCTTCCCAGGCGCCGAAGCTGGGCATCCTGCGGCCCGACGAACCGCAGGCGGCCAGCTCGATGGAGCCGTCCACCCATTTCATGATCTTTGCCGCCTCGGCGGCGATGCGCCCGTATTCGGCCGCGGTCTTGGCGCCGGTCTGCCAGGGGCCGTCCATCTCGTTGCCGAGGCACCAGAACTTCACGCCGTGCGGCTTTTCCCAGCCGTGCCGGCGGCGCAGGTCGGACAGCGCCGTGCCGCCCGGGAAATTGCAGTATTCGAGAAAATGCCCGGCATCCTGGGGACCGCGCGTGCCGAGGTTCACCGCCAGCATCGGCTCGATGCCCGCCATCCGGCACCAGTCGATGAATTCGTTGGTCCCGAAGGTGTTCGGCTCGGTCGAGAACCAGGCGTAATCCAGCCGCCGCGGCCGGTTCTCCACGGGCCCGACGCCGTCCTCCCAGTTGTAGCCGGAGACGAAGTTGCCGCCGGGGTAGCGCATGATGGTCGGCGCCAGCTCGCGCACCAGCGCCATGACGTCCTGGCGGAAGCCCTGCGCGTCGGCCGTCGGGTGGCCCGGCTCGAAAATGCCGCCATAGACGCACCGGCCCAGGTGCTCGATGAAGGCGCCGAACAGGCGGCGATCGGTGGCCCCGATGGTGAAGTCGCGGTCAAGCAGCACAAAGCTCCGGCGCATGGCGGTCTCCCGGTCACAGTGGATGAGACACTACCGGAAAAAGGAATGGGGTCCAGGGGTCCCCCGAGCCCTGGCGTCGCCTTCGTCTGGGCAAGCCCCGCTCAGCCGCCTATCATGCTCCAGGCGCGCGTGCGCAAGGGCCGGCCCGAAGGAGGTAACGATGCCAAACCGCAAGATGACGATGGCTGTCATCGTCGGAAACCGGGGCTTCTTCCCGGATCACCTGGCCAAGTCCGGCCGTACCGAGATGATCGCGGCGCTCGATCACGCCGGCATCGAGCATGTCATGCTGGGCGAAGAGCAAACGAAATACGGCGCGGTGGAAACCCACGAGGACGCCAAGCGCTGCGCCGCGCTGTTCGCGGCGAACCGGGACCGTATCGACGGCGTGATCGTCACGCTGCCCAATTTCGGCGACGAGCGTGGCGTCGCGGATACGCTGCGGATGGCGAGGCTCGATGTGCCGGTGCTGATCCAGGCGACTCCGGATGCGCCGGACCAGATGGGCATCACCCACCGGCGCGACGGTTTCTGCGGCAAAATGTCGGTGTGCAACAACCTCCGGCAGTACGGCATCCCCTACTCGCTAACCGGGCTGCACACGGTCAGCCCGGATTCCCACTCGTTCCGTGCCGATCTCGAGTGGTTCGGCGCGGTCTGCCGCGTCGCCAACGGCCTTCGCAACCTGCGCGTCGGCTGCATCGGCGCCCGGCCGGCCGCCTTCACGACCGTGCGCTACAGTGAGAAGCTTCTGGAGGCGAGCGGCATCGCTACCGAGACAGTGGACCTCTCCGACATCCTCGGCCGCATCCAGCGCCTCAAGGACGACAACGAGGGCGTTCAGCGCAAGCTTGCGCAGATCAGGGCATATGTCGGGACCCGGGGCGTCCCCGACGCGTCGTTGATCAAGATGGCCAAGCTCGGCCACGTCATCGAGGACTGGATGCGCGAGGCCGACGTCACGGTCAGCGCGATCCAGTGCTGGACGGCGATGGAGGAGTTCTTCGGCGTCGTGCCCTGCACCGTCATGAGCATGATGAGCAACGAATTGCTGTCGAGCGCCTGCGAGGCCGATATCTGCGGCACCATCAGCATGCACGCCCTTGCGTTGGCCTCGGAGACGCCGAGCGCGCTGCTCGACTGGAACAACAATTACGGCACGGACCCCGACAAGGCGGTGTGCTTCCACTGCAGCAACCTGCCCAAGAGCTTCTTCGCCGATACGCGCATGGACTACCAGGCGATCATCGCCGGCACCGTCGGCAAGGACAACACGTTCGGCACCGTGGTCGGCCGCGTGAAGGCGGGGCCGATGAGTTTCGCGCGCTTCTCCACCGACGACACCGCCGGCGCGATCCGCGGCTATGTCGGCGAGGGGACGTTCACCGACGATCCGTTGACCACTTTCGGCGGCGCCGGCGTGGTGCGGATCCCGGACCTGCAGGGCCTGCTGCGCTACATCTGCGAAAACGGCTACGAGCATCACGTGGCGGCGAACTTTTCGACCAGGGCGGGCGCAGTGCACGAAGCGGCGACGCGCTATCTGGGCTGGCAGATGCACTGGCACCGCAACTGACGGAGTGGAGCGGCCATGACCATTGTCGCGGGGGTCGATTTCGGCACGCTCAGCGTGCGCGTCTCGATCGTGGACAGCGGACGGGGACTGCTCGCTTCCGCGGTCACCGAATACCCGTTGCACCGGCGCCGGGACGACCCGGATTTCGCCACCCAGTCGCATGACGACCAGATGGATGCCCTGGCGTCGGCGACGCGACAGGCGGTGGCGGCGGCTGGGGTTTCAGGAACCGACGTGGTGGCGATCGCGCTCGACACCACCGGGTCGAGCGTCATCCCGGTGGATCGGAACCTGCGCCCGCTCAACGAGTATTATCTCTGGTGCGACCACCGGGCCAAGCAGGAGGCCGAAGAGATCACCGCGGCGGCGCGCAGCCAGGGATTGGCGGCGATCGACTGGTGCGGCGGGGTGTACTCGGCGGAGTGGGGATTCGCCAAGCTGCTGCACTGGTTGCGCCACAATCCCGACAAACGGTCCGCTTTCGCCAGCGCCTTCGAGAATTGCGACATGGTGGCGGCGACGCTGGCCGGCATCACCGATCCGCGCGAGGCCAAGCGCAGCGTCTGCGCGATGGGCCACAAATGGATGTGGAACCGCGCCCTCGGCGGGCTGCCGCCGGAGGC
>CAYWOW010000017.1:24413-38834 GCA_964459005.1 uncultured Acetobacteraceae bacterium
CGATGGGCCACAAATGGATGTGGAACCGCGCCCTCGGCGGGCTGCCGCCGGAGGCGTTTCTTGTCGGCGTCGACCCGCTGCTCGCCGGCGTGCGCGCGCGCCTCGACGGCGATTATGCGACGTCCGACGCGATCGCCGGCCATCTCGCGCCGGAGTGGGCGGCACGGCTGGGCCTGCCCGCCGGCATTCCGATTCCGGTCGGCGCGTTCGATGCGCATTGGGACGCGATCGGCGCGGGTGCTGCCGAGGGCGACGTGGTCAACGTGATCGGCACCTCGACCTGCATGATCGCCTATGGCGCCGAGGAGCGGCTGGTGCCGGGCGTGTGCGGCGTCGTGCCGGGCAGCGTGCATCCGCGCTTCACCGGCATCGAGGCCGGCCTGTCCGCGGTCGGCGACATCTTCAGCGCCATCGCGCGGCGTGCCGGCACGACGGTGGCCGAACTGAGCCGCGGGCTGGAGGCCTATCGCGCCGGCCAGACCGGGCTGTTGCGCATGACCTGGGACAACGGCGACCGCACCGTGCTGGTGAACGCCAGGGTCGGCGGTATCACGATCGGCTGGAACCTGCAGCACACGGCGCGCGACGAACTGTTCGCCGCCATCGAGGGCACCGCGTTGCACACCCGCGTCATCCTCGACCGGATGGAGGAGTACGGCGCGCGCGCGCCGCGCGTGATCAACGGCGGCGGCGTGCCGCAGAACAACCCGGTGCTCAACCAGGTCTACGCGAACGTGCTGAACCGGCCGGTGCTGGTGCCCGCCGGCAAGGTGACGGGGCTCGGCTCGGCGATTTTTGCTCTCCTCGCCGCCGGGGCGTTCCCGACGATCGAAGCCGCCCAGGCCGCCGTGTGCCCGCCGCACACGGTGTATCTGCCGCAACCCGAGGCGCGGCAGGCCTGCGATGCGTTGTACGGCCTGTTCCGCCGCGTCTACTTCGATTTCGGCAAGCCGGCGGCGGGCACGTTGTTCAGCGATGTCTTGCCCACGTTGATTCAGGTGGCGCGGGGGTGATCGGCGTCCTGGCCGTACCAGGCGCCCGAACCGTGCTTGCGCTCGTAGTGGTAGGCCAGGATGTGTGCCTCCAGCGGCGGCGCGTTTGGATCGACCGTCAGCGTGGCACTGGCAATGCGCGCGATCTCCTCGAGGATGACGGCGTTGCTCGCCGCTTCCGCGGCCGAACGGCCCCAGGTGAACGGTCCATGGCCGCCCACCAGCACCATGGGCCGCGCCAGCGGGTCGGAACCGGCGAAGGTCCGCACGATTTGCTCGCCGGTCTCGCCTTCGTAGTCCCGCCGCACCTGCTCCTCGCTCAGCGGCGCGGTGCAGGGTACCGGGCCGAAGCAGTAATCGGCGTGCGTGGTGCCGAAGCAGGGGATCTCCCGCCGCGCCTGTGCCCAGGCGACGGCATGCCGGGAGTGCGTGTGCGCAACCGCGCCGATGCCCTTGAAGGCGCGATAGAGCGCGGTATGGGTGCGCGTGTCGGTGGACGGGTTGCCGTCGCCTTCGACCACCGCGTTGTCCAGGCCGACGACGACCATCTTCGCCGGCGTCAGTGCGCTGTACGGGACGCCCGAGGGCTTGATGACGACAAGATCCCTTTCGCGGTCGATGCCGCTGACATTGCCCCAAGTGTAGAGCACCACCCCGTGACGGGGCAGTTCCAGGTTGGCCTCGCAGACACGTTCGCGCAGTTCCTTCAGCAGCATGACGCGGTCTCCTTCGCATGCCGGTCCCGGGATGGACACTCCGTAGCACGGTTCACGGTTCGAGGCGGAGCAGCGAAACGCCCTGGCGCGGCAGCGTCATCCGCAACTTCGTCACATCGCCCGATCCATCGACCATGACCGCCGCGTCGAGCCGCTCGAGTTGGCCCGAGCGCTCAAGCCGCGCGTAGTCCGCGCTGCCGATGGTCTGGGGCTTTCCCATGGCCTGCCAAACCGCGAAGGCATTCGAGTGATCCGCATCCATCCGGTAATGCCGGACCACGCCCGGGGATGGCACGCCGCCGACGGAGACCGTGACATCGGCAACCGGACCGGCCGTATCGTCGTCATGATAGTGCCAGACCAGAACGCTGACACCGCCCGCGTCGCGCGTCGCCACGGCGTTGACGTCAGGCGCCGCGCGGACGCCGGCGACCAGCACCTGCTCGATGGGCAGCGCCTGACTGCTGCGGGTGGCGAGCCAATCGCCGCCGAGCATGCCGAGCATGCGGAAGGCATTCAACACCGGCTTGTCGATGCCGTTCGTCGCGAGGTCGCGGAAGCCGTCGAAATACGGCTGCCCATCGAACATGAACGCCCAGGTCACCGCGCCCTCGATAGCGATGCCGGCGCGGCGCGACAGTTCATAGGTCCGCAGCATCGTTTCGACCACATAGACTCCGTAGAGCGGCCCGTTGCGATAGGCGTTCTGCGGATAGACCCGCGCCGAACAGGCGGCGCAACCCTCCGGATCGGATTCACCGATGATCACCGGCAGTCCCTTGAGGGCTGGAAACTCGCCGATGATCGAAAGGCCGGTCTCGATGTCGCGCAACTGGTTGGCGATGCCCATGCGGACGTGGCCGTCGTGAACCTCCGGCCGGCCCTTGGCGTGGAATGCCAGGAAGTCGATCGGCGATCCGGTTTCGACCACATGCGTCAGGAACTCACGCAGGAAGGGTCCTGCCCTTTCACGCCCGAACGGGCCGCAGGTGTGCGGGCCGCCGACGCGCGCCATGGGCAACGCACGCTTCACCGCCCGGGCGCTGGCATCGTAGAGGGCGCAGTACTGCGGAACCGTCCCGGTCCAGTAATTGCCGTCCGGCTCGTTCCACACTTCCCAGGGCCAGTTCGACACGACGTCGCGGCCGTAGCGGCCGGCCAGATGCCGGGCCCAGGCTTCGACCAGCCCGGCCCACTTCATCAGATCGTTCGGCGGTGCCGCCCAACCCGTCACGATGGTCTTGTTGACTGCCTCCAGCGTCCAACTGTGCCGGTACGGGCCGGGGTCGTCCGACAGGGTTTCCGGCGTGAAGCCGATCTCGATCAGCGGGATCGCGCCGGCTTCGGCATAGGCATCGAAGATACGGTCGATGATCGTCCAGTCGTACACCGGGTTGCCGGCGGCATCCTCGGTATAGGCATTCGTCGATCCCCATTTGAGCGATGGGGTGCCGTCGCCGCTGGTCAGCAGGTTATGGGTGCGCACACGGATCGGCTCCGGACTCAACGCCGCAAGTTCGCGCAGGAGTTTTCGGCCATGTGTCGCGTAGGTGTAATTCGGCTCGTCGTAGCCGAACCAGTTCCACAGCGGACGGTAGGGTCCGGTCCGGCGATCGGCCTGCACATCGATCGCCACCGCGATTGCACTGGTCATATTGGCGCGCCTCCAGGCCGGTGAATTGCAGCGTCAGTCCGGGATATCAGCGGGCGGTGCGACGCGCAGCCGATCCGGATCGCCGGCCGCGTCCGGCGACAGCACCGCGGACTTCAACAGGATGGAATACGGATGGCGCGGCGCGTCCAGCACTTCCCGCGCATCGCCGGCCTCGACCACGCTGCCGCGCCGCATGATGATGATGCGATCGCTGATCGTGTAGGCGGTGGCGAGGTCATGGGTGATGTAGATGATCGACACACCCAACGTGTCACGCAGCGTGCGGAACAGGTTGACGATGGACATGCGCAACGAGGCGTCAACCATCGACACCGGCTCATCGGCGATGATCAGTGCCGGTGAGGATATCAGGGCGCGGGCGATGGCGACCCGCTGCAACTGCCCGCCGGACAACTCGTGCGGATAGCGGCGGCGCACCTCCGCCAGCGACAAGCCGACCTGCAGCAGCGCGCCGTCCGCCAACCGCTCGGCGGCGCTCTGGTCATTGGCGCCGGCGAAGCGGCGTGCGGTCATGAACAGATAACGGTCCAGCCGTTTCAGCGGATTGAACGCCTCGAACGGATTCTGGAAGATCGGCTGTACCAGCTTCATGAAAGCCAATCGCGCGGCCCGGTGGCGGATCGCCGCGAGGTCGCCGCCGCGAAAGCGGATGACGCCCGAGCTCGGCGGCACGATGGCCAGGATCATCCGCGCCAAGGTCGTCTTGCCGCTGCCCGATTCTCCGATGATGGTGAAGATTTCGGGCTTTTCGGCTTCGATCGCGAAACTGACGTGGGCGACGGCGCTCACCCGGCGGCGGGCGAACACGCCGCCGCCGCGATAAATGCGCGATACGTCGTTGACCTCCAGCAGCGGCGCGGCCGTCACCGGGCCGCTCCAACCGCGAAGCAGGCGACGCGGTGGCCCGGCGCCACGGCTTCCATCGGCGGCGCCTGCTGGCCGCAGACCGCCATGGCCATCGGGCAGCGCGGATGGAAACGGCAGCCCGGCGGCGGGTCGGCCAGGTTCGGCGGCGTGCCTTCCAGACCACGCTTCGCGGTGGCGTCGCCAATGCGCGGCAGGCTGCGGACCAGGTGCGCCGTGTACGGATGCAGCGGGCGCTGGAAAATCTCGGCGGTGGCGGCTTCCTCGACGAGACGGCCGGCGTACATGATGCCCAGGCGGTCCGACAGGTTGGCGTGCACCGACATGTCGTGGGTGACGAACAGCAGCGAGGAGCCGAGCTCGCGCTGGATCGCGCGGATCATCACCAACACACTTTTCTGCACCACCACATCCAGCGCCGTGGTTGGTTCGTCGGCGATGATGAAGTCGGGCCGGCAGATCGTTGCCAGGGCGATGGCGATGCGCTGGCGCATGCCGCCGGACAGCTCGTGCGGATACGCCTCGAGCACCTCGGGCGCCAGATCGAGCCGGTGCAGGTGGCTGCGCACGCCGTCCAGGAATTCCGGCATCGCGCCGCCGATATGGCGGTAGGCGAAATCGACGAAGGAGTGCCGCACCCGCCGCACCGGGTTCAGCACGCTCATCGACCCCTGCATGACGTAGGACAAATGCTTCCAGCGGATGGCGCTGAGTTCGGCCTGCGTCGCGGTTTGCATGACCAGCCGCCGGTCGCCGAAAGTGAAGGCGATGTCGCCGGACCGCACCCGCAGCGGCGGGCGGATGGCGCCGGCGATGGTGCGGATCAGGGTGGACTTGCCGCAGCTGGATTCGCCGGCCAGGCCGTAGATTTCGTTGCGCTCGATCCGCAGGCTGACGCCGTCCACGGCGCGCACCTCGCGCGCCACGCCGAACACCGAAGTGGCGTAATAGGCCCTCAGGTCGTCGACCGCGAGGATGGGCGCCGCGGTCATCCCTGCACCCTGTCCAGCCGGCTGCGCGGGTCGATGAATTCGTTCATCGACACTGCCAGCAGGAACAGGCCGATGAAGGACATCACCACCAGCGCCACCGGAAAGGCGATCCACCACCAGATGCCGGCGACCATCGCGGTGTGCTGGTTGGCCCAGTACAGCATCACCCCGATGGTCGGGGTGTTGATGTCGGTGAAGCCGAGCACCGACAGTGTCACCTCCAGCCCGATCGACCAGTTGATGTTGTTCATGGTGGTGGAGAACACGATCGGCAGCACATAGGGCAGGTGCTCGGCCACCAACACCTGGCGGGTCGTCATGCCGGAGAAGATCGCGGTTTCGGTGAACTCGCGCGTGCGCAGGCTCATCGCCACCGAGCGGATCAGCCGTGCGTCGTAGGCCCAGCCCAGCCCGGCCATTGCCAGCGCCAGCAGCAGCCACGACATGTGGTCGCGCAGCACGAAGTAGAGCATCACCAGGATCGGGAACAGCGGGATGACGATGAACGTGTCGTTGATCGACATCAGCAGCCGGTCGATCGTCCCCCCCGTATAGCCGGCGATCAACCCGATCACGAGCGACAGGCAGCGGCTGATGAAGGCCACGGTGACGCCGAACAGCAGCGTGTTGCGAATGGCGACGGAGAGTTGCCAGAATACGTCCTGGCCGCGCGAGTTGGTGCCGAGCGGATAGGCCCAGCACGGCGGCACGTCCGGCGGCACGACATAGGCGTCGTTGGGCGGATAGGGCGAGACGAAGGACAGCAGGGCCACGGTGATGACGATGCCGAGCAGAACGACGCCGGCGGCGAAAGCGCGGTTGGTGCGCAGCAGGTCGCGCAGGATTCGCCACATGGCCTAACCCACCCGCGCGCGCGGATCGAGCAGCGGATACAGCAGGTCGATCATCAGCACCGCGGTGGCAACGGCAACGATCGACACGGTGCCGATGCCGAGAACGAGGCTGTAGTCGCCGGCATGCACGGCGTCAATCAGCAGGCTGCCGATGCCGGGATAGCCGAACACCTGTTCGGTGATGATGGCGCCGTTGAAGATGCCGCCTACCGACATCGCCAGCCCGGTGACCTGCGGCACCAGCGCGTTGCGCATGACGTAAGAACGCAGGATCCGCTGCGGGCTGACGCCGCCAAGCTCGGCATAGGCGACATAGTCCTCGGTGACGATGTTGGAAACCAGCGCGCGCATGCCCATGAACCAGCCGCCGATGCCGACCAGCACCAGCGACAGCAGCGGTAGGATCGAATGCAGCAGCACGCTGCCGACATAGGCGGCGTCGAGGCGTTGCGGCAGGTTCATTTGCGATCCGCCGGTGATCGGCAGCACCGGCCACACATAGCCGAACACGATCAGCAGCACGAAAGCGAGGATGTAGTACGGAATCGGATGGAACCCCATCGCCAGCACGCCGGCAGCGCGCAGAACCCTGCTGTTGCGGTGGTAGCCCGCCAGTCCTCCCAACAGATTGCCGAGCGCCCAGGAAATCAGCGTGGCGGTGGTCAGCAACCCCACCGTCCATGGCAGCGCCCGGCGAATCAGCACCGAGACGGGCGTCGGGAACGCCGACAGCGACGGACCGAAATCCGCCAGCGCGACACGCTTCCAGAAGGCGAGGTACTGATGCGCCAGCCCGCCCTGCAGCCCGTAGAGGTCACGCAACGACTGACGCATCAACGCGATCGCCTCCGGGCTGGTGCTGCCAAAGGAGGTGGTCGCGGAGATCGTTTGCTCGACCGGGTCGATCGGCGTCGCATGCGTTATGAAGAACGCAATATTGACGCCGATGAACACCACCAGAACGAATTGACCGATGCGGCGGAGCAGATACCTTACGTACGACGACATTCCACTGCGCCGCGGCGGTCTATTGACGTGGCCGGAGCTTCGCCATCATGTAGCGGGTGTTGCCCCAGTTCGGCACCGGATCGGTATACGGCGCGGTGACCGCGTCCGGATAGCCAGTCCAGTAGGTCTCGTCCATGACCGTGAACACGTTGTAGGCCATCAACGGGATCGTCGGCATCTCCCGTGCCACCAGCTTGAGGTAATCCAGTCCCAGTTCCACACCCTTGGGGTCGTCGAAGCCGACGGTGCGGATCTGCTCGATGATCTTGTCGAGTTCGGGGTTGGACCAGCGCTGCCAGTTGCGCGGCGTCTGGGTTTCCCCCGCCTTGGCGACGAACTGCGAATGCCACGAGTCCAGGAAGAACGACAGGTCGGGGTGGCCGCCCCAGGTCTCGACGCTCCACGCCATCATCGCCTCGAAATCGCCGGCGCCACGGCGATCGTTCATCGTGCCCTGCGCCACCACCGTGCTGGCATCGATGCCGAATTGCCGCCACCCCTGCGCGATCATGCTGCCGGCGCGGGTCATCACCGGGCGCAGGTCGCCCTCGACGACGATGTGGATGGCGAACGGCTTGCCGTCCGGGGTGAACCACTGGTCGCCGCGCTTGGCGAAGCCGGCGCGTTGCAGCAGTTCGGCCGCCGCCTGGGCGTCCGGCTTCCACCAGCCCGCGCCGAACGCGCCGGCAATCAGGGCGGGATCGGTGGGGATCTGGTCGCCCATCGTGGCGCGCAACAGGTTGGCGATTTGTGCACCGACGGTCGGGTCGTACGGCTTGATCTTGCGCTTGCCCGTGTCGATCTCGAAGCCGCTCAACCAGGCTTCCATCGGCTTGTGGTAGTATTGCGGATACTTCCCGGTGGGCGGCACGCCGATGGCCGAGATGGTTGCCGCGCCGCGGTACGACGCCATCGCCACGGCTTTCATGTCGATCAGCAGCGCCAGCGCCCAGCGCACATCGCGGTTCTGGAACAGCGGATTCTGGTCGTTGAGAATGACCGCCACCAGAGTCGGGTCCGGATGCGCGTAGGGGAAGCTCTTGAACCAGCCATGCGAGGTCTTGCCGGCCTGCTTGACCAGCGTGAACATGCCCTCCGGCGAGGTGTCATGAATGACGTCGAGCTGGTGGTTCATTTGCAGGATCACCCGCTTGTCCGGCGGTCCGGGATCGATATAGGTGACGTAGCGCGGGCCGGGTTCGCCGAATTTGGCGAGCGAGGTGCGCTGCCAGTCGGCGCGACGCTCCCAGATGAACCATTTGCCGTTGGTATCGTAGCTGTGCAGCTTGTAGGCGCCCAGCGTGACCGGCGGATCGAAGGCGAACTTGCCCGGGTCGCCGGCCTTCTCGAAGACGTGCTTCGGCATCATCCACATGGCGTTCCAGCGCACCGTGAACAGCGCATGGAAGCGCGAGTTCGGCTTCTTCAGCTTGAACACGACCGTGGTGGGATCAGGCGCGGACACGCTGACGACGTTCACCTGCACCGGCGCGCTCCAGCGCAGTCCGGCGTTCTGCAGGTGGGTCTGGATCGTATAGACCACGTCGTCGGCACTGAACTCGACGCCGTCGCTCCAGAAGATGCCGCGGCGCAGCTTCACGGTCATTTCGCTGAAGTCGGCGTTGTAGATCGGCTTCTCGGCGGCGAGCGAATTCTCCCACACCCCGTCGATGCCCTGTTCCGGATCGATGTACCACAACGTATCCATGGCGAGTTGATGCAGGCCGTTGCTCTGGCCGCCCGCATTGATCGCCCAGATATTGAACCAGCCGGCGTTCTTGATCGTGCCTTCCGGATTCTCGGCGATCAGGGTCTGGTTACGCGGCAGGTTGTTGATTTCCTCCTGCGCGCGCGCGCCGAACGGAACCGATGCCGCGACCGAACCGAGCAACACGGCGCGGCGACCAACGGACCACATCTGTTTCCTCCCACGTTGGGTTATCGCGCGGCCATTCGGCCGCACCACCGTTCATGCCATGCCACATCGGACCGATCAAGTGGCGTCCCTGCCGCCCGCCCGGCGCGATGCCGGCCGGGCGGGCCGCAAGCCGCCGGTCGGCGGCTTTCCCTATGGGAAGTCGGCGCTGCGGGAAACCGCTTCCCACGCGGCAAACTCCGCGCGCAACGTTTCGAGCTTTTCCATGGCGCCGTCGTAGGCGTTGTTGCCGAGCAACAGACGATGCGGCGGGTTCGCGGACTCGACCGTCCGCACAATGGCGTGCGCGCCGCGAACCGGGTCGCCCGCCTGCTTACCCGAGCTGGCGCGGGCCAGCCGGCGCCGCGCGCCCGCCGTCGCGGCATAATCATCGATTTGCAGCCGGCTTTCGTTTGCCGAGCGTCCGGCCCAATCGGTACGGAAGCCACTCGGCTCGACGAGCATCACCTTCACGCCCAGTGGCTCGACCTCCTGCCAAAGCGATTCCGACAGGCCTTCGACAGCGTATTTCGTCGCATGGTAGTAGCCGATCCCCGGGAAAGAGCGAAGTCCACCGACGGAAGAGACATTTACGATGAACCCGCTGCGGCGGTTGCGCATCGCAGGAAGAACGGCATGAATCATTCGGCACAGGCCAAATACATTGATGTCGAACATCTTGTGTATTTCATGGTCTTCACTTTCTTCGACCGCAGCAAAATATCCGATCCCGGCGTTATTTACGAGGACGTCAATACGACCAAATGCCTCTTGCGCTGCTGTGACGGCGGCATCGACCTGGCGCTGATCGGTGACATCGAGCTTGAGCACCAACGCTTCGCCATGGGTTGCCAGGTCTTGCACCTGATCGGGGTTACGTGCGGTCACGATCGTGCGGTAGCCAAGCTCGAGCACATGCTTGGCGAGTGCCCGGCCAATACCCGTCGAACATCCCGTAATGAACCAGACCGCCGTCCGGCTACGCACGGGCTTGTTGTCTTCCGTTGCCAATGTCATCTTCCTATCCCTCATTACACCTTGCGATCGAGGCTCCGCACGCAGCCACCGGTAAGGAATCGGCCATAAACCGGAATGTCTCCGTGAACAAGCGTCGGACCGAAACCCGTCCCAAGGTGGCCGCGAGAGACTCGTCTTGCGGCCAGGACCAGCGGTCAGTCGCGGTCTGGACTGGCGCCGATCGGGCACCTATCCACACTCGTGACTGTCGGCCGTCGGCTTGGGTGCCAATCCGGTACCAGAGCGGGATGAGCGCTGAAGGGCACGCTGATCCGGCTCTAACTCGTTGTTTGATCGCGTGATTCAGACCTCCGGCGAGGCCACCTCCGGTCATCACGCTGTGGCGCCCTTTTTGTTCCGGGGCGAAGCGTGGTAACTACTTGAATTACTTAACCAGGACGGATGGCCGAGCGGTTTAAGGCAGCGGTCTTGAAAACCGCCAACCCGCAAGGGTTCGTGGGTTCGAATCCCACTCCGTCCGCCAGAACCCTGCTCGCAAGCTCCCGTGAATGCCCGGCTCCGTTCGCAAAAACGGTATATTTTGAGGCTTATGGCTGGGAAAATTCCCCCCGTAAATAGCCGTTTCCAACCACTCCTGTTCGCTCCTGTTGTTAGGGGACTACATAGGGAACGCCTCCGATCCACCCTGAAAGCTGGCGTTCTGAGTATCAGAATACCGTTTTTGATCCCCAGAGCGGGATGACTTCGCCTATCAGAAGTCATCCCGCTCTGGGGTCGCCGCGCAAGCCAGCTTTGTGCACGACCGCGACCGCAACGCGATCGAGCTGCATCGAAGAAAGCAGCTCACGATTCATTGATGCCATTTCCTTCCCCCGTGCAAGCGGGCTCAACCCAGCCAAGATCTTCGGCTGAAGGACGTGGGCGAGTGGATAAAGACGGGTGGACATCGAACCCATCGCGAGCAATGCCTCAAATCGACCACAATGCAACCACGCCCATGATCGCCGACGAAACACGCCGAACACGAATGGTGAGATGCCATGGGTGAGCGTGTCTGGTCGTGAGTTGGCCAGCGCCGCTGTGCGCGTGGTCTCGCTATTGAGGCTGACGGTATTTTTCGCCCCTCGGCGCGTGATGGTTTCGTGCCCGGTGTACCGTTGATCGCTTGATCACGGCGCACTCAGGTCGCCACACCACCGGATAGGATGACGCCATGTGTCATTCTTGAATTCATTCCAGAATCTTTAGATTGATGGGTCCCGGCGCCGAGAGTACGCTGCGTTGTGCGTGGGACGGGCCTGATCGCCGCTGGGGAAAAATTAGCGAATAGCCGATCGACCGGACCCACCTCGGCCCATTGGGTGAGGAGAGTCTCGTGCTCGGTCGGCGGCTTGCCCGCGGCGCGGCGGGCTTTCTCAAATTCTCCGGCGCGCTTGGCGCCATCGTCTTCGTCATGCTGCTGGGCGCGGCCGAGCGCGGGATGGCCGGCCCGGCGCCGGGTACCGGGCAGTGGCTGCTCCAGCAATCGCAGCAGGCCGAACTCAATACGTTACGAGAATACTATCGCGCGCTCGGCCAGGCCACGAACGCCAATCAGCAGGCGCTGCGACAGAACTACACGAACCAGGCGCAACAGATCCGCGACTATTACAAAGGCCTCGACACGCGCGCCGACGGCATCACCGACGCGCAGACCGCCCAGGCCTACACGAACCCCGACGGGTCCCTCAACTACGTCAACAAGGAAGGCAATGTCGTCGCCAAGCAGTTTACCGACCCGAGCACCGGCGCGAAGACCTACACGGACCCGGCCGGCAACGCGATCGACGCGCCGCCCAGCGGGTCGCAGATCGACGGGGATATCGTCAACACCGGCAGCATGCCCAAGGACGTTCGCGCCGACGTAGACTTGGCAGCCAAGACCCCGGAAGCGGCGCAAAGCACCGTCGACTCTTGGAAGTCCCAGGGCCACATCGTCAAACCGGAGCTCGACGCGGACGGGAACCCTTACAAATATGTCGATTCGACGACCGATACGACGCTGTGGCTGCCGTGCAATACGCCGGCGTGCAAAGAGGCGCTGATCAAGGACACCGACGCGTTTGGCACCACCGGCGGCCGCGACTTCACCGGCGCGCCGGGCGAAGTCTCGGACCCGGTCGGGGTGGCGCTCGACAATGAGAAGAAACTTCTGCACGGCCAGCAAATGTACAATGAGGGTGACACGTTCGAAGGCCTGAAGACGCTCGCCAAGAGCGTGGAC
This sequence comes from uncultured Acetobacteraceae bacterium, assembly GCA_964459005.1. Taxonomy (GTDB): domain Bacteria; phylum Pseudomonadota; class Alphaproteobacteria; order Acetobacterales; family Acetobacteraceae; genus Rhodovastum. Next base: position 36,671 of record CAYWOW010000017.1, read on the forward strand.
AAGGCAGCGGGCGAGGCCGGCATCAAGGACGGCAGCGATTTCTTCCAGCAGTCGGACGCGTTGCGCGCCTACAACGACCCCGTCGAGGCCGGCATTACGACACCTGGCGCCACGCCGGAACAGGAAGCGATCGACATCCAGAATTGGATCAACCAGGCGCGCACCGTGTTTGCCCAGGCAAAGGGCATCTTGCTGCGCCAGGGCGGGACCGTGGAGGCAGCACGTGAAAATAGCGCGGACAGCCTTCGCAGCTCGAACCCGGCGGATCCCCAGAATCAGGCGATGAACGAACAGGGGGCTAACCAGATCCAGTCGGATATCGGCAAGGTCAACGACACCAATCAGGCGGCAACGGCGGAGAACGTCAACGTCGCCGAACATGCAGGAACGACGCCGGTCGAGCCCGCCGAACCGCCGCCCTACCAGCACGGGAGCCAATCGGGCGCGTCGGGAGCTGACGGGGTGGCGCCCGTCGCGGACAGCGGGCCGGCGCTCACGCCCGGCCCGGATGGGGTGCCGGGCGGGCTATCGACGGCAACGAGCAACAGCCTGCCGCCGGTCGTAGACAACGGCGCGGCGCCGGTGGCCGGCCCGGACGGCGTGCCCAGCTCGCCGGTTGCCGAAGGCCCGGCGCCGGCTCCGGCGGCTGCGCCGACGCCCGTCGCCGGTCCCGATGGCGTGCCGACGGCGCCGGCGCCCGCCGCCCCGTCGCTGGGCTCCCGCCTCGGAGCGGGCGCGGCGATCGGCGCCGGACTGGGGGTCGCGTCGACCTATCTCACCTGCATGGCGACCGGCGGCAACAATCTCGATTGTCTGGCGCAAGCCGGGCAAAGCGTGCCGGAGGCGAGCTTCTGGGGAGCGCTGGCGGCCACCGGGCCAGCGGGCGAGGCCCTGGCGGCGCTCTACGGCGGCTATCAGGTCGGCAAGGCCGTCCTTCAGGCGGGAAGCGAGGCGGTCCAGGCGGGCCAGGCGGTACTACAGGCCAACCAGGCCGAAGCCAATCAGCAGGCCGCGGCCAATTCGAACTTCGCCAATACCGGCGGCTTCGCGACGCGGATGGCGGCGATGAACGCGCTCGTCAACGCGTTCCAGAACCAGGCCGCCGCGGCCGGCGCGCAATGCCAGAGCCTCAACCAGTCGGTGACGCAGGTGCAGAGCATTGCCGCCCATGTCCCCGCGAGCCCGGCGTGCAGCACCGCCATGGTGAACAATGCGGTGGCCACGGCCAATCAGGCGCTTGGCATCGTGCGCAGCGCCCAGCAGACGGCCGCGCAGGCGCGACAACTCGCAACCCAGCTCGCGGCGCAAAGCTCGCTGCTCAATCGCGACATCAATGCTTTCGCGGCGGCCTTTCCGGCGAACCAGATGATGATCGGGCTCGTCGCGGGCTGGCAGAAACAGGCGCAGTCCAAGATCTGTCCCGCCAGCCAGATCGATGCGGCGCTCAGCGCCATCGATCTCGCGGCCCAGGCGCCGCTCGCCGCCCGCCGGGCTGCTGCTGCCTGCCCGCAGGCCTCGACCGGGCCGACGACCAACAGCGCCGCGCCGACCACGCAGTCGGACCCGTGCCATATCTACATCCTCAACATCTCGGGCGGATCGATCTGGGTCGGCACCGAGCAGGACCGCCTGCAGACGCCCGGGTGCGAGATGAGCGGCGGCGGCAATTGCCCGTCGACGGGAACCGGACCGCCGGCGGCGGTGCTCAAGGATATCGGCACGTTCCCGACCTGCTCGGCGGCGACGGCGCAATGGTGCCAGGACCTCAACCACAAGAAAACCTATTACCTTTGGGTTGCCGACGGGACCAAAGCGGTGGTCTATGGCGGCAGCTACTGGATGGACAACGCGCCGTCTTGTCCGAACTATCAGCCGCCGCCGCCCACCCCGCCGACGGCAAGCGCTTCGGCCGCGCCGGCACCGGCAACGCCACCGCCATCGCCGCCCACCGTCAGCGCCGCGCCACCGCCCCCGCCGAGCCCGCCCATCTCGCCGCCGCCTGCCCAAACCGCCGGGCTGCCGCCGCCGAATTTGGATGCGCAGCCGGCAGCGCCGGACTATCCCTTGTCCTATCTGCCGCAGTCGATCGCCCCGCCACCCTATCCGCCGCCGTATCCGCCACCTTACATTCCGCCTCCGCTGGCGCCGCCGCGGGCCCCGATTC
>CAYWOW010000017.1:38934-43127 GCA_964459005.1 uncultured Acetobacteraceae bacterium
AGGCCGCCCAACAACGCGCCGCCCAACAGGCTGCACAGCAGCAGGCGGCGCAACAGGCCGCGCAGCAACGCGCCGCGCAACAGGCCGCCCAACAGAAGGCCGCCCAACAACGCGCCGCCCAACAGGCTGCACAGCAGCAGGCGGCGCAACAAGCCGCGCAGCAACGCGCGGCGCAACAGGCCGCGCAGCAACGCGCGGCCCAGCAGTACGCCTTGGCACAGCAACAGGCGGCGCAGCAGGCCGCGCAACAGCGCGCGTGGGCGCAGCAACAGGCGGCCGCTCAGCGCGCGCAGCAGCAGGCCGCCGCTCAGCGCGCGCAGCAGCTTGCCAATTGCGGCCACCCGGGTCAGCGCCCCTGTCCGCGGTGATCGCTGCGCCATGGCGTCGATGCGGCGATGCAGTTAGGGAGGCCATGATGAAGCACCGTGCTCCGGCACTCGCATGGGCAATGCGCCGGCTCCGGACGATGATACAATCGACGGCGACCACCGGGTTGGCGCGCGGCGGATCGGCGGCAGGCGCGGCGGGGCTGATCATTGGTTTGCTCATGTTGAGGAGCGCCGTGGCAGCCTCGCCCGTCGATGATTGCAACTCCAATGATCGCGAGAAAATGCTCTTGGGCTGCTCGGTCGTCGCCGCGGTTTCGGAAAGCCCGGCCACCGTCGCGACCGCCCTCCTGCGCCGCGGTTCGGTCTACAAGGACCTGAACAAGACCGACGTCGCCATCGCCGATTTCACCACCGCGCTGCGGATGAATCCCAAGCTCGCTCCGGCGTTCGAGTTGCGCGCCCAATGCTTCGCCCAGATCGGCGACCATGAGGCGGCCTATGATGACTACAACGCCGCGCTCCAGCTCGATCCGAACAATGCGAAGGCGCAGACCGGTCGCGCGGCCGAGGCCAAGGTGCTGGGCCCGTCGGCGTCGTTCAAGCATGCCGCGGCCGCCGCCGCGCCGGCGCCACCGGCAACCGTGGCGGCACCGGCGGCGGCGCTCAGGCCCGCGGCAGCCGCGCCACCGCCGGCCGCGCCGAACCCGACCTCGCCCGAACCGGCGGCCATGGGGCCGCCGCCGGCGAACGCCGGGACCCATGATTGGGTTTCGGTCGCGCTCGACCGGGCCGGGCGCTTGGCATGGCAGTTCGACGCCAACCAGGACATTGCCGGGCGCCGAGCGCTCGAGCGGTGCAACGATCCGAAATGCCGCACCATCTTCACGGTGCGTGCGCATTGCATTGCGTACGCCGAAAGCCATTCCAATGGCTACTGGTTCGGCGTGGCCTCTGGCTGGTCGCATCCGCAGGCCGTGACCGTCGCGATGAGCCGCTGCGGCACCCATGCGCCGCCGGGAAGCTGCCAGATCACAACGAACCACTGCCAGGGCGAGCCATAGCGCGCCGCCGCGCACGCCGAGATGGCGTGTCACGGCGGCCGGTCGATTTCCGTCTCGAAGAGCCGGTAGGCGCTGGCGGCCGCGGCCGCGTCGGCGAGCGCCACCTGCCTGGCGGCCGGGCCTGCCCCATCCAATTCGGCGAGAAGCGCGGGATAGAGCCGCTCATGGTAGTAGTCGTCCGGCACGACGTCGAGCCAGACGCGCGCCTTCGCATGGTGCCCCCAGGCCAAGGCGAGGGTGGCTGTCTCACCGGGCTTCAGCCGTGTGTCCGAGATCTCGACCCAGGCTTGATCCCGGTAGTCCACGACGCGCTGGATCACATAGGCCACCGCGCTGTCGGGAACCGGCGCGCCATGCTCGTCGATCAGCAGCCCGCGCATCACCACCTTGGGCGTGACATAGGTCGGGAAGGCATGGCCGATATTGCTGCTGCGCAGCGAAAACTCGACGCCGTCGGAGGTCGCGGCAACCGTCGGCGTGAGACCGGCGGCCACCATGGCGGGATCGTGAATACCCCGCCACAGATGCTGCCGTTCGGGCATGTGGCAGCTCTGGCAGGTCTGCCTCGCCCGGCCGAACTCGCTGGCCTGCCACTCGACCAGGGTATTCTCGAGCGGCTTGCCGTTGATCGCCGTTGCCGCGGGGAATTGGTGGCATGCGGCGCAGAACGCGCTTTGCTCGAAATCGCTCGACTGAACGGCACCGCCATGCGCGGCATCTCCCGTCGATCGGAAGTCCTCGAGGTCAGGCGGACCATATCGGCGATGGAGGCGGACATGGCACGAGGCGCAGCTGTTGCCGGCCTCCGCCGTGATGCGGTCCGGCTCGAGCTCCGTCGTCGTGCTGCGCCGCGCGAGAAACGCGGCGCGCTGCTCGGCCAGCGGCGCATGACACGCCAGGCATTGGGTGGCGTCCGCCGCGTCGGCGCCCCATAGCTGACCCGAGACGCCGGGGGAGAAAGCCTGGGCGTGACGCGAGCCGCGCCATGCGACGTATTGGTCGGCATGGCAGGTGCCGCAAGCTTCGGGCCGCAGCGACCGCTCGATCGCCTGCCAGGCGGCAGGCGCGTCGCCCTGGGCTGGCAGAGGGAGGCGCCAATAGTCGGTCGGCAATGGATCGGCGGCCGCATCGCTGCCGCCCAGGCAAAGGGACCAGCCGGCGATGCCCAGCACAAACCGAATCACCAGGCGGCATCGGCCAATGGCGCGCACGGATCGAACCACAATACCCCCAAGCCAAGCCCGTGGGCATGATGGCACGGGCTTACCGAAGATGTTGCCGCGCGCCCACGATCGCGTCCAGGCCAACATCACCAGCACCTAAGCCCGGAACCTGGTGACGGCGGCGGCGCCGGAGAACTGCGTCGCTTCGATCGGCAGCTCGCAGGATTCCGGCGGCTTCATCGGCGCCTCGCTGGCACCGATCGTCACCGGCTTCATCGCGCAGGCCACCGGCACCTTCGCCGCCGCTTTCGTCGTGGGCTCGGTCATCGCCACACTGGCGGCGCTTTGCGACACCGTCGTGGTGCGGCGGCCGATCGGCGAAAGCGAACTGGCGCAGGTTGCAGCGGTGCGGGCGGCATGAGGACCACCGCGGTTGACACCCCCGCGCCGCAACGACAAGCTGGGCGGGCCGGGATTCAGGTGCCGCGGCGTTCGGCGTTCGTACGGTTCGCGGCCGCTGGGCCGGCAGCGCGCAGCCGAACCCGTATTCCCATCGAAACGCGAGGACAGGACAGCATGATTCTCGGAAGTGGCGAGCACCGGTATCGCACCGTCGAGGGCTGGGGGAAATTGCCGCCGGGCTGGGAGTTCGGCGATGTCGCCGCGGTCGGCGCGGACGAGCAGGATCACGTCTACGCCTTCAACCGCGGTCCGCACCCGATGGTGGTGTTCGACCGCGACGGCAACTTCCTGCGCTCGTGGGGTGAGGGAATCTTCACCCGGCCGCACGGCATCCACATGGCGCCGGACGGCACGGTCTGGTGCACCGACGATGGCGACCACACGGTTCGCCAGCTCACGCGGGAGGGCAAGCTGCTGCAGGTCATCGGCATTCCGGGCGAGGCGGCGCCGTTCATGAGCGGCGAGCCGTTCCGCCGGTGCACGCATACCGCGCTGTCGCCGAGCGGCGACATTTATGTTTCCGACGGCTACGGCAACGCGCGGGTGCACAAATACTCCCCCGACGGCAAGCGCCTGCTGTCATGGGGTGGGCCGGGCGCCGATCCCGGACAGTTCAACTGCCCGCACAATATTTCCTGCGACGCGGATGGCTGGGTCTACGTCGCGGACCGCGAGAACCACCGGGTGCAGGTGTTCGACGGCAACGGCAAGTTCGAGACCCAGTGGCACAACATGCATCGGCCCAGCGGGCTCTACATGCCTCCGGGGCGGTGCCAGCTCTGCTACATCGGCGAAATCGGGCCGTACCTCAATTTCAATCGCGGCACGCCCAACCTCGGCCCGCGACTCAGCATCTACACGCACAAGGGCGAACTGGTGACACGGCTGGAACGCGAGCCGGCGGCCGGCACCGGGCCCGGACAATTCCTGTCGCCGCACGGCATGACTGTCGACTCCCATCATGCCATTTACGTTGGCGAGGTCGCCGTAACGGCGTGGCCGTCGCTGTTTCCCGACAAGCCTGTCCCTCGGCCGATCCGCAGCTTACAGAAACTTGAGAAGGTGACACTGTAAGTCGCCTGAGAACATTGCCAGGTGAAAACCACGGGGGGCGATAGCGGGAGGGGATGCTCCTTCAGGGATGCGTGCCGCTGATTTGTTCCTCGCTGTGTATCGGT
>CAYWOW010000018.1:0-40733 GCA_964459005.1 uncultured Acetobacteraceae bacterium
GCACCTTGGCCAGCGTCACCTCGACGCCGCACTTCTCGCAGATGATGCCGCGGAACTTCATCCGCTTGTACTTGCCGCACAGGCACTCGTAGTCCTTGATCGGGCCAAAGATGCGGGCGCAGAACAGACCGTCACGCTCGGGCTTGAACGTGCGGTAGTTGATCGTCTCGGGCTTCTTGATCTCGCCGTAGGACCAGGAACGGATCTGCTCCGGCGAGGCCATCTGGATGCGGATCTGATCGAAGGTCATGGACTGGCCGGTCTGGCCAAGGATCTTCATCAGCTCATTCATGCTCTTACCCCGCACGTCGGCGCCGAAACCCCGACGACTTGAAAGGTTTGGATCGGATCTTCGATCAGAAGCACCGTCTCGCAGGCCGTTGACCGGGTGACACTCAGGCCGGCCGCATGTCGAGGTCGACGTTCAGGCCCAAGGACTTCAACTCCTTCACCAGCACGTTGAAGCTCTCGGGAATGCCGGCCTCGAAGGTATCCTGCTCGCGCACGATCGCCTCGTAGACCTTGGTGCGGCCGGATACGTCATCCGACTTCACCGTCAGCATTTCCTGCAACGTATAGGCGGCGCCATACGCCTCCAGCGCCCACACCTCCATCTCGCCGAAGCGCTGGCCACCGAACTGCGCCTTGCCACCCAGCGGCTGCTGGGTCACCAGGCTGTACGGACCGATCGAACGGGCATGGATCTTGTCGTCCACCAGGTGGTGCAGCTTCAGCATGTAGATGTAGCCGACCGTCACCTTGCGCTCGAACGGCTCGCCGGTGCGCCCGTCGGTCAGGACCACCTGCCCCGAGGTGTTCAGCCCCGCACGCACCAGCATGTCCTCGATGTCGGCCATGCGGGCACCGTCGAACACGGGAGTGGCAATCGGAATGCCCTTGCGCAGGTTCTCGCACAACTCGATGAGCTGCTCGTCATTCATCGGCGCGATCTGGTCGGCGAAGACCGCGTCGCCGTAGATCCCCTTCAGCATGTCCAGCAACTCGGCGTGCGCCGCGCCGGTACGGCGGTATTCCTCGACCAGCTCGCCCACCTGCCGGCCCAGCGTCGCGCAGGCCCAGCCCAGATGCGTCTCCAGGATCTGGCCCACGTTCATCCGACTCGGCACGCCCAACGGGTTCAGCACCAGGTCGACCGAGGTGCCGTCTTCCAGGAACGGCATGTCCTCCACCGGCACCACGCGGCTGACCACGCCCTTGTTGCCGTGGCGACCGGCCATCTTGTCGCCGGGCTGCAATTTGCGCTTCACCGCGACGAAGACCTTGACCATCTTCATCACGCCGGGCGGCAGCTCGTCGCCGCGCTGCAGCTTCTCCACCTTGCTCTCGAAGCGCGCCTGCAGCCTGCTGACGGCGGCATCGAACTCACGCTTGAGCGTTTCGATCTCGGCCATCACGGCGTCGTCCTGCACGCCGATGTGACGCCACGCCCCACGCGGGTACTCGGCCAGCACCTCCTCGGTCAGCGCGGTGCCCACCTTGATGCCCTTGAACCCGCCCGCCGCCTTGCGGCCGAGCAGTTTCTCGCGCAGGCGGTTGAGGAAGCTGCGCTCCTGGATGGCTTTCTCGTCGTCACGGTCCTTGGCCAGGCGTTCGATCTCGGCCCGCTCGATCGCCATGGCGCGCTCGTCCTTGTCGACGCCGCGGCGGCTGAACACGCGCACATCCACGATCGTGCCGGTTACGCCGGGCGGCAGTTTCAGGGACGTGTCGCGGACATCGGAGGCTTTCTCGCCGAAGATTGCCCGCAGCAGCTTTTCCTCCGGCGTCATCGGGCTCTCGCCCTTCGGCGTCACCTTGCCGACCAGAATGTCGCCCGGGTTCACCTCGGCGCCGATATAGACGATGCCCGCCTCGTCGAGGTTCTTCAGCGCTTCTTCACCAACATTCGGGATGTCGCGGGTGATCTCCTCCTGCCCGAGCTTGGTGTCGCGCGCCATGATCTCGAATTCCTCGATATGGATCGAGGTAAAGACATCATCGCGCGCGATGCGCTCCGAGATAAGGATGGAATCCTCGAAGTTGTAGCCATTCCAGGGCATGAAGGCGCACAGTGCGTTGCGCCCCAGCGCCAGCTCGCCAAGCTCCGTCGACGGGCCGTCAGCGATGATGTCGCCATCCGCCACCCGGTCGCCCACCCGCACCAGCGGGCGCTGGTTGATGCAGGTCGACTGGTTGGAGCGCATGAATTTTCTCAGCCGGTAGATGTCCACCCCTTTGGTGGTGCCATCGTCGGCCGTCGCGCGCACCACGATGCGGGCACCGTCGATCTGGTCGACGATGCCTTCCCGGCGCGCCACGATGGTGGCACCCGAGTCGCGTGCCACCGCCGCCTCCATACCGGTGCCCACCAGCGGGGCGTCGGCGCGAATCAGCGGCACCGCCTGGCGCTGCATGTTGCTGCCCATCAGCGCGCGGTTGGCGTCGTCGTTCTCGAGGAACGGGATCAACGCCGCCGCCACCGAGACCAACTGCTTCGGCGACACGTCGATCGCGGTCACATCCTCGGGCTTCACCAAGCGGAAATCGCCCTGCTTGCGGACGGATACCAGATCCTCGGTGAAGCGGCCATCGGCATCCATTGGCGCATCCGCCTGCGCCACGACCAGCTTCTCCTCCTCCATCGCCGAGAGGTAGCGCGGCACCTTCTGCACCACGCCATCCTTCACCAGCATGTAGGGAGTTTCGATGAAGCCGTACTTGTTCACCTTGGCGAAGGTCGCCAGCGAGTTGATCAGGCCGATATTCGGGCCTTCCGGCGTCTCGATCGGGCAGATGCGGCCGTAATGCGTCGGGTGCACGTCGCGCACCTCGAAGCCGGCCCGCTCACGGGTCAGGCCGCCCGGGCCAAGGGCCGACAGGCGCCGCTTGTGGGTAACCTCGGACAGCGGGTTGGTCTGGTCCATGAACTGCGACAGCTGGCTGCTGCCGAAGAACTCCCGCACGGCGGCGGCGGCCGGCTTGGCGTTGATCAGGTCGTGCGGCATCACGGTGTCGATATCCACCGACCCCATGCGCTCACGAATCGCCCGCTCCATCCGCAGCAGCCCGACGCGGTACTGGTTCTCCATCAGCTCGCCGACCGAGCGCACCCGGCGGTTGCCGAGGTTGTCGATGTCGTCGATCTGGCCGCGGCCATCCTTCAGCTCGCACAGGATCTTCACCGTGTGCAGGATGTCTTCCTTGCGCAGCACCCGCACACTGTCGGCGATATCGGTGAAGCCCAGTCGCATATTCATCTTCACCCGGCCGACCGCCGAGAGGTCATAGCGGTCGGAGTCGAAGAACAGACCGCGGAACAGCGCCTCGGCGGTCTCCGGCGTCGGCGGCTCGCCCGGGCGCATGACGCGGTAGATGTCGATCAGCGCGTCGTCGCGGTTGGAGTTCTTGTCCACCGTCAGCGTGTTGCGAATCCACGGGCCGTTCTGCTGATCGACCGCCAGCATCGGCAGGCGGTCGATGCCGGCGGCCTCCAGGGCCGCGAGCCGCGCCTCGGCCAACTCCTCGCCGGCCTCGGCATAGATCTCGCCGGTTTCGGCGTTCACCAGGTCCTCGGCGACGAAGCGGCCGAGCAGGTCGGCGCGGCCAACCAGCACCTCGCGCGTCTTTTCGGCGATGCGCTTGACCGCTTTGGCAGTCAGCTTGGCATCGGCCTCGGCCACCACCTCACCGGTGTCGGCATCCACCATCGGCTCCAGCAGCTTCTGGCCGCGGAACGCATCCGGATCGAACGGGCGGGCCCAACCCTTCACGCCGCGGGTGAACACCACCTGGCCATAGAAAGTGTTGAGGATCTCTTCGTCGTCCATGCCGCGGATCTCGCCCGGCTCCACCTGCTCGCCCTGCGCCTCGCGGGCCTGGCGGTATTGCTCGGCGTACTGGCTCTCCAGCGCATAGAACAGCGTGGTGACCGGCAGCTTCCGCTTGCGGTCGATGCGGACGTAGACGAGGTCCTTGCTGTCGAACTCGAAATCGAGCCAGGAACCCCGATACGGGATCACCCGGGCGGCAAACAGGTACTTGCCGGAGGAGTGGGTCTTGCCCTTGTCGTGGTCGAAGAAGACGCCCGGGGAACGGTGCATCTGGCTGACGATGACGCGCTCGGTGCCGTTGATGATGAAGGTGCCGTTGTCCGTCATCAGGGGCATGTCGCCCATGTAGACGGGCTGTTCCTTGATGTCGCGGATCGAGCGCGCGCCGGTGTCCTCGTCGACGTCCCAGACGATCAGACGGAGAATGACCTTCAGCGGCGCGGCATAGGTCATGCCGCGCTGGATGCACTCCTCGACGTCGTATTTGGGTTCCTCGAGCTCGTAGTAGACGAACTCGAGGCGGCCACGGCCGGCGAAGTCGTCGATCGGGAAGACCGACTTGAACACCTCCTGCAGACCGGTGTTGGTGCGGCTGTCGTGCGGCGTCGTCATTTGCAGGAACGCCTCATAGCTGGCGCGCTGCACGTCGATCAGGTTGGGCATCGGCGTCACTTCGGGGATACGCCCGAAATTCTTGCGGATGCGCTTTTGCCCGGTGAACGGTTTGGTGATCGCGTTCATGCCTGTCCTGCTGCCCCGTCCAGATATACCGCCGATGTGGCTCGGCCTGCGGTCCCGTATGTGCCCCGGCTTGCCGGGAGTCTCGTCGTCCGTCGTCCTGTCCGGCCTGCCAGCCCGCTTCCCGGTGCGAAAACGGGAGCACGGGCAGAAACTCCCGGACACCCTGCCCGGGAAGCCTCCGCCCGCTCCAGACCCGAAACCCCGGGGTCAAGCCCCCGGGGGGTGCGTTGGCGCCGCCTACTTGACTTCGACAGTGGCGCCCTGATCTTCCAGCACTTTCCTGATTTTCGCGGCCTCTTCCTTGTTCACCGCTTCCTTCACCGTCTTCGGCGCGCCCTCGACGAGATCCTTCGCCTCCTTCAGGCCGAGACCGGTGATGGTGCGGATCTCCTTGATGACGTTGATTTTCTTGTCGCCAGCCTTGGCAAGGATGACGGTAAACTCGGTCTGCTCCTCAACCGGCGCGGCGGCGGCAGCGGCAGCGACCGGGGCGGCGGCAGCAGCCGCCGGGGCGGCAGCGGACACGCCCCACTTCGCCTCGAGCAGCTTCGACAGTTCGGCGGCTTCCAGCACGGTGAGGCTGGACAGCTCATCCACCAGCTTCGCAAGATCGGTCATTTTAGTGTAACCCCTAATCTAAGTCCTGGTCGGTTCCATGCAAGCCCGGTTGTGCGGGCCTGCCATAACGTTTACGCAAGCCGGTCGCGACCCCCGCGGCAGCCGCCACGGGGCAGCGATCAGGCCGCCTCGGCTTCGGCCTCGTCCTTCCTGGCATAGGCCGCCAGCACCCGTGCGACCTGTCCGCCCGGCGCCTGGAGAATGCCGGCGATCCGGGTAGCGGGGGTCTGGATCATCCCCACCAACCGCGCCCGCAGCGCATCCAGCGACGGCAGCTCGGACAGCGCCTTGACCCCAGCCGCATCCAGCGTCTGGGCTCCGAGCGAGCCTCCGAGCACGACGAACTTGTCGTTGATCCTGGCGAACTCGATGGCGGTCTTCGCCACGGCCACCGGGTCCTTCGACCACGCCAGCGCGGTCGGTCCCTTCAGCAGCGGCTTGATGCCCTCGAACTGGGTCCCATCCAAGGCGAGCGTGGCCAACCGGTTCTTCGCGACCTTGTACGTCGCCCCGGCTGCACGCATCCGTCGGCGCAGATCGGTGGCCTCGGCCACGGTCAACCCCTTGGGCTGGGTGACCACGACCATGGACACGTCTGCGAAGACGGAAGCCAGGGAGGCGATGAAATCTCGCTTCTCCGTACGGTCCAAAACCCGTCTCCTGTGTGGCCTGGTGCAGGTAGACCGCACCCGGCCGGGTTGCCCTCTGGGCCGCACGAGCGCCACAGGCGCCCGGGCGGACCCGGTTCGCCTGTCCATGCGGAGCCGGCCGCGCCTGCGGCGGACCCCGTAGCCGGAACCGCCAGGGGATCGGGGCATTGCGGCCCGCTTCACCCTCGGCTTCCCCGTCTCCCGTGCGCGGGCCGGAGCCCCTTAAGACGGCCTGGGCGAACCCAGGCGGATCACGAACGGTCTCGGACAGGTTCGGGGGCTCCCGCCCCCTGCCCGCCGGCCCCACCGGGCCGGCGTATCTCTCCTCAGCCGGCGAGCGAGGCCACGTCGACCCGCACACCCGGCCCCATGGTCGAGCTCAGCGCCACCTTCTGCACGTAGGTGCCCTTGGCACCAGCCGGCTTGGCCTTGACGATGGCGTCGGCGAAGGCCTTGGCATTCTCCAGCAGCTTGTCCGCCGGGAAACTGGCCTTGCCGATGCCGGCATGGACGATGCCCGCCTTTTCGGCACGGAACTCCACCTGGCCGGCCTTGGCGGCCTGGATGGCGCCCTTGACGTCCATGGTGACGGTGCCCAGGCGAGGATTCGGCATCAGGCCCCGCGGCCCGAGGATTTTGCCGAGCCGGCCGACCAGCGCCATCATGTCCGGCGTGGCAATGCAGCGGTCGAAGTCGATCTCGCCGGCCTTGATCTTGTCGGACAGGTCCTCGGCGCCCACCACGTCTGCACCAGCGGCCAGCGCTTCCTCGGCCTTGGGGCCGCGGGCGAACACGCCCACGCGCAGCGTCTTGCCGGTGCCGTTCGGCAGGCTGATCAGGCCGCGCACCATCTGGTCGGCGTGGCGCGGGTCGATGCCCAGGTTCAATGAGATCTCAATGGTTTCGTCGAATTTCGCGCGGGCGTTCTGCTTGACCAGGGCGATCGCCCGGTCGAGCGGGAAAACCTTGGTCTTGTCGAAGCTGGCGTAGGCTGCCTGCAACCGCTTGTCGTGCGCCATCGGTTCAGCCCTCCACCACGGTCAGGCCCATCGAGCGGGCCGAGCCGGTCAGCATGCGCACGGCGCCGTCGACGTCATTGGCGTTCATGTCCTTCATCTTGATCGCGGCGATTTCGCGCAGCTGGCTGATCGTCACACTGCCGACCGCGGCACCCTTGCCGACGGCGGTCGAGCCCTTCTCGATCTTCGCCGCCTTCTTAAGAAAATAGGTGTTCGGCGGCGTCTTCATGACGAACGAGAAGGTGCGGTCGCCAAACGCCGTGATCACCACGGGCACCGGCATGCCGGGCTCCATCTGCGCCGTGGCGGCGTTGAATTCCTTCACGAAAGCCATGATGTTGAGGCCACGCTGCCCGAGCGCCGGGCCGACCGGCGGCGAGGGGTTCGCCTTGCCCGCGGGAATCTGCAGCTTGATGTAGCCGACGATCTTCTTCGCCATGGTATCCCTGGTCCTGTTGCAGGGACCGCGGTGCACACGACCGGGCAGCCACAAGGGCCGCCGGTCTCCCGCGTTCCGGTTGAACGGGGGCGTCTAGCGCGGCTGCCCAGTGGAGTCCAGCAGAATCGCCCGCGGGTCCCACGGGGGACGTCTCATGCCAACCGCCTGGTCAGGAAAGGTCGATCTCGGTGGTCAGCACGTAGCCAACCAGACCGCCCGGCGCTTCCACCTCGGCCCACTGGAACAGATCCTTCCAGACCAACCGACGGACCTGCACGAGCTGGCCGCCGCGCAGGGACACCAGCGGCGCACCGGCGCGGTCGGGCTCATGGAACAGCAGAGCCCCACCCGGCCGCACGATGGCGGCACGGCGCAATCCGGCCGCATCCTGCGCCACCCGCGGGGCCGCGACCGGATGGGATTGCCCGATCCACGCGGCGACGCCCACGGCCAGCAACAGCAGCGCGACCCCGATTCCGACCAGCCCCCAGGACCGCATGGTCGCCCGCAGGCCGGCGAGGCTGGCATGCAGCCGTTCGTTCTCCGCCCGCAGCACATCCCGCTCCCAGGCGGCACGCTGCGCATCGGCATCCATGACCGCCAGGCTCTGGCGCAGCGACGATACCTCGCCCTCGAGTCGGCCATGCTCGGCGCCACCCGGGACACTCGCGGCTCCAGCCAGAAAGATGCGCTTGAGGTCGCCGCCGGTCAGACCGATGCGACGCGCCATGGCCCCGACCGCCCGGCCCGCGTTGTCAGCCTCGCCGTCGTCGGAGGCAAGCATCGCCAGCCGCGCCGCCAGCCGCTCGAGATCGGCCTCACCCGCAGGTCCGCTCGCGTCGTTCACCCCACCTCCGGCATCACCAGATAAAGTGTAGCCCCGATCGGAGGGCCGGACCACCACAACGCTCGCCTCTCACACCGGCAGAACCACCGTCGCCCGCACGCCACTGCCCGCGCGATTGGTCAGCTGCACGTCACCGCCATGGGCGCGCAGGATGTTGCGCGCAATCGGCAGGCCGAGTCCGCTGCCCCCGGTCTCGCGGTTGCGGCTGGTTTCCGCCCGATGGAACGGCTGGAATACGCGATCGAGCTCGGCGGGAGGCATGCCGGGGCCATCATCCTCGATCAACAGGGTGAGCTGGCCGGCCTCGGGCGGGGCAAGGCGCACGCAGGCATTGCCGCCATAGGAGAGCGCGTTCAGCACCAGGTTGCTCAGCGCCCGCTTCATCGCCAGTGACCGCACCCGGACGGTCAGGTGGTCGGGGCCGGCGTAGTCCAGCTTCTCGGCACTGTCCGGCCGGGCGTCGGCGGTCTCGTCGAGCACCGTGCGCACCAGTTCCGGCAGGTCGACCGCGGCCACCGGCTCATCGGCGGCGACGTCGCGGCCGAATGCGAGGGTCGATGCCACCATCGCCTCCAACTCGTCGAGGTCAGCCAGCATCTTGCCGCGCAATTCATCATCCTCGAGGAACTCGGCGCGCAGCTTCAGACGGGTGATCGGGGTGCGCAGATCGTGCCCCATGGCGGTCAACATGAAGGTGCGGTCCTGCACAAAACGACGGATGCGTCCGGCCATGGTGTTGAAGGCACGCGCCGCCGTGGCGACTTCCGATGGCCCGGTCTCCGGCAACGGCGGGGCGTTGACGTCACGCCCGAGTGACTCCGCCGCCGCGGCCAGCGTCGCCACCGGGGCGATCAGCCGCCGCACCGCCCACAGCGTCAGCACGGCCGCCGTCACTGTCATGATCAGGAAGGCGGAGAGGAAATTCAGTGAGTGCCAGGGCCGGAGCGGCGGCATGGCGAGCGTCGCATTCAGCCACCTGCCGTCGGGCAGGCGCAGTCCGACGGCAGTACGCCCGGCATCCGCGCCGCCGCGCAGCACAAATTCCCGCGGGCGTTGCAGCACCGGGATCGGCACCAGCAACATCGCCCCGCGGAACTGCCGTTGGGCGGCAGGGTCCATCACCGGCAGCGGCTCGGAGATCGGCGAGTCGGCGATCCAGGCAGTGGCGCCGTCGCGCAGGTCGAACTCGGCGACCACCGCGGCGCGCCCCTCGGGCGCGGCCAACGCCACGCTGCGGTACATCGAGATCACCCGCACGGCGGCATCGCGCGCCTGCGCCGTGCGTTGCACGTCGATGCGATCGAGCGCGTGGATGGTCAGCCCGGCGATCTGTACCAGTCCCAGCCCGATCAACAGGACCAGCGCGGTACGCGCCGCCAGGCTGCGCGGCAGGAGCGGGATCTTGATCACCCGCCCATCATGCGCGTTCGACCTCGGCGGCCAGTACGTAACCGCCGCCGCGCACCGTCTTGATGAGCTGCGCCTGCCGCCCGTTGTCGTCGAGCTTGCGCCGCAGCCGGCTCACCGCCACGTCGATCGCGCGGTCGAACGGGCCGGCCTGCCGGCCGCGCAGCAGGTCGAGCAGCATATCGCGCGTCAGCACCCGGTTGGCCCGCTCGACCAGGGCGACCAGCAGGTCGTACTCGCCGCCGGTCAGCGGCACCTCGACGGCATCGGGGTTGAGCAGGCGGCGGCGCGCGAGGTCGAGCGTCCAGCCCGAGAATCGCAGGACCCGCGGGCCGGATTCGACGTGTCGCCGGGTCGGTTCGCCGACCCGGCGCAGCACAGCCCGCATGCGCGCCAGCAACTCGCGCGGGTTGAACGGCTTGGGCACGTAGTCGTCGGCCCCCAGCTCGAGCCCGATGATGCGGTCGGTCTCCTCGCCCATCGCGCTGAGCATGACGATCGGCACCTCGGAGAAGCCGCGCAGCCAGCGGGCGAAGTCCAGGCCACTCTCGCCCGGCAGCATCAGGTCGAGGATGATCATGTGAAAATGGCCGAGCGGCCAGACGCGCCTTGCTTCGCGCGCGTCGCGTACCGCAGTCACCCGAAACCGGTGGCGTTCCAGGAAGCGCGCGAGCAGTTCGCGCGTCTCGCGGTCGTCGTCCACTATCAGGATGTGCGGCATCACGCCGCCGGCCGCGCCTGTGTCCATGGTCCCAAGTATATGCTAGCCGGCCGGGCTTCCACACGACCATGTTGCATCAGCTATCATTTTCCGCCCCGAATCGCGACGGCCCGAAAACAGTGTTCCCGTTTCCCCATCCGCCACCGTCGGCGCGCGCCGGGCTCGATGCCCTGGCCGCGGCCGATCCCGATCTCGGCCGCATCGAGGCTGCCGCCGGCCCGCTGCCCTGGCGACGACGGGCGGGCGGCTTCCCGGGGTTGTTGCAGGCGATCGTCGGCCAGCAGATCAGCAATCAGGCGGCGGGGGCGATCTGGCACCGCCTGCACGCCACGGCGGGTGCGCTGGAGCCCGAGGGGCTGCTGGCGCTGCCCGACGAGTCGCTGCGCCTGGCCGGGTTGTCACGGCCGAAGATCGCGCATGCCCGCGCCCTCGCGGCGGCTTTCGCCGAAGGCCGGCTCAGCGAAGGGACGCTGGCCGGCATGAGGGACGCCGAGGCGGTGGCGGCGATCGCCGCGGTGCGCGGCATGGGTGTCTGGTCGGCCGAGATCTATTTGCTGTTCGCGCTCGAGCGTGACGACGTGTTCCCGGCGGGCGATCTCGCGCTGGCCTCGGCAGCGGCCCATCTCAAGGCCCTGCCCAGCCGCCCCGGCCCAACCGCGCTACGCCGGCTGGCCGAACCCTGGCAGCCCTGGCGGGCGCTGGCCGCGCGCCTGCTCTGGCATCATTGGCGGCATGTCACCGGCCGGCCCGCGATGGACGATCTGCCAACGACGTGACAGGGTCCGCCCGCCCGGCGCCCCCGCCTGGCACGACGAAAGAGCCGCATCATGTCCGAAGCCTGTCATCCGCAGATGCCGATCACCCGTGACGGCCCGGTTGCCGTCGTGACGTTCAACCGCCCCGAGGTTCGTAACGCATTCGACCTCGCGATGTGGCGCGGACTGCAGGCGACCATGGAGGCGTTGTCAGCGGAGGAGGATCTGCGCTGCGTTGTGCTGCGCGGCGCCGGCGAGGCGGCGTTCTCCGCCGGCGCCGACATCGCCGCCTTCGCCGCCGAGCGCGGCACCCGGGCACAGGAGGACGTCTACGCCGCCGTGCTGCACACCTCCATGCAGTCGATCCGGCTGTGCCGACACCCGGTGGTGGCGATGATCATGGGCGCCTGCGTCGGCGGCGGGGCAGGCATCGCGACCATGTGCGACTTCCGCGTCGGCGGCGAGGGCATCCGGTTCGGCATCACCGCGCGCAATCTCGGCATCTGGTACCCGTATGCCGAGATCGATCCGATCATCCAGATGGTCGGCACGGGCGTGGCGGCGGAGATCCTGATCGAGGGCCGCATCTTCAACGGCCGTGAAGCCTACGAGAAAGGCTTGCTGTCGCGCGTGGTGGCCGACGCGGCGGTGGAAGCGGAAGCGATGGCACTGGCGCGGCGGATCGCCGAGGGCAGCCCGCTGTCGGCGCGCTTCCACAAGGCGGCGCTGCGCAAGCTGCGCGGGCCGCTGGCGATCACGCCAGAGGAAAACCTGGCGGTAAACGGCTTCGTCGAAACCGCGGACTTCCACAACGCCGCCCGCGCCTTCGTTGCCAAACGCAAGCCAGTCTGGCAGGGCCGCTGAGCGCCCAACGGCCGGCCGCTTCGGTTCCGCGCCTGCCAGCCGAATCAAAGCCGCAAAGCAACGATCGATTCATTTTCTTCTGTCGAAATGGTGCCCCGCCCGCATGCGGGCTCCAGCGCAGGCATCGAGGCTCGCCGTGTTCATCGAGGCCTATCAGCCCAAAACGTTCCGTGAACGCGGGGTATCCGCGCCGTTCACGACGCCGTTGTTGGCCGGGGCCCGGCTGCGCGCCGCGCCGGCGCGTGCCGGCCACGTGCTGGAAGCGATCATCCCGAATCCGGCGGGTTGCCGTGGGGTGTACATCGTGCCGTGGTCCGAGTCGGGGGATCTGTGCCGACCGACGATGCACGACGCCCGTCTGGCGGAGACCCTGGCGGGGCGGTTGGACCTCAACACGTTGTGCCCGGCCATGGTGCGGCAGGCCGGGTGGGAAGTGGCGGCCGAAGGCCACGCGGGCCGCGGCGGCACGACCGCGGCGCAGCGGGTACTGCGCGATAACGCCGTGCGCTTCGCGATGATGTCGACCCGCCTGCACTCGGTACTTGCCGAGCAGATGACCGACGCGGCACCGGATCCGGCGGCGTGGGACCGGCTGACGGCGCTGCTTGCCGACATTCACGTGCCCGAAGGTGCCCCAGCCCGGATGCCGACATTGATCGACGCGGTTGGCGGGTTGGCCGTGGTGCTGCCGGACTGGGCGGCGGCGCAGTCCGGCCCAGCGGCGACGGCGGCGCAGATGGTCGCTACCGCAGCGAAGCTCATGCACCGCGGCGCCACGTATTTGCTGCGCGCCGCGGCCGCGCAGATCGACCAGCCCGCGACGTTGCTTCGCGATTGGGTGGCCGATCCCGTCGGGGTCGAACTGGCGCTCAGGCGTACCGAATGGCTGCTGGATGGTTGGGAGCGTCTAGTGCTCCTGTGGCAGGTCGCCTTGCCGGGGCCTGCCGTCACGGCGCTGGAGATGGCGGCACTGCTGCCGGTCTGGCCGGACGAGGCGGAGGCATGGCTGGAACTGCCGGCCGGGACCGCCGCCCAATTGTCGCACCGGCCCGTGCCGCCGAGCAGGTTCTGGACCGACCCGACGGTCACGGTGGATCAGATCGCACGCAACGAACGCCTGCGCGCGCTGGTGACCTGATCCATGGCACTCCATGCTGACGGACTGCCTGCCTCGGCGCTGCGGCACTTGCAGCGTGCCCTGCTGACCACAAGCGACGAGCAGCTCGCCCGTATCGTGGGCGTGCTCGACAGGCTGGAGGGCCGGGGTGGGGCCGACGCGCTGATCGCACCGATGCGCGGCCGCCTGGCCCAGCTACGTCCGGCGCGCCCGTTGACCTTCGCCAGACTGCTGTTCACCCCGATCGACCCGCTGCTGGTGCCGGGACCGGTCTGGTCACGCGGCCGGTTGGGCGTGCCGCGTACCGCATTGCTGCCGGTGGCGACGCAGGTACGGGCCGAACTGGGCGGACTGGCCGACGAGGTGGACGCCATGATCCGGGACGGCCGCGCCGACGATACCGCCCTGGTGCGGCGCGCCGGCACGCTGCTGTGGCCCGCGGCGGCGGCGGTGCTGGACCACATCGGTCAGCCCCAGGGCTGGACAGAGGCGACCGGCCTGGGCGCCGCGGAATATGCCACCATCGCCCGCTGCATCGCGTCGGTGTTATCGGAGGCGGTGTGGATTGACGCCACCATGCGCGCCAGCGCCGAAGGCCTGGGTCCCGATGGCGACGAATTGCGCGCCTGGCTGGAGGCGGCGACATCGCGCCATCCAGAGCCGCCGGGGGCTTTGCTGGCGGTACTGCTCGCGTGGCTGCCGGAGGCGGTGGTGCTGATCGAGTCGGCCCCCTCGCAGCCCGCCCGCAGCGCCGCACAGGCCGAGCCGGCGATCGACTTCCTGCTCGATCGGCTGGAGGCGTTGGAGCAATCCAGCCCCGATCCCAGCGAGGCGGCGGCCGAAGTGCGACGCATCGCGGCTCTGCTGAACGGTCTGGAAGCGCCCGGACCCGGCCAACGGCCGAGCCGCAAGCCGCGCACCGAGCAACTGCGGCGACGGCTGGACGAGCGTTGCCGGGCCCGGTTCGCCGAGAATCTCGCTCGCCAGTTGCTGGCTCCACTGACCGAAGCGGCGGAACCGGGCGAAATGGAGCCGCTGGAGGAGGCCGCGCGCGGGCTACGCCGGCTGGAACTGGCGGGTCGCCAGCTCGGCGGCGACGAACACTATGACCGCATGCTGCGCACGGCCGCGCGGCAGATCGGCGAGGACAGGGCGGGCTCGCTGGTCGAGCGGGCGCGACTGGTGGAGATACTGGCCGGGTCGGAAGCGGCGCTGACTTTGTTGCGGCGCTGAGCCGCCGGTTCCGTCATGGGATTGCCGCCGAGCCCTAGTGCGGCTTCAATCGGCGGATGGACCTGCCGATCGCCCCTGCCTGCGCTCCGGATGCGACGAGCCCGCCGATCATGCTGTCTCGACCGGAGCGGCAGACCGTGCCGCTGGTGTTCGCCTCGGCCCATTCCGGCCGCAACTATTCCGCCGAGTTCGTCGCCGCGGCCCGGCTGGACGCTCTGGCGCTGCGGCGCAGCGAGGACGGGTTCGTGGATGAGTTGTTCGCCGCGGCGCCCTCGCTCGGCGCCCCGCTGCTGGCCGCGACCTTCCCCCGGGCATTCTGCGACGCCAACCGCGAGCCCTGGGAGCTCGACCCCGACATGTTCGAGGAACGACTGCCGGCCTGGGTGAACACCACCAGCCCGCGGGTGGGGGCGGGGCTGGGAATGATTGCCCGGGTGGTGGCCTCGGGCGAGGCGATTTATCGACGCAAACTGCGCTTTGTCGAGGCGGAGCGGCGGGTGCAGCTGTACTGGGAGCCGTTCCACGCGGCGCTGCGCGATCTGGTGGACGCGACGCGGCGGCAGTTCGGCGTGTGCCTGCTGGTGGACTGCCATTCCATGCCGGGCAACTGCGCCGCCCCAAATCCGCCCGCCGATTTCGTGCTGGGCGATGCGCACGGCACGGCCTGCGCGGCGGAGGTGACGCGCCGGGCCGAACAGGCGTTGGCAGACCAGGGATACCGCGTTCGCCGCAACGACCCCTATGCCGGCGGTTACATCACCCGCCATTACGGCAGGCCGCGCGAGGGCATGCACGCCTTGCAGATCGAGGTGTGCCGACCGTTGTATATGGATGAGGCGGGCATGACGAAGCTGCCGGCATTTGATGACATGCAGCGTGCCATCACCGTGCTGGTGGGGACACTGGCCGACCTGGGGCCTGCACTGGCCGCAGGCTGATCCGCTGGCCCCTCGCGCCGGACATGGGGATGATGCGGCCGGTGAGAGGCAAAAAAATGGCGGCGCCTGAAAGGCGCCGCCAAGTTTAGGGAGGAAACGTCCAAGAAAGCAGCCCGGCGTCACCGCCTTGCTGCGCTGCACAAGGTAGGGTTATCATCCCCGGAATGCAAGCGCTTTTTTGCATTGCTGCGTCGTCGCACGGGCAACCCCGCATGGCTTTGCCGGGTAGCGGCAGGCCAGCGCCGGGACGGGCGAAGGCCGCGCCAGCCCGCATGCCGGTGGCATTAAGCCATGCGCATGCTGTATTTCGCTCTATCTTTTCTGTCGGGCGCCACCGCGGCCCATGTCGAAACCGCGGCTCGAGGCCTCTGGCCGAGCATGGATCCCGGGTGGCAATGCTGGATGGAGCCTGGACGTCTGTCGCACGCCAGCGAAGATACACATCATTGTGAACGTTCAGGCCAGCGGCGCGGTGGCAACGCCGGCTTCGGTGCCGGTGACGAACAGCACGCGACCGCCCTCGGCGGCGGAGACCATCACCATGTCGCCGGCGGCGAACATGTCCGCCGCGTCGTTGAAAAAGCCCTTTTCGGCGACCCGGCCGAGCTGCGCCGCGCCCGCACGGTAATGCCAGAGAGTGAATCCCTGCGCATAGGCGAGGACCGAGAGGTTGCGGATGACGAAATCCATGGGGGTCTCCGGGCACAAAAAAAGCCGCTCCCCCAGGGGAGCGGCACTAAGTTTGATGGGAGGAGGGCCGGCGCCGCGGCTATGCCTCGGCCGCCGACAGGAGAGAGGCTAGGGGAGCAGGTGAATCAGAGTCAAGGAATATTTTCTTATTTCTTTCACTTATCGCTCAGGCCACGATGCCCTTGACGCGCAGCGGCCATTCCAGCCGGTCAAGCGCCTCCCGCCACAACCGCCAGTCGCCACGCTCGAGCGGATAGGCCGGGTTCGGCGCCATGCCGCGTTCGCCCCAGATGCGCAGGATGCGGGCATGCACCAGATCGACGCGACGGCGGCGATAGAGCTGGTCGAGACACTTCACTACGTCGTCGGGGTCGCAGGGTCGCGCGGTGCGCGGACCGCTGCTGTGACTGCCTTCGCGGCGGGCGACCAGGGCACCCATGGTCCAGAACCAGGCCTGCTCGGCATTGCGGAACGGTTCGGTACGGACGCCGCGCGGGCCGGTATTGGTGGCTTCGGTCGGCAAGGCACGGGCGGCGACGTACATGGGTTGATCTCCTGGGTCGTGGGCAGAAGCGTCTGCCGGAACAAAACAGGAACATTTACCCGTACCTGGCCTCTCTTCGCAAGCGAAATATGTAGATTTTCCTATGTTATTTTGGTCAAAAGTCTTATCACACTGCATTGACGTTCTCCGTCGCGATCGAGTCGCAGGCGCCCGCTCCGGGCGGCCTGTTGGGGTCTGACATGAAGCACGATGACATCTGGCGGGCGCTCGACACGCTCGCCGCCGAATACGGACTGTCGCCGTCCGGCTTGGCCAAGCGGGCCGGGCTGGACGCGACCACGTTCAACCCGTCGAAGCGGCACATGCCGGACGGGCGCGCCCGCTGGCCCAGCACCGAAAGCCTGGCCAAGGTGCTGGACGCAACCGGCGCCACACTCGACGCCTTCACCGCGCTGGTGACCGGGGCCCGCGCCTTGCCGGCCGGCGGCCGCGCCACCCAGGCCGCCACGCGGCGGGTG
Source organism: uncultured Acetobacteraceae bacterium (assembly GCA_964459005.1). Taxonomy (GTDB): domain Bacteria; phylum Pseudomonadota; class Alphaproteobacteria; order Acetobacterales; family Acetobacteraceae; genus Rhodovastum. The sequence continues at coordinate 16,893 of CAYWOW010000018.1, forward strand.
CCGCTGATCGGCTTTGCACAGGCCGGCGGCGACGGCTTCTTCGACGATGGCGGCTACCCGGTGGGCGGCGGCTGGGACGAGGTGGCACTGCCCGAAATCGCCGATGCGAACGCCTACGCGCTGGAGATCAACGGGGAGTCGATGGAACCAGTGTTCCGTGACGGCGACGTGGTCATCGTCTCGCCGGCGGCGCCGATCCGCCGCGGCGACCGGGTGGTGGTGCGCACCACCAGTGGGGAAGTGATGGCCAAGCAACTGGCCCGCCGGTCGGCCCGGCGGGTCGAACTGCGCAGTCTCAATCCCGCGCATCCCGACCGCAGTTTTGACCTCGGCGAGGTGTCCTGGGTGCACCGGATCGTGTGGGCGAGCCAATAGCCGGGTCCGGGGCTCGCCTCGATCGCCAGGTTTGACCGCCCTGCCTGGGGCGGGCAACACTCGCGCCCATCCGTCACCAGAAGGAAAACGACGTGGAAATCCGCAATCTCGGCCGGTCGGGCCTGCGCGTCTCGGCGATCGGACTTGGCTGCAACAACTTCGGCAGTCGCATCGACCTGGAGGCCACCCGCACGGTCATCCATCAGGCGCTCGACCTCGGCATCACCCTGTTCGACACCGCCGACGTCTATGGCGCCACCGGCGGATCGGAGACCGCGATGGGCCAGGTGCTAGGCGAGGCGCGCAAGCGCATCGTGCTGGCCACCAAGTTCGGCATGGCGATGGACGATTCAGGCGAGGCGCAGGGCGGCTCGCGACGCTGGATCATGACCGCGGTCGAGGACAGTCTGCGCCGGCTGCGCACCGACTGGATCGACCTGTATCAGTTCCACCGCGTCGACCCGCGCACCCCGATCGAAGAGACGCTGCGCACGCTCGAAGAGCTGGTACGGCAGGGCAAGATCCGCTATTTCGGCTGTTCCAACATGCCAGCCTGGCAAATGGTCGAGGCACAATGGACGGCGCGGCAGTGCGGCCTGAACGGATTCGTTTCCTGCCAGGACGAGTATTCGCTGCTGGTGCGCGACATCGACCGCGACATCGTCCCGGCCGCATGTGCCTATGGCATGGGGTTGCTGCCCTATTTCCCGCTGGCATGCGGGCTACTGACCGGCAAGTACCGCCGCGACGCGCCGATGCCGGCCGAGGCCCGCCTGACCAAGACGCCGCGCCTGGCCGACCGCTACCTGACGGAAGCGAACTGGACGAAGACCGAGCAACTGATCGCCTTCGCCGAAGCGCGCGGCCGGACGATGCTGCAACTCGCCTTCTCCTGGCTGCTGGCGCGCCAACCCGTGGCGAGCGTGATCGCGGGCGCCACCCGGCCGGAGCAACTTCAGCAGAACGTCACCGCCGGCGAATGGCACCTCTGTGCTGACGATCTTGCCGAGATCGACCGCATAACAACCGCGGGCTGAATTCTCCCGCCCCGACGGGATTGCCGGCCGGGGGAAGCCATGCTGTCAGACCGTGGCCATCGCAGGCCGGGCCGAATGCGCATCGGCTGGCGGCTTCGTCGCAGCCTCAGCCGCGGCATCCAGCAGGCCACGCAGATCGGCGAGCAGCTCCAGGCCGATGCGGGTACGCTGCACCACCACACTGCGGCGATCGCGCGGATCCTGGGCCCGCCGCGCCAGACCGAGCGCGCCGAGCCGGTCGAGCGAGCGCGTGATGGCCGGCTTGGAGACATGCAACTGGGCGGCAAGGCCGCGCACCGTATGCGGCCCTTCCTCCAGGTAGCAGATCAGGAACACAGCGAGCTGACGGGCCGAGAGGTCAGGGCCGTCGCGGCGCACCAGACCGACGATGGTGTCGCGGAGCGCCTCAGGCAGGCGTTCAGCCGGAACCAGAGGATTGGGCATTGACGCACTCTTTCGAACGCTGATCGCAACAGTTTCATTGTGCAACCTTTACGACCCGGCGTCATCCGAAAAATTGCCGATTGGAGACGAATCCGCGGCCTGCCGCTGGCATGGTGCTGTCGCCTCGATTTTTCCCCTGCGATCGGCGAGACTATGGCCGGGACGGGAGTGGACCATGCCGGACGGCGCACCGATTGCCATGCAGCAGGCCGCGGCACTGCGCCGCAAAGCAGAGCTCGAGGTCGCGCTGCAGGCAGCCCCTGGCGATGCCGACCTGCGCGCCGCCTATTTCGACCACCTCCAGTTGCTGGCAGCCGAATATGCCGGGCTCGGCCATGCGGTGCTGCCCGAACTGGGGCATCCGCTGTATTTCCGTGGCGCCACCCCCGACGTGGCCAACATGGCGCAAGTGTTCCGCGACCATGCGCTGGAGGTGCCGATGGCGGCCACCCCGCGGCACATTCTGGTGCTGGGGGCCTATGCGGGCTACGCCGCGGTGTGGCTCGCTCGCCGCCATCCCCTTGCCGAAATCGCCTGCGTCGAGCCCATGCCGGCCAATCTGCGTCTGCTGGCGCTGAACACCGGGCCGTGCTCCCGCATCCGTGTGCTCGGCACGGCGGCATGGCACAGTGCTACCCGGCTCGCCGTGGGCACGCGGGTGGCCGGCGACTGGGCCCCGGCACTGCATGACCGTGCCGAGGAGGACGACCGGTCGCTGCCGGCACGTCCGGTGGCGGATCTGCTCGGCGCGCTGGGCTGGTCGCAGGTCGATTTCATGCTGTGCGATGTTGTCGGAGCCGAGGCAGCGGTGTTTGCCGACCCGCAGGCGCTTTGGCTGCGCCAGGTGGACGTGGCGTTGGTGCAAATCTATCCGGGTCTGGTGCCCAGGGTCGAGCAGACGGTGGCCGCCTGCTTCCCACCGGTCTTCTACGATCACCGCAAGCTTGGCGAGTACGACCTGTTCCAGCGCCGCGTGCCACTGCGTGCCTATCCGCCGGCGCCGCCGCGGCTGAAGCTGATCCCCGACGAACCCGGACTGGTGCCGCTGCTGTTGCACGATCTGGAGCCGGTGCCTTGGGCGTTTTTCATCTTTGACGGCACATCCTGCCAACTGCATCCGAACACGCCCGGTCGAGCGCCGGCGCGTGCCATCTTTTCTCGTCTGCTGTCCGGCCAGACGCGATTCTCGACCACGCTGCATCATGCCGGCGCGTCCAGTGCGCCGGTCGTGTTCGCGATGGTGCTGGAACGGCCGGACGGCAGCGAGGTGCTGCGTGCCGAACGTGTGGTCGCCGCGCGCGAGCAGGTGGCCTGGTCGGTGCCCCTGCCCGCGCCCGCCGGCCCGCATCGTGTGGTGCTGCAGACCGCCATGGCGCCCGAGGCCAGCAACAACAACAGCGCCTGGGCCCGCTGGCTGGACCCCACACTCAGTTGACCGCCGACCGATCCCGCCCGAGACGGATGAGGATGACGGTCTGCAACACACCCATGGCGATGATCTGCACGCCCACCGCGACGAACGGTACCGACCAGCCAAACGCAGGCACCGCGAGCGCGAACAACGACGGACCCACGACATAGCCGAGGAAGGTAAACATCGTGCTCCCCGAGGTGGCATCGGCCACCCGGTCGGGCGGCGACAGCCGGGCGACCTCGGCCATGTAGATGCCGTTCCAACTGGCACCGAAGAACCCGACAGCGGTGGAGATGGTGGCGACGAAAATCAGCGAGGCGTCGGCCGGCATCAGCCCGTAGGCGATGACCAACACACCGGCGATGTAGGCCTGCGCGGTAAGGTTGGCCGAGGGCCGGCCGGTGCGGTCGGCGAACCAGCCCAGGAACACGCGGGCGAACACCCCGGCCCCTTGCATGCAGGCATAGACAAAACCGGCCTGTTCCAGCGCCATGCCGCGCTGAGTGAGATAGGTGACCGCGAAGCTGAACAGCGTGCCCTGCACCACCGAGAACGAAACCGACAGGATGGTGATGGTCACCAGCAGGCGGCTGCCGCGCAACGCCACCACCGGCGCGAGCAGGTTCTGCCGCCCGAACAGTGCACGCGGATGGATGGACCGGTGGTCGTCGCGTTCGGCATCCATCATGCGCCGCAGCGGCGAGATCGCCAGCGCCGAGACCGCGCCGGCAACGATGGCGAGTAGCAGGGCGGAAGGCCAGCCGAAAGCAACGGCGACCGGTGCCACGATCAGCCCGGCCAGGGCGCCGCCGGCCGGCGCCCCGGCCTGCTTGATGGAAAAGATCAGCGACCGGTGTCTGGGCGGCGCGGTGGCGGCCAGGATGCGGCTGCCGGCCGGCGGGGTCGGCCCGTAACCGACGCCGAGCATCAGCGCCGAGACCACCAGCACAGGCCACCACCCCAAGGCGGCCAGCACCAGCGCAGCGGCCGAGATCGCCGCCCCGCATTGCAGCGTGCGCACCGGCCCCAGCCGCGCCAGGACGGCGCTGCCGAACAGCAGGAACAGCACCGTGCCGAAGGACGTAAGCGAGGAGAGGTTGCCGATGCTCTCGGGGGCCAGCCCGGTACTGGCGGTGAGCAGCGGTGCCACCACGGGCAGGCATTGGTTCATGAACGAGGCGGAGGACTGCACCAGCAGCGTGGCGCCCAGGGCAAGCAGCCAGGGGGAAAGTTTCATGCGGAGGGCCACGCTCCGGGGCAGGAGGCGGAAGCGTGCCGCCGGCAGCAGGGTCCGTCAATGCGCGGCCGAACCGGCGGCGCGGCTGACGGGCTTTCCTCCCACCCCCGGCAGCCTCATCATACGGCCATATGGCAGGGTTCGGATCCGTCGGGACGAGACATTGCGGCGCTGGCAGGCGGGTCGGCGTGACGCCCGTATTGCCACCGGGCTGGCAGGTGCACGACATCGTACCCGGTGTGCGGCTGCACATCGGGCGCGCCATGCCAGACCTGTCCGCTGCCCTGGACATCGAAATCGACCGTCTCTGGGCTGCCGCGCAGGTACGGATGGGCGGAAAACTGTTCAACGGCCGCGTGTTCAGTGCCGACGCCATCACCGCCGACCGGCTCGCCGGTCACTGGACCGAGTTCCGCCGCATCGTCGCCCAGATGGACTGTCCCGGCCTGTTCGCCGAGCTCGGCCTGCGCCCACTGGCGGTGAACGGCATCGTGCATGGACCGGACGGCGTGGTGTTCGGGCGCCGTCCCGCCGGCGCGGTCTATCAGCCGGGTCAGTGGCAATTGCCGCCGGCCGGCAGCGTGGACAGTGGCGCGGCCCGACCGGACGGCACGGTCGACATCCTGGCCGCGGTACTGGCCGAGCTGCGCGAGGAGCTTGGGCTCACCCCCGATGTGGTGTGCGCTACCCAGCCGCTGGCCATCGTCGAGCATGCCGCCAGCCACGTGCTCGACCTCGGCATCGCGCTCCGCACCGCGCTGACGGCAGCCCAGATCCGGGCGGCGCACGCCGCCGCCGGCAATGCCGAATACGCGGGGTTGGAAGTGGTGGCGATCGCCGACCTGCCCGGCTTCCTCGCCGAGGTGGCCGGCGACCTCACGCCGCAGGCGCCGGTGTTCCTCGCCCGCATGGGAGCGCTGTCGGCGACTCGCGTCGGCTGATTCTTCCTGGTTGATTCTTGTCGGTTGACTCTGGGGCGATTGGGCGGAATCCATAGGAACAAATCAGGAACGCATTCCATGCTCCCCGCCGGCCTCCACCCGGACCGTACCGCATTACAGGTCTTGCGCTCCCATCTGCGCGCACCGCAGGCCGGTGCGACATACGGTGTGCTGCGCTTCGGCGATACCAGCGTGGCGGCCTGCCTGCCCGCCGGCGGACTGGCACTGGGCAACCTGCACGAGATCGGCGCGCGCGGGCCGGAAGCCGAGACCGGCACGGTGGCGGCCGGTTTTGCCGCCTGCCTGCTCGCCGCGCTGCCCGACCGGCGGCCGGTATTCTGGATCGCGCCGTGCTGTGATCTGCACATGCCGGGCCTGCCGGCCTACGGGCTCGATCCCGGCCGGCTGATCCTGGTGCATACCCGCACCGATGTGGAGACGCTGGCAGCCATGGAGACAGCGCTGCGTGCCGGTATGGCGGCAGCGGTGCTGGGTGAGGTCGGAAAGCTGGGCCGCCTGCCCGCGCGCCGCCTGCAACTGTCCTGCCGCAAACGCGGCTCCACCGGCTTCGTGCTGCGCCGCTGGCCATATGGGCGGCGGGAAACAATGGAAGAAGCCACCGCCGCGGTAACGCGCTGGGAAGTGGCGCCCGCCCCCAGCGAGGCTGCATTCCGCGAGCCCGGCCCCGCACGCTGGCGCGTGGTGTTGCAGCACGCCCGCGGTGGGCACGAGGGCGCCTGGATCATGGAGGCAACGACCGATGACGCAGCGCATCCTCTCCGTGTGGTTGCCGGATTGGCCGACGCAGCGCCTGCACCGGACCGGCGCCGCCTCGCCGGATAGGCCGACGGCGACGGTAGAGGCGGTGCGCGGCCAACGCCGGCTGAAAGCGGTGTGTCCGCGTGCCGCGGCGCTGGGCCTGCGGGCCAGCCAGGCGCTCGCCCAGGCGCGGGCAATCTGCCCGGAACTGATGGCAATCGACGCCGATCCGGTGGCGGACCAAGCCGCACTGGAGGGTCTGGCCGGCTGGTGCGAGCGCTTTTCTCCCCTTGCCGCCGCTGACCCGCCGGATGGGGTATGGCTGGACATTACGGGCTGTGCGCACCTGTTCGGCGGCGAAGCAGAGTTGGCCGCCGTGCTGGCGACGCTGCTGGCGCGTAACGGCCTTAACTCCCGGCTCGCGGTGGCCGGTACGCCAGGCACCGCCTGGGCACTGGCCCACGCGGCGGTGCCGGAACAGGCCAGCGTGCTGCCGGCGGGTCAGGAAACTGCGGCCCTGGCCACGCTGCCGGTCGCCTTGCTGCGTCTAGACCCGCGCAGCATTGCTGAGCTGCACGGGCTGGGGCTGCGCAGCATCGGCGCGTTGGCCCGCCTGCCGCGCGCCGATCTGTCCGCCCGGTTCGGCCCCCTGCCGGTGCTGCGGCTGGACCAGGCACAGGGTCGTGTTGCCGAGGCGATCGCCTGGCCGCACCCGCCCGCACCCTGGAGCGAACGCCTGGCCTTCGCCGAGCCGATCGGTACGCCGAAGGACCTGACCCGCACGCTGGTGAGGCTGGCGATACTTCTATGCACCCGGCTGGAGGCGGTGCGGCGCGGAGGACTCAGCTTCGTCGCCACTTTCTGCCGCGTCGACGATGCCCGTCCCGCCATCGCCATCGGCACCGCGTTGCCGGTGCGCGACCCCATGCGGATTGCGGGGCTGCTGGGCGACAAGCTGGAGCAGGTCGATCCCGGCTTCGGCATCGAGGCGGTGGTACTGGAGGCGACCGCGACAGCGCCGCTCGCCCCACCCCAGATGGCTTTGCCCCATATCGCACCGTCCAGCACCATCGCCCCCGACACGGCGCTGGCCGACACCCTGGACGAACTGGCAAACCGGTTGGGGCCCGCGCGGCTATGGCGCGCCACACCGCAGGAGAGCCACGTGCCGGAGCGGTCGGTGCGGCGTGTCCCCCCGTTGGTGCCGGCGTCATCCTGGTCCCACGGATCCGCCGCGGAACGACCGCTGCGCCTGTTTCGCCGTCCCGAGCCGATCGAGGTGACCGCTCCGGTGCCTGACGATCCGCCCCGGCAGTTCCGCTGGCGCGGCGCCTTGCACCGGGTACGCGCGGCCAGCGGCCCGGAGCGCATCGCGGCCGAATGGTGGCGCCGGCATGCCGCTCCACCGGATCGGCCGGAGACCGACCTGGTGCGTGACTATTACCGGGTGGAGGACATCGGAGGTGGCCGCTTCTGGATGTTCCGCACCGGCCTGAATACCGGCAGGTCTGCGGCACGCTGGTTCCTGCATGGCCTGTTCGGATGAGTCCCTGGCTTCCCCCTGCCTACGCCGAATTGCAATGCCTCAGCGCCTTCTCGTTCCTGCGCGGCGCCAGCCATGCCGAGGAATTGGCGGGAACAGCGGCCATGCTCGGCCATGCCGCGCTCGGCATCGCCGACATCAACACTGTCGCCGGCGTGGTGCGCGCCCACGAAGCAGCAAAGCGCGCGGGGCTGCGCCTGCTGGTCGGCAGCCGCCTGTCGTTTTGCGACGCGACGCCTGACCTGGTGTGCTATCCGACCGACCGTGCCGCCTGGGGCAGGTTGACGCGGCTGCTTACCCTCGGCAAGTCGCGGGCCACCAAGGGCGACTGTGCGCTCGATTTCGACGACCTTCCGGAGCATGCCGCCGGGCAGGCCGTGCTGGTAGTGCCGCCACCCGACCTGAACGCCGGCTTCCGCGCCGCGCTGCACCGCATCCGCGACCTGTTCGGTCCCGCCGCCTGGCTCGCCGCCAGTCGCCGCCACCGCGACGACGACGGGCGACGACTGCGCGCCCTGGCACGGCTGGCGCAGAACTGCCACCTGCCATTGGTCGCCACCAACGACGTGCTCTACCACGCCCCGGAGCGGCATGCACTGCAGGACGTCATGACCTGCATCCGCCTGGGTTGCACCATCGAGACCGCTGGCCTTGCCTTGCAACCCAATGCTGAACGGTACCCCAAGCCGCCTGCCGAGATGGCGCGGTTGTTCCGCGACCACCCCGAGGCACTGGCACGCACGTTGGAAGTGGCCGCGGCCTGCCACTTCTCGCTCGATGAGATCACCTACGAATACCCCGACGAGCCGGTGCCACCCGGTCGCACGCCCGATCAACACCTGGCCGACCTCGCGGCCGAAGGCGCGGCGCGACGCTATCCCGCCGGTGTACCGGATGTGGTCCGCGCAATGCTGGACAAGGAGCTCGCGCTGATCGCCCAGCTCGGCTACGCGCGCTACTTCCTGACCGTGCACGACATCGTCCGCTTCGCCCGCAGCGCCGGCATTCTCTGCCAGGGCCGCGGCTCGGCGGCCAATTCGGCGGTGTGCTATTGCCTCGCCATCACCGCGGTGGACCCCACCGAGATCGACCTGCTGTTCGAGCGCTTCGTTTCCGCCGAGCGGCGCGAACCGCCCGACATCGACGTCGATTTCGAGCACGAGCGGCGCGAGGAAGTGATCCAGTACATCTATCACCGCTACGACCGTCACCGAGCCGGTATCGCTGCCACCGTTATTCACTATCGCCCGAAGCTGGCGGTGCGCGAGGTAGGAAAAGTCATGGGCCTGTCGGCGGATGCCACCGCCGTGCTCGCAGCCGAGAGCTGGAATGCCGCCGGCGAACCGTGGCCGGACCAGCGGTTGCGCGATATCGGGCTTGATCCCGCCAGCCCAACGGTTCGACGCACGGTGACGCTGGCGCGTGAACTGGTGGGCTTCCCGCGTCACCTGTCGCAGCACGTAGGTGGTTTCGTGCTGACGCGCGGGCGGCTGGACGAGACGGTGCCGATCGGCCCGGCGGCCATGCCTGACCGGTATTTCATCGAGTGGGACAAGGACGACATCGATACGCTCGGTATCATGAAGGTCGACGTGCTGGCGCTGGGCATGCTGACCTGCATCCACCGCGCCTTCGATCGGCTGCGTGCCCGTGGGGCGGCGATCACCGATCTCGCCGACATCCCGCGCGAGGATCCGGCGGTCTACCACATGCTCCAGCGCGGTGATTCGATCGGCGTGTTTCAGGTGGAAAGCCGGGCGCAGATGAACATGCTGCCACGACTGCGCCCGGAGAAATTTTATGATCTCGTGATCGAGGTGGCGATCGTGCGCCCCGGGCCGATCCAGGGTGACATGGTGCATCCCTATCTGCGCCGCCGGCAGGGGCTGGAAGCGGTGCACTTCCCCTCCCCCTCGCCGGCTCATGGGCCTCCCGACGAACTGGAACGGGTGCTCGGCCGTACGCTCGGCGTGCCGCTGTTCCAGGAGCAGGCGATGCGCATCGCCATCGAGGCGGCAAAATTCACCCCTGGGGAAGCCAATGCGCTACGCCGCGCCATGGCAACCTTTCGCCACCTCGGCACCATCCATCGCTTCCGTTCGAAGATGGTCGAGGGCATGGTCGCCCGCGGCTATGCGCGCGACTTCGCCGAACGTTGCTTCCGCCAGATCGAGGGTTTCGGTACCTACGGCTTCCCCGAGAGCCACGCGGCGAGTTTTGCCAACCTCGTCTATGTCTCGGCCTGGCTGAAATGCCACCATCCGGCCGCCTTTGCCTGCGCGTTGCTGAATTCGCAGCCCATGGGGTTTTACGCGCCGGCGCAAATCGTGCGGGATGTGCGTGCGCATGGGGTGGAGGTGCGCGGTATCGATGTGAACGTTTCCAACTGGGACTGTACGCTGGAAGAAGGCGGCGCACTGCGCCTGGGGTTGCGGCTGGTCGCGGGCTTCCGCCCGGACTGGGCCGGCGCGCTGCTGGCAGTGCGCGACGGCGGATTTCCCGATTTCCCGGCCCTGGCAGAAGCAGGGTTGCCGCAATCCGCACTGGTGGCGCTCGCCGAAGCCGACGCGCTGCGCAGCCTTGGCCTCGACCGGCGCGCCGGGCTATGGCAAGTGCGCGACCTGGACGATGCTCACGGTCTGCCGCTGTTCGTCGCCCTGCCCGTGCGGGTGCGAGCGGCCGAGCTGCCATATATGCGGCTGCCCGAGCAGGTGGTTGCGGACTATCAGACGACTGGGCTGTCGCTGAAAGCCCACCCACTGCGTTTCCTGCGCTCCGAGCTGATCCGCGAGGGTGTACGCAGCTGTGCCGAAGCAACCGTGCAGCCCGACGGAACCCACTTGCGCGTGGCCGGTGTGGTGTTGGTGCGCCAGCGCCCGGGCAGTGCCTCGGGAGTGGTGTTCGTCACCATCGAGGACGAGACCGGCATTGCCAACGTGGTGGTCTGGCCGTCACTCACCGAGCAAGCCCGCCGGGCGCTGATTGGGTCCACGCTGCTGCTGGTGGACGGTCGCATCCAGCGCTCCCCCGAGGGCGTGGTGCATGTGGTAGCGGATCGCCTTGCTGACCGGTCGACGTCGCTGCACACCATGGAAGAGGACGCTGCCGCGCCGGTGGCGCCCATCCATGCCGATGAACTTCCCGACCCCCGGGTAAAGGGGCCGGTCGGTTATTTCAATCAACTCCGCACGATTCCGCGCTCGCGGGATTTCCGTTAATATAACAGTATATTGTTTTTTAGAAAATAATTCACGAAGGATTTATTGCTGCCAAAGGAGTTTACAGTTCGTTACACGCTGAACCGGACGGGCGGGTTAGGCTGCAAACATGCTTGTCAATACGTACCGGGCCGGTTTGCGATGACTGCTTGGCCGACGCCTCTCGTGAGAAAGCTGGCTGAACCGCCTCCCGCAACCGCATCACCATCGCCCGAACCGTTGCGAGCGGTCAGGCCCGAGGCGAACTACGCGGGAAACGACGACCGCCCGATTCTGTTCCTGCATATTCCAAAGACTGCCGGGACCTCGTTCCTTCTGATGCTGCAGAACCTGTTCGGTGAGAGTCGGATGATGCGGCTCACCATGGACGAGCCCCGCATCGACCAGCGGGTGGAAACGCTGATACGTACCCGGTTGCAAAGCCTCGCCTGCATCAATGGTCATGTGCCGTTTCGGGTCTTCGCTCACCACATGGAGCATTTCCGCGGCTTCACTCTGCTGCGCAACCCGGTCGCCCGAGTGCTCTCGCTCTATCGTTTCCTGCGCCGGCGTAAGGATCCCTCAGCTTTCAACATTGCCGCTGACACCTCGCTCGATGCCTTCCTCGACGACCGCAGACCGGATCTGTTCTTGCAGACCAACAACGGCATGTGCCGTATGCTGAGCAATAATGAGCGGCTGACCAATGATGACGCGCTCAACTCATCACCCATTGACAACGATCCTTCAGTACTCGACGACGCACTTGAAACGCTGTACCGGTTCGACTTTGGCCTTGTCGAGCAAATGGAACAGACTCGCCAACTTGTCTGCAAACTGTGGAACTTGCCATTCATACCTGACGAAGTTGTAGTCAACACCACCGACGAGGCAGATAGCCCCATCACCTCGGCTCAGCTTCTCCGTATCGTCGAGATGAACAAGCTGGACATCGCGCTGTACGAGCGTGCCGCGGGACTATTCCATGAGCGGATGCTGTATAGAGTTGCGAGCAACACCACTCTGGACGGGGTCGTGTTCCAGCCCGAACTCGACGTGCCGATTTCGCTTTCTGACATACCGGGACGGCAGGGTTTCTACGAATACGAGCCCGTGGGCTTCGCTTGGCTTAATAGCCATGTACCGGCGCGCGTGTATTTCCGCGCGCCGGCGAATAGCGTGCGCATCGTCCTGCATTTCTATCTGCTGACCGCTGACTTCCCAGTCGAGGCGACCACCCTGCGTCTCAACGGCATCAAGCTGAGCCACGAGGTGCTGCAGCGCGATCAGGCTTGGGTCGCATTACAAAGCGCGCCCGTTCCGCTTCAAAGCGGAATCAACACGCTCGCTATCGAACCGCTCTATTACCTACCAGCCCGCCACGTCGACCGTAACAGTGCCGACGACCGTTACCTGTCGCTGGCGCTCGCCACCATCACCTTCCTGCCGTGATCGCTTCGGGCAACGCGGAACGATAGAGCATTCGGTCTTCCACACGCTGCCGACATACTCAGCCAGATAGTCATGACGCTCTCTGAGAATGCGGGTCAGCACCAGCAACGTGACCGATCCTAAGGCAGTCGGAACCCCCGGGAGACAACCGGGGGTATCCATTGGACCGATGACATCGCGCCCGCAAAGCGCGTCTCCGCTGCGTCAGCGCTGGCCGCGCCCTTGATCCAGGTGATTGTCTCGTCCAGAATCGCCTGGACCACTTGCTCGATCGTGCCGACCATGGCATCGCTTTTGTTGTCGAACAGCCACCTTCCGCTATCTGGTGGTGTCGATTTCGCCCGCGGCATCAACCCCTATCGCTTTAAGTTTCTGTGCCCATGGCAAGCGATTGATACGGTAGCAGGCTGAGCCGGCGCGCCCACCCGAGCCCAAAGGTACGCCACGTCGGCAGCCCGGTCATGAACACCAGCCGCTGTGCCTGGAACTCAGCGCACACTGTCGCACTGCCCCGCATACGTGTTGCCGTGTCCACCGCGGCCAGGGTCTCCGGCCCGAGACATCCGTCTACAGTTGCACCGACCACACCCTGCAGCCAACCGGCCGCGCGTACCACGCCGTTGTTCACTGCCGCATCAAATACCAGCAGCGCCAGCGGTGGCGACAGGCGGTCCGCCAACACGCGATCCCAGTAGTCGCGATGGTAGATCACCGCCGCCGCCTCGAGAGTCAGGTTGGCGATATCCTCCCCCGGGTAGGCTGCGGCACTGATACCGAACTTGGTCCCGCGCAGCGCGCCACATCCTACTGCCCCGCCAGTCCAGTTCCCCGGATCGGTCCGCTCGGCGCAGAATCCACCTTCGTGGCCCACCACCACGGCAAAAGCCTGTTCGAACGCGGTCATGTGTCCCGTCGGACCACCAACTGCGGCGCCATCATCGCGCCGTCAAGATTGAAACCGAACACCTGATCCTCCATGGCGACAATCCTTCGTCGCAGTTCGTCCAAGCGAATGAGCGAGGTCTGCAGTCGCTGTTCGAGCTCGTAGTTCGTAACCAGCATCTTCGACTTCTCATCGAGGATGCTGACATCCTTCTCCAAGGTGATGAAGCGAAGCTCGTATTCGCGCTTCATCGTCGCTACCTCGCCCATTGCGGTCGCCGTGTCTGCTTCGTGCAGGCTGAGTGCCTGGCGGATCATGTCCGCCTCGCGCCGCCACTCGGCCCGCGCGCGGATAGTGGAAAAGGCGTGCGTGAGGATGGCGGTGATCATGGCCGTGAACGCCGCCATCAGCCATTCGGAGGTGTGCTCCATGCTCGGCTGTCCGCTTCCTTTGCTCAGACCGTTATGGTGCGCGCCGTGACGACATGACCGGTCTCTTCACGTAGGGCTACTCAGTGTGAGACAGGCGCGTCGGCGCCAACTTGCCGTAGAGCCGTATGTCTCACCTTCTACGTCGTGGTACCGTCGATAATTAGCCCCAACTCCGCTAAAGCCGCGAGCAGGGATGCCAGCGCGCCGTTGCCGGCACGGGAGCCCGTGATCACCGGCTGCGTTCCGCCCGCAGCCCCAAAGAAACCGAGCCGACTCGACGCCACGCCGAGCGACACGGTACCGGTAAACGCGGGTGAGTCGAGCGGCGCCAGACCATTGGCGTCCAACACCAACGCCCCATTCCGGATGGCCAACTGGCTACCAACGCCGACTGGCTCCGGTCCGCCCGGCCCGATGCTCACACGTCCCAGCAAAACACCACTCGCCAGTGTCAGCCGAGGCTGCACCGGTTCGAGCAGTGTTTCCACGCTGACCACACACGTCTCCCCATTCTGTTCCAGCAGAACGAGATCAGGGGGATTGGCGGCGACAACCTGTGCCAGCTGCTCCAACGTCGGCATGCAAGACCTCCCTATGCCCGAAGGCACAGTCACGATAGCTGCAGGGAAAAGGCGGCCACACCGTCAGTGATCGGAGCGCCAGGTATTCCATGTCCCGGTCCAGATAACACTTGCATTGGCCGGCACGGTCAGGTCGGCCGCCGAGGCATTTATCTGCGTCGGCCACGAGTTGGAATAGGTGAACTGGACGCTGCAGTTGCAACGGATCAGCAATTGCCGCTCCTCTGGCACCGGCAGGCCCGCGTAGCCGAACGCAGTGGCCCCCGTCCCGTCGCCGCTGATCGTCACCGGTACCTGCGTGCCCATCGCGCCATAGCCGCTGCCGGCGCTGGTCATTACGACGCCGATGACCGCACCGTTGGCCACCACCGCTTGCGCCGCGGCACCCACGCCGCTCCCGCCCACCGCAACGGAAGCGGTGGTGTAGCCCTGGCCGCCCGCCGTCACCCGGATGAATCCGATCGTGCCCGTGACGCTCGCCTGGCTATAGGTCAGCATCGACTGCACACCACCAGGTGATGCGGTCACCATCACGCTGTCGGCGATATCCGGGATCACCAGTTGCTGCACGCCACCGGCAGCGCTTGGATTGCAAACCATCCGCGGCACGAAGTTCCAGCGGTTGCCTTCGACGATCACCGAATCAGTATGTGCTGACAGGCAGTTGGTCACCACGCCACCGACGAAGCAGTTGCGCGCCACGTGCACGCCCTGTGGTCCATTACGCAACACGATCCCGCCCGCGGAGTTGCTCGGCATGCCGATCCAGTTGCCGGTCAGGGCTACCCCCTGGCAGGCGATACCGAAAGTCAGACCGTTCGCATCCGACTCGACGTTCTCAACCACCATGCCCCAGGACATGCAGTCCTGGATCACGTTGCCGTTCACCCACAGGCTCGTGCTACCGCCACAGTTCACACCGGTTGCGGCCTGGGTGACCGTGTTGCCCGACACGTCGCACATCACCGATCCACCTACATCGATGCCGTAGGCCGATGTCCCGGTCACTGTATTTCCGCAGATCCGGGAATGATCCGCATTGGCCAGCAATCCTGCGGCCGAGGGCAAGGCCAGGCCGTTGTTGCTCAGCAGGTTGTCCTGCACAACCAGCCCCCAGCCCGACACTGCGATGCCGTAACTGGCATTATCATGGCAGATATTGCCGGAAACCAGCACCATCAGCACGTCCGGGTTGGCATGCCCCCAGACCGGCGGAGTGGTGTTGGTCGCGTTGAAGTTGCCTATGCCGATACCGCGGTCGTTTTTCCAGCAGCGGTTACCAACCACCTGAACCAGGTGCGCCTGCTGTTTGAAGGTGGGGTCGTTGTAGTCCACGTTGATGCCATAGCCGGCATTGTCGTGGGCACGGCACTCCGCCACCAGCACGCCGTCGCAAGCCTGCACCCACACGCCATGCGCGGCATTGCCGGCGAAATCGCAGTCGCGCACCACGTGCCTGCATATTGCCGGATCGGAAGCCAGGAAAACCAAGCCGCAACCCAGCGTGGGCCCGCTCGCGTTCAGGAAGGCGCAGCGATGGAAGTCGGATGCCAGGCATTGCGTGCCAACCTGCACCCCCCAGCTTTCCAGCGTCACAGCGCCACTGTTCGCGTCAAAGACCACCCCCTCGGCACGGAATCCGTCCGCCTGAATGGCGATCCACGCGCCGCCGCTCTGACTTGCCCGCCGCAGCACGCTCAACCCCGGTGTGCCGAGCAGCACGGTGCCGGGCTGGCTGATCGTCCACTGGCCGTTGACCACGTAGGTGGCATGACCCAGCCGCACCGGCCGGCCGGACGCCACCGCGGCGATGAACGCGGCGGTATCGTCGGCCACGCCGTCACCATGCGCACCGAACGATTCAACCGCGACCGAATCGGCAAACAGGTCGGCCAGCCGCCTCGACGCGGCGCCGCCGCTCGGCAGTGCGACCAGTCCCGAGCCGTCAACACCCGCCAGCCCGGACAGGCCCGCCATGAACTGCGCGTATGGCAGTTCCATGTCCTTTCCGTTCTGGCAGAACGGCACCACGTCGCCACCGCCCGGCGGTCCGGCCTGTGGCAGATCGGCAAAGGTGTGCGACGGTGGCAGAAGCGACAATACTCCCCCGGCCAACGACAGCCCCGGCCCCAACGCCACCGTCTCCGGTGCCCCGGTGCCGGCGCTGCTGCGTCCCAACAGGTTCGCCTGCGGCACGGCCAGCGTCGGCTGCAGGCCGGCCACGACCTGCGCTTGCGTCGCCTTGCGAACCACACCGTTCTGGCTGACCGGCAACTCGTCAGTGCTGGCGACGGCAGTCGCCGCATCCATCTGGTCGATGGTCGGCATCGGCTCAGCCTCCGACCGTGATAGCGTTGCCGGACTGGTCCGATACGGCCGCACCGTCGGTCGTAGTCAATGCGCTGGCTGGTGGCGCGCTCGACACTAACGCCAGCACGGGCAGGTAGATCGCCCGCCCGATTGTCCGCCCGGCCGTAGTGCCAATGGTCACCTGCACCGAGTACACTGTCCCGACCTGCCCGCCGGCGAGCCACAGTACCACCACACTGCCGTCCGCCGCCGAGGAGTTCAGCGTCAGATCACCGGCCGCCGACGGCTGGATCGTCACACCGATCGTGGCAATGGTGTCCTTGTCGTTGCCAACCAGCGCCTGTGAGATATCGAACTCGTAGTCGAGCACGTCACCCGGGTCTTTTGCTGGCCAAGCCAATGCCGCTGGTGCCGTCGCCAGGCTGCCGGGGGGAACTGGGACGAAACCGTCGAGCATCACGCGACGTGCGCTGCTCGGACGGACCACTTGCGGGGCGACGGTGGGCATCAAATTGCTCCCCAGAACACACAGGCCGGCCGCAACGCTCCGCCATGGCCGGCGCCAGCCGGCTATCCGCGTTCTCAGCTGCAGCGGCGATTGTTGATAGCCATGACCGAGGGCCACGGCGACGAACGGC
Organism: uncultured Acetobacteraceae bacterium; assembly: GCA_964459005.1. Lineage (GTDB taxonomy): Bacteria > Pseudomonadota > Alphaproteobacteria > Acetobacterales > Acetobacteraceae > Rhodovastum. The sequence goes on from CAYWOW010000018.1 coordinate 34,135, forward strand.
AGATGCCGGGACCCGTTCAGCTGATATGCAGCTGAGCGACCTGCGCCTTCAGTGCAGTGAGCTCGGCGAGCAGCTCGGCCATGTTCGGCGGAGGTAACGTCGCCGCTGGTGGCGACGGCGGCGGAGGTGCGAACGTGCCATTGTCGCCCTGTACCCAACCCACCTGTACGCCTTGTCCGGTCACGTCGACCCAGTGCAGCGATGGGTGGAACAGCGAGCCAATGTTCCCTGCCGTGGTGACAATCTCCGCCACGACGCGATTCTCGATGCGCGCATACGTCTTCATGCGAATTCCCTTTGTTCGCCCGAGGCTCAGTATTCGACGAAAACCAGCCCGGACGCCCCATTGCCGCCGACTGCCCCGGTTCCGCCGCCCGGCTGACTGCAGCCACCACCACCACCACCACCACCCGGCCCGGCGGCTGCCATCCCGGTCAGTGCCCCCGTAGTACCGCGCCCACCACCGGGTCCCGCACCATCGCCGCCACGTGCCGCCTGCAGTACGCAGTCGGTGCCGTATGATCCCGCCTCGTTGACTTCGCCTCCGACGCCAGTGCCCCCAGGCCCACCGGCGTTCGGCTGGTTGGCGGTTCCACCTTCGCCACCCGCACCGCCGGTCGCCGACAGGTATGACCCAAAGCTGGAGGTGCCCCCCGGCCCGCCTGGAGCTGGCGTCGCCGATGCCACACCACCGCCACCGACCGTGACATAGATCGTGCTGCCAGGCACAAGTCCGGTCACGATTCCAACCGCCCGGCCGCCGGCGCCACCGCCGCCGCCTGGGACAGTGGCATCCGTTCCTCCCGCCCCGCCGCCGCCAATAACGGTCACTTTGGCCTGGGTCACTCCGTTCGGCACCACAAACACGCCGCTCGTTGTGAACGCCTGCAGCGACGTGAATCCCGGTCGGAGCTGCGGCAACCGGTATGGCAACAGCGGTGTACTCGCACACGGCATGATAGCACCAGGCCCCACCGCGCTCTGGCCGTAGGCCAGCGTCACCACGGCAAGCCCTACCCAGCCTGCATCGACCGGCGGAGGTACTTGGCTGCCGGTCGCAGCGGCCACGCCGGAGCGTGCCTGTATCTGCACCTGCTGCACCCGCGACGTCGGTTGTGCGGTTCCGGCATTGGCCGGTCCCAGCCAGGGTTGCGCCGGATTGCTCGCGTTGTAATAGGGCAACACAATCGGATTGGTGTCGGTCTCGACGAACGCCGCCTCGATCAGCCAAGCCACGCTCTGCCCGGCGATGGTAGGCGCCGACAAGGTCAGCGTGGTAGGCTCCAGATTCACTCCCATCTTCAGCAGGCCATCGCTGTCCGCCGGCAGGGAACCGAACGACGTGGTATCAACCACCGTGAACGCGGTGATGCTGCCCGGCCCGACGGACACCGACATCGAATTCGGCGTCGTCGGCGAGACAACGAGCCCATCGGCCACCGTCGCGGTCCCAAGCACCGCCTTCATCAGCGCGCCGAGCGCAATCATGGTGTTGCGGTTGAGTTGCAGCAGGTCCGTGTCGAGCGGAATGCTGCCCGGATAAACGATCGTACGGTCCATTGGTGGCCCTCAATTGGAAATACGCAGCCAGGCAATCGTGGCGGCCGGCATCACCCCGGCGACGGTGGCGGCAATCTGTTCGTCGCTCACCTCTTCGCTCTCCATCGACGCGTTGGCGTACTCGATCGCCCCGCCCCCCCAGCCACCCATAGGAATGCCCCAACCCGCGACGACCGACACCCCGCCGCCCTGCGGCCGGAACGCAGTGACCAGGCACTGGAATGGCATGGCGAGGTTGCCCCACCCGCCCGCAACCCCCCAACCGCAGGCCACGCCCCAGGCACTCGTGTCGGGCGGCCGCGCGGGCTCGAAAATCGCCGGCGTGCGGTTGGTCAGAGTAACCAGTGCCTGCACCAGCGCAGCCCGCGTTCCCCTGGGCTGGAGCATCGCGGCTTGCAGTCGCGCCCGATAGTGCGCATCGCCTTCCGATTGCTGGCGCGTCATTGTGGTGCCGAAGAAGTCCACCCCGATCATGTCCAGGAACACGTCGGTCGCCGTAGCGATGCGCGCTTGCAGCGTGGCATAGCTCAGAGCCGAGAAAACCTGTGCCCAGGCGCTGGCGATGCCGGCCAGTATCGCGTCGAGGATAGGCGTGTTGCTCGCGGTACCCGCCGCCGTGTCGGGGAACCATCGTGCCGGCAGCACCGCTCGCAGCCGTAACGCGATGTTGGCCTGATCTCCCGTTGCCATGTCAGGACACTGCGATCGTGTCGGCGCGAACCACCTGCGCCTGCGTTACGGTCAGGTCGGAGGTCGCCCCGTTCAGCGTCACCCCCTCGACAGCGGTCACGCTGGGACAGTTCAGGGCCACTTGGTAGATCGTCCCAAACATGAACCCGGCGCCCATTCCGCCAGCATTTACCGCCGCCGTCAGCGCGGTCCCCACGGCTGCCACGGCCTGCGCCTGGGTGTAGCCCGCCGCCGCAGTCACTGTCAGGGAAATGTTCGCCGCAACCACGCTGGGCCCCATCACCTGGAAAGCAGATCCCACCGGCCGGACAGCAGCAATGGCAGTCTGCACGTTCGCCAGCAGCGCACTGCTCGGGTCGCCCGTCCCGTCGTCCACCGTCACCACGAAGTTGCCGGGTGTGTAGATCGCGGCTGCGGTGGTGTTCTCCTGGATCGTCCAGGTTAGTCCCTGCTGCACCGACGACACGGCATAACTGACTGCGCTCGCCGTCGCCTGACAGCGCGTGTTGATGTAATTCTGAAACCGCGCCCGCAGCGCTGCGTCAGTCTCGGCGTCGATCCCGTTGGTGAACGCCGGTGCGTTCGTCACGGTATCGACCCCCGAGATCGCCGCTGAGATTAGCGTGATGGTATTGGCCTGCACGTTGCCGGAACTTCCTGCCACTTCAGCCACCACAGGTACGGTCACGGCGGCTTGGTTGGCTGGTATAAGGTAGCCGTTCAGCGTGGCATTCCAGGTCGTGTTCGTAGTGTCCTGCGTGACATCAAACGCCAATGAGGCATCGGCCGTCTTCACTTGGGTCCCCAGCGGCACCAGCGCCGAGTTGGTCGGCGTGAAGCGCGAGAAGGTCACTGATCCCGTGGCCGCCACCGCTGGCAGCCGTGTCAGGCCGAAATCGGCTACCCAGCTGTCGAGATCCGCGCCTGCGCTGGTGGCCGCCCGGGTCATCTGCAGCACTTGCAGGATCAGCCACTGCATCCACAGTCCGACCGAAGCACTCGCTTCCAGCAGCGCGCGCAACGTCGAGCCGACCGTCAAGTCGATGAGCTGTCTTGCGGAGCCCTGGACCGCGGCGGCCGCTGTCGAGACCAGGCTGGAAAAAGTCTGCAGCTGCAACTGCATGGGTCAGGTTCCGTCGCCGAGGGTGAAACCGAGCACTTGGGTCCTGTCGGTCTCGGTGTCGGTGTAGCTCACCTGCACCGAGACCGTGCCGATCCCGTCTGAAACCACGTCAACCACCGGTTCCGGGGTACGTGCCACCGCTGTCTCCTTGAAGATCTGGCTGCGAATCACCGCGCGGATGCGGGTCGCGTCCGCCGGCTGTCCGACGAACTGAGCGAGTCCTGCGCCGTATCCAAGTTGCCAGATGTAGTCGCCAGAATTGGTCAACAATCGGCGCAGGACGCGTTGCTGACCCAGCTCGGAACCGTTCACGGTCGCCAGGTCACCGATTGGCCCGACCGAAAGGTCGGAACCGAACTGGTGCTGCAGATCGGACATCCAATTACTCCGTTGTCGTCTCCGACGATCAGTCCTGCGGACTTGGCGGTGAGCCAAGGCCGCCATGGGTGTGCGCGTCGTAGTGGCCACGCAGGCGTGCCAGCGGCCCTTGACGATCATAGACGTCGCCATTGACATGCAGGTCGCCGACAATCTGCACCGTACCGTCGTTGCACAGATGCATTGCTGCTCCGCTGTTGTGCACGAGCCATAGTTCGCCCGCTGGCGCCGCCGGCGGGTGGGCTGAATCGCTATAGCTCGCACCGACGATCACGCCGTGCTCAGCATCGCCTTCCTGCGGCACCACCAGCACCTGGTCGCCCGGCGCGGGCAGACACACCGCGCCCCATCCCGCCCCGGTCCAGGCGGACAGTACCGGCAGCCAGCCGGTCAGCACACATTCGGGCTGCAGAGAGACGCGCGCCGCATACCGGGCTGGGTCGACGCTCGTCACCACCCCGAAGCGGGGCTGACCAAGCAAACGATCCAGCGATGCCGCCTGCGCCTTCAGCGCATTCAGGAGTCGTTCCATGGGATGCCCAACCTTGATGGTGTCTACACGGTCGCGCTGGCGCTGCGCGCACGCATCTGCTGCGTGAAGCCGTGCGACACATCAAGCCGCCGTTCCACCGAATCGATCACATAGGTACGGTCGAACGCCGTCCCGGTACCTTGCAGCAGGATCTGCTGGCCCGGCGCCAGCGACAGTTCCCCCGGCATCTCGGTCACGATCACCCGCTCGTGCTGGACGAGCTCCGCCAGTCGCTGCTGCGCCAGCTTCAGCGCCACGTCCGGCGTGAGATTGGGTACGACGTAGACATAGCTTTGCGTCGTCCCATCCGCTCCGCTCGCCTGGTTCGCGGACACCGTCTGCACGGTGCACTGTGCGGCCCGGCTGTGCCAACTTTTCACCGTCACCTCGATACCTTGCGCCAGTATCTGTGACCGCTCCAGGTGCAGCGCGCTTAGTTCCGCCATCTGCAATACCGTCGGCGGTGTCGACGTGTCCGCTGCGCGGAAATGCAGTGTCGTTCCCTGCACCCACACGCCAAACCCCTCGTACTGCGCCAGCGTCACCAGCAAGTCCCACTCCGTGGTCACTCGCGCGAACCCGTCCAGTACGAGGCTGTCGTGCTCCAGTTCCCAATAGCGTCCCACCGGGGTGGTCGTGGCCTGCACATCTGCTGACAGCCCATGTCGGCCTGCCAGAGTCGTAGCGACGTCGCTCGACGTCTGGTTGGCGAAGGTCCCCTGCGCGCGCGCTTCGATCAGTTCCGCGCTCAGGTCACGACCGGTCAGCCGTACCGCATCGCCGAGTAGATCGATCGCCACCGAGTCCGTCCTGCCGTGCAGCAGGTTCAGGTAGTCACCACCGAGCGAGATCGCGATATCGATCAGCACGTCGTCCTGATCGGCCCACCACGCCGGACCCCGTGTCGGGTCAGCCGACAGCGCCAGTCCCAACCGGAAGCGATCCGCGGCAAAGTGGCTGTTGTTCATCACCTCCGCCTCGAAGGCACCCGGCACGAGATCGCCATTAGCCAGCACACGCAGTCGCGGATAGCGCACCGCTACAGACGGATCCAGCAGACCACTATTGAGTTGCAATGCCACCTCCCGCCGAAGGATCGGTGGCCGGGATACTCAAGGTCACCAACCCCGTCAGCATCGGGTCGGACAGCCCGTTCGCCTGGGCGATACGAATCCACTGCGTGGCGTCGCCAAGCTGCTGCGCCGCTACCTGGAACAAATTACCGCCGGTCACCGTGATCGTGCGCATGGTCCCTCACGCGTCCGCGTTTGCCAGGTTCGCCACGGCCCGGCCCACATAACCGCGCGTTGCCGTCAGCGCCGCGAGTTGCCCGGCCAAGTTGGTGGTCGTGTCCAACCCCGCGGCATCCGACACCGACACGGTGCCAAGCTGCCCCTCGGTCCCGGTAATGCCGGTGTCGATCTGCTGCGATGCTGCCGCCAGCGCTGTACTCGCGCCGACATAGGCGCTGCTCCCGGGTTGTGTCGCCTGCGCGGGGGCAAGCGAGTCGATCGCCCCGCCGAGTGCCACCGTGCTGCCGAGACCCTGCGCACTGGCAAGATCGCTCAGCACACTGGTGGCCAGCGAAACCGTGGCCTCCACGGCCGCCGCCGTCTCGTCGCGCACGACCTTGCAGGTAACGCGATAGGGAATCCAGTTGGAACGCGCGTAGTCGGCATCGAAGCGGGCGATCACCACGGTGTAGAAAAACCATTCCCAGGTCAGTGGCCAGGAACTGCCCTCCGCCCGCATCAGGTCGAGTGCCCGCGCCCGCACCGCCGCGTCGTCGCCGCTGAACACGCCCGACCAGACGATGTCGGAATCGTCGCGGCCCAGCGAATCGATCACCCGCACCCCGCCGGGAAGGCTGTGCACGGTCAGCCGCTGCTGACCGCCCCAACGTACCCGCTCCGGCAACTCGAAATCCTGGAACAGGATCGGGCCCAACAGCAATACGCCCTCGGCCATCGCTCGGCTCCCCACCACTTATGTCCCATGCAAGGAGCCGGGCCAGGCCGGGCCCAGCCGCGGATCAAATCCCGTCACGCCGGACTGTGGACGATCGACGTCCCGTGCCAGCCGGTCCGACATCCAGCGTCCGACTCGGGTACCGTCCAGAAACACATCGCCCTGCGCCGGCCCGGTGGACGCCGCCGGCGCTGCTGGGGCTGCCGGCACCGTTGGCGCGGCCGGCGCACTGGCCGACCATGCTGGCACCTGCGCGCCCGAAGCTGTGGTCGGCGCATTTGGCGGTACCGTGTCCCAGGCGGGCGGGCGGAACGGCTCGCGCACCGCCAGCGGTGCTTGCCTGATCTC
>CAYWOW010000019.1:0-36120 GCA_964459005.1 uncultured Acetobacteraceae bacterium
CGGCCACCCGCAGCCCGAGCGCCGCGGCCAGGCGGGCGGCGGCCTGGCGCACCCGCTCGTCGAAGCCGGAGACGAACACCAGTACCGCGTCCGACCCGGCCTGGCGCAGGCAGCGCAGCAGTTCGATGCCGTCGTGGTCGCGCAGGCCGAGGTCGAGCACGACGACGTCGTAGGCGACCGCCTCGATGCGCGCCACCGCCTCGGCCAGGCTGGCCGCACCGTCGGCCGCGATGCCCAGCGTCGCGGCCGCGCGGGCCACGATCAGGCGGGGTACCGCCTCGTCGTCCACCACCAGCAATCTGCCGGCGGCACCGTCCGATGGTTTCGGCGCCACGCTCTGGGCCTCCGCGCGATTGAGCGCGCAGCGTCCCGCAAAGCGGTGACAAACCGGTAAATGCCGGCGTCAGACGGACTGGGCCTGACTGTCGGCCAGGCCCTTGCCCATCATCAGGCGCAGCGTGCCGGGGCGGTCGCTGAATTCCTTCATCGTCCGGTACGGAACCGCCGTCACCTCGGCGATGACGTTCAGCTTCCCGGCAACATCGAGGGAACTGAACTTCCGCGCCGTCCGCCGCTCGAAGAGAACCGCCACCGCCTGGATGGTCGAGGCGGCAACGATCGCCAGAACCTTGTGGTGCTCGGGGGCGATGTCGCGCTGGGTCAGGACGCGCGCCGGCGCCGCGGGGCCCGGCGGCTTCTTCTCCGCGGGAGGGGCGGCGGTCAGCGCGTCGGCGGCGAAGTCCGCCTCGACCCCGTTGGGCTGCGCGATATAGACGCGGTCGCCGTCGCACTCCAGGACGGTGCCGCTGCGCCCGTTGGTCTTGTGGTAGACCGTCTGTCCGACAGAAAACATGCGTCCGGCCTTTCCGGTGAGGCGCCCGCCCATCGTAGCATACCCGGCGGCGGCACAATGCCTGACCGGATTCGCCCGGTCCGCGCCGGGACAGGACACACCTTGATTTGCGGTTGAACCGGCACCCAAAGCTTGCGCCAGCCCAACAAGGACGCCAAACTCACCGGTAATCCGGGGTGATTCATACCGATCCGCGTGACCGTTGATGCAACTCGGCGCCCGATCGGGTCCTCCAACCGATACGTGCAACCGCCTGCGCCGGAACCAGCGCGATCACCGCCTGGTCGTTCGCACCGGCTCCGCCAGAACTGCGTCGCCCCCCGGCGCCATCGAGCGTGGAGTAGCAGCGACTATGCCTGACGCCCCGGACATGATCCTGCCGATTCAGCCCGCCCGGCGCTCGGTCCAGCATTACATCGACGAGCGCCCGATGTGGGCCGACGGCACGATGCTGACATCGGTGCCGATGACGGCCATGCAATGGCGCATCTGGACGCTCGCCGCGTCGGGCAAGTTCTTTGTCGGCTTCGTCGTGTTCGTCACCGGCGTGGCGCTGCCGCTGATCTCGCGCGAATTCGGCATCCCGACGGCCGGCAACGGCCTGATCAGCGCGGCCAGCCTGTTAGGCATCCTGATCGGCGCCTTCGGCCTGGGCGGCATGGCCGACCGCTTTGGCCGCAAGACGATGTTCATCGTCGAGATGATCATCTTCGTGGCCTTCCTGGTGCTGCTGGTCTTCTGCACCAATTTCGTCCTGCTAGTGATCTGCCTGTTCGGCCTCGGCGTGGCGCTGGGCTGCGACTATCCCACCGCCCATCTGATCATTTCCGAAAGCATCTGCAGCTGGAACCGCGGCCGGCTGGTGCTCGCTGCCTATACGTTCCAGGCCGTGGGCGCGCTGAGCGGCACCGCCATCGGCTATTTCGTCCTATCCGCTTTTCCGAGCCTGGATGCCTGGCGCTGGATGTATGCCACCGCCATCCTCCCAGCCATGGCCGTGACGGTCGGCCGTTTCTACATCACCGAGAGCGCCAACTGGCTGCACATCCGCGGCGACCACGACCGCGCGGAGGCGGCGACCCAGCGCCTGCTACGGCGCAACCCGCTCTATCCGAGCAATGTCACCCTGCGGCGCGCGCTCGCCATCGATCCCGCGGACCAGGGCAACAGGACCGGCATCGGCGCCCTGTTCAGCGCCCGCCTGCGCCGGGCCACCATCCTGGCCGCGTTGCCGTGGTTCCTGCAGGATATCGGCAGCTATGGCGTCGGCATTTTCACCCCCACCATCCTGGGCGCCGCGTTCGGCGGCCAGGTCGATCACGTCCGCAGCGTCAGCGACCTGATCCTGAACGACATCCTGGCCGCCAAGGGCGCGGCCATGATCACGGCGCTGCTGATCATCGGCATCGTCGTGGCCATGCTGCTGACCGACCATGTCGGCCGCATCCGGCTCCAGGTGATCGGCTTCGTCGGCTGCGCCATCGGGTTGTTGATCGCCGCGATGGCCGGAAATTTCGCCGGCGGCACGCAGGTCGCGATGATCTTCTGCGGTTTCATGCTGTTCAATTTCATGACCAATCTCGGCCCGAGCGCGCACACCTACCTGATCGCCGGCGAGGTCTTCCCCACCGAGATCCGCGGCACCGGCGCCGGCTTCGCCGCGGCCGTCGGCAAGATCGGCGCGGTCGCCGCCGCTTTCATGTTTCCCATCCTGCTGGACGAAATCGGCACCGGCCCGCTGCTCGACATCCTCGTCGGGACATCCATCCTGGGCGCTCTCGTCACCTGGGCCGCCCGGATCGAGACCGCGGGCATGAACCTCGCGGAAGTCGGCCGCCCCGCGGGGCATACCGACGGGGTGCCCTCGCGATGAAAACCCCCGTCCGCTGGTCGCTCGGGCTCAACGCCTGCCTGCTCTTCGCCTGCCTCGGCCTGGCTGCCGGGGCGCCGCGTCCCGTCCTCGCCGCGGACATCATCCTGGCCGAGACCGGCTCCACCCTGTTGCTGCCGCTGTTCACCATTTGGGTCGCCGACTATGAAAAGACCCATGCGGGCGTCGCCATCACGCTTGCCGGCACCGGCTCGGAGGCCGGCATCAAGCAGGCATCCGCTGGCGGCGTGGAGATCGGCACCTCGGACGCCTTCATGTCGGACGCCCAGGTCGACCGCAACCCCGACATGCTGAACATTCCGATGGCGATCGCGGCGCAGACCATCAATTACAACCTGCCCGGCCTCGCCACGCCGAACCTCAGGCTCGATGGCCCCACCCTCGCCGGCATCTACACCGGCGCGATCCGCAACTGGGATGCGCCGCAGATCGCCACGCTCAATCCCGGGCTGGACCTGCCGCACCACGCGATCGTCCCGGTCCATCGCGGCGACGGCTCCGGCGACACCTTCGCGCTCACCCAGTTCCTCAGCTTCTCCACGCCATCGTGGGGGGACAAGCTGGATTACGGAACCACGATCGCCTGGCCCGAGGTTCCCGGTGGCCTCGCCGCGACCGGCAACATCGGGATGCTGGACGCCCTCACGGCCACCCCCTACGCCATCGGCTACGTCGGCATCCCGTTCGCCAACGCCATCGCCGAGGCCGGGCTCGGTACCGCCGCGCTGAAAAACAGCTACGGCCGCTTCGTGCTGCCGACCACTGAGAGCGTCGGCGCCGCCGCCGCCGCGCTGGGTCCGCGAACGCCGCCGGACGAACGGCTGACGCTCGCCTTCGCGCCCGGCGAGAAGTCCTATCCGCTGGTCACCTACGAATATGCGATCGTCTCCCGGCATCAGCGCGACCCGGCGACCGCGGCGGCGCTGCGGCGGTTCCTGCTGTGGTGCGTCGAGCCGTCGGAGGACAAGGCGGCCATCCTGGAGCGTGTCCATTTCATCCCGCTGCCGCCGCACATCTGGGAACTCAGCCAGGCGCAGATCCAACTGATCGGCAGCCGCGCAGCATCGGCGCGGGCCCGACCGTCCGACTGACCCCGCCCTTGTCGCCACCTGAACGGGTTGGTCTCGTTCCGATTTCGCTACAAATTTCGGCGCCCTTGAGAGGAATGTCCGATGATCACGCACATCGTGCCGTCGCAGACCGCGCGCCGCCGGCTGATCGTCGCCGCCGATGCGGCAATTCTGGTCGGAATTGGCTTCGGGGCGGGCTGCGTCGCCGCGGCGCAGCCGCACATGTTCAACGCGCTGCACGCCCTGCAGAACGCGCGCGTCGAGCTCGAGGTGGCAAGCCACGACAAGGCCGGACACCGCGCGGCCGAGCTGCGGCTGGTCGATGAGGCGATCGGGGAGGTCCGGGCCGGCATCGCCGTCGGCGGCTGACCAACCGCCCGCGGCACGTCGTGGCGGCTGGGTTGGCGCCGCGACAAATTGATCGCCCGAACCGTCGAAATATGCAGCGCGGCTGGGCCAGACGCGTCCGTTCGTGTCAACATCCGCACAACAGCAGGGGGGCGGTGGTGTCGGGGCACGCGGCGACGCAGGCGAAGGGCCGGGTTGGCATTATCAAGGAGGTCGGACGGACCGGCGCCTACGGCGCGCTGGCGCTGTTGACGCTCGCCCTGGAGGGGGTTCTGCTGGCGTGGTTCGCGCGGGCGAGTTCCAGCGCCGAACGGATCACCGCCGGCATCCTGATGGTCGTCGTCCTGCTGGCGCTGATCGGCGCGATCGGCTGGATTGAGTTCCTCCGGCGTCCCGCCGCGCCGTTGCCCCTGCAGCAGGCCGCCGCGACGCTGGACAAGAAGGGCGTCCCGGCGGAGGAAATCGAGCGCGTCCCCCAGGCCGGCGCGGCCGAGCAACAGGAACCGGACGAGCCCATCTCGGCGCCCGACGCTTCCTATGTCATCGCGCGTCCCCCCATCGGCTGGACGGTTCGCCCGACCACCCTGGAAGCGCTCGTCAAGGAGCAGGTCGGCGCCAGCAACATCTCCGCCTTCCCCCTGCCGGTGGTGAGCAGCATTCTGCTACTGGAGTTCGGCGCGCCCCTGGCATGGACGCCGCAGCCCGAGAAGACGCGCGTCCGCGGGCGTCGCTTGCCGATGCTGCTGGCGGAACCGATCGGCCGCAAGCTGCAGATCATGAGCCTGCGCGTGCGCCAGCCCCCGCTCTATATCGAGCGGACGCTCTACGACACAGTCGTTACGCACCTCGCCGGCCTGGTCCAGGCGGGGATCGTCTCCCTCGTTTCGATCACCTCGCGCAAGCTGCCCAAGACCAACCGCGACACGATCGTGGTCGAGATGACGCAGGAGTTCGAGAACATCGTCATCGGCGACCGCGAGCGGGACGTGGTTCGCTTCAATAACCGGATGACGGCGATCCGCGGCGACCTTTACGATTACCTGCTTCTGGCAACGAATTTTCGGTTCGGCGGCGATAGCGACCCGATCGCCGAGCAGGTGGACGCCCAGATCGCGAGGCTGCTCGACAGCTTCCGCGTCCTGTCGGTCCCCGACCCGGCCGAGGAGGCCCGCAAGGACGGCGAGAGCGCCGACCGCGACTTCAACGAGTTCATTTCGAGCCAGGGGGTCATGCTGTTTCGCGGCCAGCTGGATATCGCCGCCGGCCGGCTGGCAGACCTGGATCTCTCCAGCGCGGCCGGCATCGCGCGGGCGGTGGCGCTGCTCCTGCCGTTCCGGACTTTCGCCGGCATGTTGCACGACACGGACCTGGGCTTCGGCGACTTGTGGACTGCGCTGGACCAGGCCGAGCATGGCGACACCCAGCCGTTGCGCGATTTCCTGCTGGCGCACCTGCCGCCACCGCCCGCTGGCCCGGCGCCGGCGGCCGCGCCCCGGACGTCGTGACCGGCGCCGTTTCCGGTCAGCCCAGCAGCCGCCCGATCAGATGCGCGGTGTAGTCCACGACCGGGATGATGCGGCCGTAGTTGATGCGGGTCGGCCCGATCACGCCGATGGCGCCGACAATCCGGTTGGCCGCGTTGCGCGCCGGCGCCACCACCATCGACAGGCCGGAGGCACCGAACAGCCCGCTCTCGGCGCCGATGAATATGCGCACCCCGTCGGAGCTTTCGGCCAGCTCGAGTAGGCGCAGCATGGTCTCCTGCGTCTCCAGCCGCTCGAACAGCATCTGGATCGCGGTCAGCCGCTCCAGTTGCGTCACGTCCGACAGCAGCCGCGCCTGGCCGCGCACGATCAGGCTGCCGCCCCTTCCCTCGCCGGTCCAGGTCGCCAGGCCCGCTTCCACCACCTGCGCGGACAAGGCGTCCAGCTCGGTGCGGTTGGCCGCCATCTCCTCGGCCACCAGCCGGCGCAGTTCCGCCAGCCCGCGCCCGGACAGCCGGGCGTTGAGGTAGTTGCCGGCCTGCTGCAAGGCCGAGGGCGGCACGCCGGGGGGGATCTCGATGATGCGGTTTTCCACCTGCCCGTCGGCGTTCACCAGCACCACCAGCGCTCGGCCGGAGCCCAGCGGCACGAACTCGATATGGCGCACCGCGCCCTCGGACTTCGGCGCCAGCACCAGACCGGCGGCGGACGACAGGCCGGACAGCATGGCCGAGGCCTCGGCCAGCGTGTCCTCCAGGCTGCGCCCGGCGGCGGCGACGGCGGTGCCGATCGCCTCGCGGTCGTCCTCGGCGAGTTCGCCGAATTGCAGCAGCCCGTCCACGAACAGGCGCAGCCCCAACTCGGTCGGCAGCCGGCCCGCCGAGGTGTGCGGGGCGAACAGCAGGCCGGCGTCGGTCAGGTCGGCCATGACGTTGCGGATGGTCGCCGGCGACAGGCTCATCGGCAGCCGGCGCGACAGCGTGCGGCTGCCGACCGGCTCGCCGGTCTCCACGTACTGCTCGACGATCTCGCGCAGCACCGCGGCCGAGCGGGCGTCGAGCGGCGCCGGGACGGGACGGGCAGCCAGCGGCGGGCGCATCGTCACCGGGCCATGGGGGGTATCGGGTGGGGTCATGCCTGGGTGGGTCAGCCGGACCATGGGGACAGTCTGACAGCATCCCGAGAGATGGGGAAACAATCCTTGCGCGTCAACGTCCCTTCCGGCGATGCCCGGTTCGGCCGCGCGGCTTGCGCGCCGCGCCGCGCCCGCGCATAGGCGCACTCGACATACCAAGGATTCCCGCTCATGCGCCCCTCCGGCCGTACCCCCGACGCGCTGCGCGTCGTTTCCATCGAACCCGGCTTCGCCCACCACGCCGAAGGCTCCGTGCTCATCCGCATGGGCGGCACCGAGGTGCTCTGCGCGGCCAGCGTCGAGGCCCGCGTGCCCGGCTTCCTGCGCAATTCCGGCCTGGGCTGGGTGACCGCCGAATACGGCATGCTGCCGCGCGCCACCCACACCCGCGGCGAGCGCGAGGCCGCCCGCGGCAAGCAATCCGGCCGCACCCAGGAGATCCAGCGGCTGATCGGCCGCTCGCTGCGCGCCGTCATCGACCGCGCGGCGCTGGGCGAGATGACCATCACGCTGGATTGCGACGTGCTGAACGCCGATGGCGGCACGCGCTGCGCGGCGATCACCGGCGCCTGGGTTGCGCTGTCGCTGGCCTGCCGCCATCTGGTCCGCATGAACGTGCTGAAAACCTCGCCCATTACCGGCCAGGTCGCCGCCGTCTCCTGCGGGCTGGTGGGCGGGACGGCCGTACTCGACCTCGACTACGCCGAGGACAGCGGCGCCGAGGCCGACGCCAATTTCATCCTCACCGACGCCGGCGGCATCGTCGAGATCCAGGCGACGGCGGAAAAGGCGCCGTTCAGCGAGGCCCAGTTCCAGGAGCTTCTCGCCCTCGCCCGGCTCGGCACGGGCGGGCTGTTCACCATGCAGCGCGCGGCGTTGGACCTGGCCTGATGGCGCGGCGCCTGTCCGCGGGGAGCCGGCTGGTGATCGCCAGCCACAACCCGGGCAAGCTGCGCGAAATTTCTGACCTGATCGCCCCGCACGGGGTGGATTGCGTGTCGGCAGCGGCGCTCGGCCTGCCCGAACCGGAGGAAACCGCGCCGGATTTCGTCGGCAACGCGCGGCTGAAGGCGCTGGCCGCCGCCCGCGCGTCGGGGCTGCCGGCGCTGGCCGACGATTCGGGCTTTTCGGTCGCCGCCCTGGGCGCCGCCCCGGGAGTGGTTTCGGCGCGCTGGGCGGGGCCGGCGAAGGATTTTTCGCTCGCCATGCGGCGGGTGCAGGCGGAAATCGGCGCCCATGCGGATCGCCGGGCCTGGTTCACCGCCGCGCTCTGCCTGGCCTGGCCGGACGGCGAGACGGCCACCTTCCTCGGCCGCGTCGAGGGCACCGCGATCTGGCCGCCGCGCGGCGCGCGGGGTTTTGGCTACGACCCGATGTTCGTCCCGCTCGGCGAGGCGCGGACCTACGGCGAGATGGACCCGGCGGAAAAGCACGCCACCAGCCACCGCGCCCGCGCCTTCGCCCAGCTTCTGGCCGCATGCTTCGACTGACCCGCCGCGGGCTGCTGCTTGTCGCCGCCGGCGCGCCGTTGCCGAAGGCGGCGCCTTTCGTCCCCTCGCCGAACTTTCGCCTGACCGGCCCCGCCGCCGCGCGCGGGGCGCTGGTCTGGCTGCACGAGGCCTACGATCCCGACGCCGAGCCGAACGGTCCGCCGGAAGCGGACTGGGTCGCCCGCCTCGCCCGCGACCGCTACGACATCTGGCGGTTCGACCGCACCCCCCACCAAGACCCGCTGGGTCCGGGGGGCGAGGCTTTGCTGCGCGGTCTCGCCGGGCTGCGCGCGGCACGCTACCGGCGGGTGGTGGTGGCGGGCCATTCGCGCGGCGCCTTCATCGCGCTGGCCGCGCTGGCGCGCCCCGACCTGGCCGACGCCGTCGCCGCGATGGAACCCGCCGCGCATGGCACCAGCCCGGAGCGCTGGCGCCAGGCACTGGCGGACTTCGCCGAGCGGATGCGCGCCGCGCGCGGCGTGCCGCTGGCGCTCGCGCAGTTGCGCGACGACCCCTACGAACCCGACCCGGATGGCCGTGCCGCGATGGCCCGCGGCGCCGGCATGCCTCTGTTGCTGATCGACCGGCCTGCGGCGCCGACCGGCCACATGGGCGCCGCCGGGGTTGAATTCGACGCCCGGTTCGGGGCCTGCCTGGTGCGTTTCCTGGAGATGCCCCGGCGCGGCGCGGCCTGCCGCTGACCGACGCGGCGGGAGCCCGGCCGATGTCAGCCCATTACCGGCGGCGAGGCGCACCGGGCGGCGCCGGTGCGGCGAAACCAGCCCAGGTCAGATAAAGGCCGAACAGGAAGGAGGGCGCGAGATAGAGATAGATATGCTCGCCGTCATGCATCTGTTCGAACAGACGATCAAGGATTGCGGGCGCAAGCAGCAATAGCAGAATCCCCTTCGCGAGCATCAACCACCCGACCAGTGTGACAACCACCGGCAATACACCGCCTGACCAGATATTGTGCGCCAGCACCATCGCAATACCGGCGGCCAGGCTGATCATGGCCATAACAACAATGGCCGAATGGTCGCCAACCATGGCGTCGATTATCTCGTTTGGGCGCACCAGTACCGCTGCCTCGACGACAATGACGAAAATGCCGATCAGTCGTGCGAGGTAATGTGTGGACGAATTCATTCCAGGCTTCTCCGCATTCCATGGGCCGACGCCGCAGGATGGCAGACTCTTTGGGGGGTTATTGTGTCCCTGCGGAGATTTGCCGGCAAGGCGGCGTCACTGTCCGGCCCGGGGAGGCGGCCGCGGACCGTCGCCGCCGGCCGCACATGGCAGGTGCGCCGGGCTTGCCCTGTTGGGATGGCTTCACCCGAGTCGCGGGAGGGGGTATCTGGCCCAGCACGAAGGTGCCCAGAAGGAGACCGTCCGTGACCACCCATGACGCCGACACCATGACCCAGCTGCTGACCCGCGGCGCCGAGGCCGCCCCCGCCATCGCCGCGCCCGAGCGCCCGGCGCTTACCCACGGCGGCCTACGGGCACTCGCGGCGCGCACCGTGGCGGCGCTGAACGGCATGGGGATCGGCCGCAACGACCGGGTCGCGATCGTGCTGCCGAATGGGCCGGAGATGGCCACCGCCTTCCTGGCGATCGCCTGCGGCGCCACCACCGCCCCGCTCAACCCGGCCTACCGGGCCGAGGAGTTCGGCTTCTACCTCGACGATCT
The DNA here is from genome assembly GCA_964459005.1 of uncultured Acetobacteraceae bacterium. Taxonomy (GTDB): domain Bacteria; phylum Pseudomonadota; class Alphaproteobacteria; order Acetobacterales; family Acetobacteraceae; genus Rhodovastum. Next base: position 9,965 of record CAYWOW010000019.1, read on the forward strand.
CAAGGCGAAGGCACTGGTGGTCCAGCAGGGCGTGCAAACCCCGGCCCGCGAGGTCGCCGCCGAACGCGGCATTCCGCTGCTCGAGCTGGTGCCCGGCGAGGTCGCCGGCGACTTCACCCTGCACCCCGAGCGGCCGCTCGCCGGCGCCCCGGCGTCGGGCGGCGTGGCGCAGGCCGACGACATCGCGCTGGTGCTGCACACTTCCGGCACCACTTCGCGGCCGAAGATCGTGCCGCTCAGCCAGCGCAACGTCACCGCCTCGGCCTACAACGTCGCCGACAGCCTGGCGCTCGTGCCCGGCGACGTCTGCCTCAACATCATGCCGCTGTTCCACATTCACGGGCTGATCGCGGCGGTGTCGGCCTCGATCGCCGCCGGGGCCAGCGTGTGCTGCACGCCGGGCTTCAACGCCTTCAAGTTCTTCGCCTGGTTCGATGCGGTGCGGCCGACCTGGTACAGCGCGGTGCCGACCATGCACCAGGCGCTGCTGCCGCTGGCCGCGCGCAACAAGGAGATCATCGCCCGCGCCCGGCTGCGCTTCGTCCGGTCGTCCTCGGCCTCGCTGCCGCCGCAAGTGATGACGGCGCTAGAGGAGACTTTTCACGCGCCGGTCATCGAGGCCTACGGCATGACCGAGGCGGCGCACCAGATGGCCAGCAACCCGCTGCCGCCGCGTCCGCGCTTCGCCGGCTCGGTCGGCATCGCCGCCGGTCCCGAGATCGCCGTCATGGACGAGGCCGGCACGCTGCTGGCGCCCGGGACCATCGGCGAGGTGGTCATCCGCGGGCGCAACGTGACCGCGGGCTACGAGAACAATCCCAAGGCCAACGCCACCGCCTACACCAACGGCTGGTTCCGCACCGGCGACCAGGGCGCGCTCGACGAACAAGGCTATCTGCGGCTGACTGGGCGGCTCAAGGAAATCATCAACCGCGGCGGCGAAAAGGTCTCTCCGCTCGAAGTAGATGCGGTGCTGATGGACCACCCCGCCGTCCAGCAGGTCGTCACCTTCGGCATCCCGCACGAGAAACTCGGCGAGGAAGTGGGCGCCGCGGTGGTGCTGCGCGAGGGCTTCAAACTCGACGAGCGGGCGCTGCGCGACTTCGCCGCCGAGCGGCTGGCCCCCTTCAAGGTGCCGCGCAAGGTGGTGTTCCTGACCGAGATTCCGAAGGGCGCCACCGGCAAGCTGCAACGCATCGGGCTCGCCGAAAAACTCGGGCTCACCGCATGAAGGTTGGCATTTTCGGTGCCGGCGCGATCGGCGGTTTTTTGGGCGCGAAGCTGGCCGCCGCCGGCGCCGATGTGACCTTCGTCGCCCGCGGCCCGCACCTGGCGGCGATGCAGGCCCGCGGCGTCGTGCTGACCAGCGGCGAGGAGCGCATCGTGGTCCATCCGCGCTGCGTCGGCGACGCCGGCGAGGCGGGCGTGCAGGATTTCGTCATCGTCACCCTGAAGGCGCATTCCCTGCCCGCCGCCGCGCCTGAGATCGCCCGCATGATGGGGCCGGACAGCACCCTGGTGACCGGCGTCAACGGTGTGCCCTACTGGTATTTCTATGGGCTGGAAGGCCCCTGGCGCGACCGCCGGGTGGAAAGCGTCGATCCCGGCGGCGTGCTGTGGACCCTGCTGCCGCCGGCGCAGGCCCTGGGCTGCGTGGTCTATCCGGCGGCCGAGGTGGTCGAGCCCGGCGTGATCGAACACACCTATGGCGACCGCTTCAGCCTCGGCGAACCCGACGGCAGCCGCAGCGCACGCGCGGAGGTGCTGTCGCGGCTGCTGATCGCGGCGGGGCTGAAGGCGCCGGTGCGCGCGCGCATCCGCGACGAGATCTGGGTGAAGCTGTGGGGCAACCTCTGCTTCAACCCGATTTCGGCCCTCACCGGCGCGACGCTCGACCGCATCACCACGCGGCCCGACCTGCACGCGCTGTGCGCCGCGATGATGGGCGAGGCCCAGCGGGTCGCCGAGGCGCTGGGGATAAAATTCGCGGTGTCGCTGGAACGGCGCATCGACGGGGCGGCCGAGGTGGGCGAGCACAAGACCTCGATGCTGCAGGACCTGGAGCGCGGCCGGCCGATGGAAATCGACGCGCTGCTCGGCGCGGTGGTGGAACTCGGCGGCGTCACGGGTCAGGCCTTGCCGATCTGCGAAGCGGTGCTGGCGCTGGTGCGCGAACGGGCGCGGCTGGCCGGATGCTACGACGGATAGGGGCAGCACTCGATCTTTTCGGGGCTGCGGCACCACGGCATGACCTAATGGCCCCCTATATCCCGCTGACCGCCACCACCGGGGTTGCTTCTCGCGGTTTGCGCCAGCTGCTCAACCGATCGAGATAAAGATAAACCACCGGCGTGGTGAACAGGGTCAGTGCCTGGCTCACCAGCAGGCCGCCCACGATGGCAAAGCCGAGGGGCTGGCGGAGCTCGGCCCCGGTGCCGCCGCCGATCATCAGCGGCAAGCCGCCGAAAATCGCGCACATCGTCGTCATCATGATCGGACGGAAGCGAAGCACGCAGGCCTGATAGATGGCATCCTCCGGCGACAGGCCCCGCTCGCGCTGGGCGGTCAGCGCGAAGTCCACCATCATGATGCCGTTCTTCTTCACGATGCCGATCAGCATGATGATGCCGATGAGGGCGATGACGCTGAGGTCATAGCCGAACAGCATCAGCAGCAGGAGGGCGCCGACGCCGGCAGAAGGCAGGGTCGAGAGAATCGTCAGCGGGTGAATGAAGCTCTCATAGAGAACGCCGAGAATCAGATAGACGACCAGCAGCGCGGCCGCGATCAGATAGGGCTGCGAAGCCAGCGATGTCTGAAACGCCTGCGCCGTGCCCTGGAACGACCCGGTCAGCGTCGCCGGGGAGGCGAGTTCGGTTTCGACCTGTTGAATTGCGGTCACCGCGTCGCCGAGCGCCGTACCTGTCGCCAGATTGAAGCTTATCGTCACCGCGGGGAACTGGCCCTGATGGTTGATGGCGAGATAAGCGGTCTTCGTCATGTCCAGGCGCACGAAGGTCGACACCGGCACCTGCTGTCCGGTGAGCGGCGAGGTGACATAGAGCCTGGCGAACAGACGCGGATCGGTCTGCAACGTAGGGTCAACCTCGAGGATGACGTGATAGCTGTTGAGCTGGGTGAAATACTGGGTCACCTGGCGCTGGCCGATGGCGTCGTAGATTGTCGCGTCGATCAGCGTGGGCTGGATGCCGAAACGTGCCGCGCGATCACGATCGATGGTCAGCGTCGCCGTGGCAGCGTTCGCCTGCTGATCGCTGGTGACGTCGGCGAGCTGCTTCAGTCCCTGGAGTTTTGCCACCAGCTTGGGTGCCCAGACATCGAGTTCGTCGAGATTGGCGTCCTCCAGCGTGTACTGATACTGTGTCCGACCGAGCCGGCCGCCAACCTTGATGTCCTGCGGAACCTGGAGATAGAGATTGGCCCCGGTGATCGTCGCCAGCTTGGGACGCAGGCGGGCGATGATCTGGTCGGCGCTCGCGTCGCGCTGCCCGGTGGGCTTCAGGGTGATGAAGAACGTGCCGCTGTTGAAGGTCGAGGAGCCGGCGCTGTAGCCGACGCCCGCGACGCCCGGGTCCTCCCCGACGATCTTGGCCATCGCGCCGAGATGGTTCCACATCGCCGCCGAGGAGATATCCTGCGCACCCTCGGCGCTGCCGGAAATGGTACCCGTGTCCTGCTCCGGGAAGAAGCTCTTCGGGATAAAAATGAACAGAACCGCCGTGAGCATCAGGGTTGCGAGGAACACGCAAAGCGTCGGCAGGCGGTGGCGCAGCACGCCCTTCAGACCCCGTTCGTAGCCGGCGAGCAGCCGGTCGAACATCCGCTCGAAGAACAGATAGACGCGGCCGTGATGGATCTCCCGACTGCTCTTGAGAAAGCGCGAGCCCATCATCGGCGTCAGGGTCAGCGCGATGGTACCCGAGAACAGAATCGCCACCGTCACGGTGACCGCGAACTCCCGGAACAGGCGACCGACGATGCCGCCCATCAGCAGCAGCGGGATGAACACGGCGACCAGCGACAGGCTGATCGAAACGATGGTGAAGCCGATCTCACCGGCCCCCTTGAGCGCCGCTTCGAGCGGCGTCAGCCCCGCCTCGATGTGGCGGACGATGTTCTCCAGCATGACGATCGCATCGTCCACCACGAAGCCGACGGCGATCGTGAGCCCCATCAGCGAGATGTTGTCGAGGCTGTAACCGAGGACATACATCGCCGCGAACGTCCCGGCCAGCGACAGCGGCACGGTGATACCGGGAATGATCGTCGCCCAGGCGCTGCGCAGAAACAGAAAGATCACTCCGACCACCAGGACGATGGTGATCACCAGCGTCATCTCCACATCGGCGACCGAGGCGCGGATCGTCTCGGTGCGATCGGCCACGATCGTCACGTCGATCGCCGCGGGAATCGTCGCTCGGAGGTGCGGCAGCGCCGCCCGCACCTGATCGACCGTATCGATCACATTGGCGCCGGGCTGCTTGAAGACGGCGAGCAGGATGCATGGCGTGCCGTTCACCCACGCTGCGAGCTTGGTGTTCTCGGCTCCGTCCACCGCCCGGCCGATGTCGCGGATGCGCACCGGTCCGGCGTTGCGATAGGCGACGATGATGTCGTTCCAGGGCGTCGCGTCGAGGATCTGGTCGTTGTCGTAGACCGCGAAGCTCTGCTGTGCGCCGTCGAAAGTGCCCTTGGGCGCGTCGGCCGAGGCGTTCACGACTTGTGCCCGGACGTCCTCGAGACTGAGACCGAGTGATGCGAGCTTTGCCGGGTCGATCTGAATGCGGACCGCGGGCTTCTGCTGACCGTTGATCGTAACCTGCGCCACGCCGCTGATCTGTGAAAGTTGCTGGGCCAGGATATTGTCGGCGGAGTCGTCGACTACGGTGAGCGGCAGCGAGGCCGAGGTCAGCGCTACCAGCAGGATCGGCGAGTCCGCTGGATTGACCTTCTTGTAGCTAGGCGGGCTCGGCAGGTTGACCGGCAACTGTCCGCCGGCGGCGTTGATCGCCGACTGGATGTCGTTGGCCGCGGCATCGATGTCGCGATCGAGGTTGAACTGCACGGTGATCGAACTGGCGCCGAGCGAACTCGTCGAGGTCAGCTCGGTCACCCCGGCAATCAAGGCGAACTGCCGCTCGAGAGGGGTCGTGACAGTTGCGGCGACGGTTTCCGCGCTGGCCCCCGGCAGCGTCGTGGAGATCTGGATGGTGGGAAAGTCGACCTGCGGCAGCGGCGCAATCGGCAGCAGCGGAAAGGCGACAATGCCGAGCGCCAGCAACCCGGCCGCCAGCAGTGTCGTGGCAATCGGACGGCGTATGAACGGCTCGGAGATGCTCATGGAGGAGACGCCGCCGCCGCGGTCACCTTGACGCTAGTGCCGGGACGGAGCTTCAACTGGCCGTCGACCACAATCTGTTCGCCGGCGGACACCCCGGATTCGATCAGCGCCATGGGGCCGCCGGCATTGGCCGCCGACACCTTGATCGGCCGCATCTCGACCGTGTTATCGGCCTTCACGACATAGACGAAGACACCCTGGGGACCACGCTGCACCGCGGCCGAAGGCACCGTCACCGCATTATGGCGCGTCTCGACGAGCAACTGCGCATCGACGAACTGTCCGGGCCAAAGCGCCTGATCCTGGTTCGGGAAAGTCGCCTTCAGCAGAATCGTGCCGGTGGCCTGGTCGATCTGATTGTTGATCAGCAGCAGCGTTCCCTGGCCCAGGGCCTTGTTGTCGGCCCGGCCCGACGCGGCGACCGTAAGAGGTCCGGCCGTAAACTCTCGGTTGACCAGGCCGAAATCATCCTCCGGCAGCATGAACAGCACCGAGATCGGCTCGATCTGCGTTACCACCACCAGGCCGGAGGTGTCGGTCGCATGGACAATGTTGCCGGCATCGATCATCCGTATCCCGGTACGGCCGGCGATCGGCGAGGTGATCGCGGTGTAGCGAAGCTGGATCGCGGCGTAGTCGATCTGAGCCTGATCGTTCTTGACCGCCGCGGCGTCCTGCGCGACCAGCGCGAGTTGCGTGTCGCGCTGCTGCAACGTGCTGAAGCTTTGCGCGGCCAGCGCCTGATAACGCTGCAAATCGAGCTTGGCATTGGCGAGCAGCGCCTCGTCGCGAGCCTTGGTGGCGACGACCTCGTCGAGTTGTGCCTGAAAGGGAGCGGGGTCGATCTGGGCGAGCAGATCGCCGGTATTCACGTCCTGACCTTCGACGAAGACGACCGTGTCCAGGACCCCATCGACGCGAACATGGACGGTCACGGTGTTGTAGGCCTGCACCGTGCCGAGGCCGGTAAGATAGACCGGCACATCGCCCGTTTGCGCTGCCGTGGCGACCACCGGTACGGGCGGAACCGGCGCCGCGGGCGGAGGTTTAAGAAAGCCGCTCAAAAGCAGCCACGAGCCGATTCCGGCCACGCAGACCAGTACGCCACCCAAAAGCAATTGCCAGAGGCCCCGCCGGGACGGACGTGGAGCGGCGACGACGGATGTGCCGACATCGGTTCTCGCGTCGGGCTCGCCTGCTTCGGCCCGTCGTGCATCGATGTGTTCCAACAGGCCGGTCGTCAGGTTTGCCACCGTCGCTCCTCGCGCTGTTTGACGCGACGTCGGCACGCGCGGGTCCAACGCCCTGCACGCCCCATCGGCAGATGTCCGGGATTCTCAAACCTGGTCGAAAAGGGCGCTACCGCAACTTGTCATGCTAGCCGGACATGGGGTGGCGCCACAGCGTCGGAATCTACCTATGGCTCCGGCGATTCGCGGCGCCACGGGCGGCCCGCGTTGAACGCCTCACCAGTCGCGCAGGGGCTGCTTGACAAACTCAACCCGGAAGGCGCTGGCAGTGCGCCAGCGAACACGGCTGGACACCACATTTCCGTCCGGAAGCCTGACGGCAACCAAATCTGGAACAATGGCCGGATCGCGATAAACGAGCTGCGCGCCCCCTAAAGAGATGTCAAGGAGAACACAATCAATGCCGAACGTGTCGCCGCAGCTGACTCGCGCCATTATATTGATGCACTCGCGCTACGATATCCGGTTGTCCGAAGGTCCCTCCACTGTAACCGAGTCGCTCATCGCAACGATCATGTGAGTTCTGTCTTCCAGTTGGCTTGCACTTCCTTGCCGTAACGCGGCGGCAATTGCGCACAAATTGGGGTGACAATTGATTAGCAAGCGGGCTGCTGCCTTGCCTCCCGGTCAGCCCGCCTCGATGGCCGCGCCGATGCGGTCTGGTGTCAGCGGCATGCGCCGCACCCGGACACCCAGCGCGTGCGCCAGCGCATTGGCGAGCGCCGCCGCGGTCGGCCCGGTCGCCACCTCGCCGGCACCAAGCGCGGCGTCGCTGGGAGTGGCGATGATCTCCACCGTGATCTCCGGCACGTCCGAAAACCGCAGCACCGGATAATCCGCCCAGCCCAGCACCGTCGGACCGTCGGCGTCCCAGTGCAGCGACTCGCACAGCGTCCAACTCGCCGCCTGGACCACGCCGCCTTCGATCTGGTTGAGCAGCCCGTCGCGGTGCACCACGGCGCCGCAATCCACCGCGACGAAGGCGCGCCGGAAGAACAACCGGTCCCGCGCCTCCACCTCCGCCACCACGGCGCAGTAGCCGGAGATGTTCTTGTAGCGGGCGAAGCCGATGCCGCGGCCGACGCCCTCGCCGCCCGCCGCATGCGCGTCCCAGCCCGCCATGCGCGCCGCCGCCGCAATCACGCCGCGCGCCCGCGGATCGTCGAGATGGGCCAGCCGGAACGCCACCGGATCGATGCCGGCGGTTGCGGCCAGCTCATCGAGGAAACTCTCGATGGCGAACACGTTGCAATGCGCGCCCAACGAGCGCAGCGCGGAACTGCGCAGCGGCCCCTGCGACAGGCGGTGATGCACGATGCGCCGCGGACCGGTGCGATAGATCGGGACGGCATTGCGCTCGCCGGCACCCGCGGGCAGAGCTACATGGGCCGGTGCCGACGCCGGCGTCGGGTCAGCCAGCAGCGGCCCCGCCAGCAACCCGGTGCCGTCATCGGCCACCGGACGCGCGACGTGGGGCGTGCTCCATACCTCGTGCACCCAACCGCGGATCCTGCCATCCGCCCCGAGCGCGGCGGCGAGCCGCACGCGCATCGCCGCGCCGGCGGGCGAGGCGGAAAACTCCTCGGCGCGGCTCCAGCAGCACATCACCGGTGCGCCGGCCGCACGGGCAAGCAGCGCGGCATCCAGCGCCACGTCGTCGGCGCCGTTATGGCCATAGCAGCCGGCGCCGGGCGCGTGCACGACATCGACATCCCCGGCGGCGATGCGCAGGACGCGGGCAAGCTGCCGGCGCAGCATGAACACGCCCTGGCTGTGCGACCACACGGTCAGCCGTCCGCCCCCCCAGGACGCCACGGCGCAGCACGGGCCGATCGAGCCATGCGCCAGGTAGGGCCGCGCGTAGCTGCGTTCCAACGTGACCACCGCTGCCGCGCCGGGCTCGTCGATCAGCACGCGGGTGTCGGCGCTCCCTGGATCCATCCAGTCCAGCCCCTCGGTATCGGCCGGCAGGGGTTGAGCTTGCCAGGTGAGGCGCGCCTTGGCGGCGGCTCGGCGGGCCTGGTCCTCACGCCGGGCAACGACGCCAAGGAAATCGCCGTCCACCACCACGGACACCACCCCCGGCATGGCGGCGATCGCCGAAAGGTCCGGCCCCACCGGTCGCGCCGCCGGGTTGCGGCCGCGGATCACCCGCCCGTGCAGCATGCCGGGCAGGCGCATGTCCTGGATGAACGCCCCCCCGCTCAGCTTGCCCCGCAGGTCGATCCGCCGAAGCGCCGCGCCATCGGCCGATCCGCCGCGCTCGATGGGGACCGGCAGGGCGGCCGCCGACACGGCGAGGTTCACCTCCTCCCGCAGGTCCCAATAGCTGCAGGCCCGATTACGGTCGCGGGCGGCGAATGCGCCGTCAGCCACCGCGATGGCATCTTCCGGCACGTCCAGCATCCGCGCCGCCGCCGCGGTGAACAGCGTGCGCACCAGCGCCGCCGCCCGGCGCATCGAGGCGCCCCCGGCCTCCACCGACTGGCTGCCCGTCGTGAGACCCTCGTCCGGCCCCAGGCGGGTGTCGCCCGAGACCAGGCGCAGGCGTTCGATCCCCACGCCGAGTTCGCGCGCGGCGATGGCGGCGAGGGCGGTGGCGATGCCCTGGCCGATCTCCACCTTGCCGGAGCGGACGGTGATGGTGCCGTCCGCCTCCACGCGCACCCAGCGATCCAGCTGCGGATTGGCGGCGAGCGTGGCGGGCAGAGGGTTCATCGCAGCACCGCCATCGCCCGGTCCAGCGCCCGCAGGATGCGCGCCTGCGCGCCGCAGCGGCAGATATGGCGCTCGTCCAGCATGGCGAGGATCTCCGCCCGCGAAGCCGCCGGCGTGCGGCCAAGCAGCCCCGCCACCGTCATGATGATGCCGTTGGTGCAGTAGCCGCATTGCGCGGCCTGCTCGGCGAGGAAGGCTTCCCGCACCGCCTCCAGCCGCAACCCCTCGATGGTTTCCACCGCCCGGCCCGCCACCGACCAGAGCGGTGTCTCGCAGGCCTGCACGGGTTGACCGTCCACCAGCACGGTGCAGGCGCCGCAGTCGCCTTCGAGGCAGCCGGTCCGGGTGCCGAGCAGGCCGAGGTCGGTGCGCAGCACGTCGAGCAGCGGCACATCCCCGGGCAGGTCCAGGCTGTGCGCCAAACCGTTCACGACGATGTCGAACCGTTGCTCAGGCATGTCCCGCCTTCCCTGTCGTCGCACCAGGATGTCGGTCGATCGGGCCTGGGTGCAAGGCGAGCGCAGCCTATCGGATCAGGCGACGACCGGCGCTGCCACGGCCCCGATCGCCGGCTGGATGTCTTGAGGATCGAGCCCCACCCGCAGCCCGCTCTGGCCCGGTGAGTTCGAGCCTGGCTCTCCAGGCATCGGCAAGCCGCGCCACCGGGGCGCCTCGTCCATGTCCAGGAGAGCGGTTCGGCGGCCGCTCCGGTCGAGCGACCGGCGGGGCCGGACCATATAGGCATTCCCGTTCCGAGACGCGACGGTCTGAAAACCGCGGTGCGCGTAGAAGGCAAGCAGCGCCTGCTGCCCGAGCGTCCCATCCGGCGGATTGCCGGGGCCCCGGTGCCGGGACCGCGCCACGACGAAGATCGAGATTCCGTGCAGGTCGGCCAGGGTCTCCAGCCGGCGCAAGGCGGCACTCCCCCAACCCCTCCCCGGCCAGTCCGCCGTCAGGTTCTCCAGGTCGACGTCCCCCCAGTAGCGGCGCGCCACCCACGGGCGCCCCCGACCCGGCCAAACCTCGACGGCACCGTCGCCAAAAAAGCAGGCATGGCGCACCTGGTCACGGTGGAATGCCGCGACGAACGCCGCGACCCGGGCTGATTTGTTCTCGTACATCATCAAAGGGAGCCGATCGTGAGAGGCATGATTGTGCGGCGGCAGACGGCAGGTGAGCTTTGCCATTCGCGACACGCTGGCGTGGGCGGGATGCAGGAACGTCGCCCGTGCGATAGCCGCGATGGCGGAGCGATTGATCAGGACTGACCATGCCGAGCCGCATGATGTTGCGGACATAGCTCTGCTCGTGCTGCCGGTTGGCCGCAATGGGGGACGTATCGCCTGCCTGGCCTGCCGCCCGAGAACGCCAGGGCGGGCCACCCCGCTCCTGTTCCGCGCCATCCAGCCGACGAACCGCTGGAGGCGACCGAGGGTGTGTGAAAACGCTGGTCGGTATTTTTCGCATTAAGTGAGCTGGGCCTGTAACGAAATAGCGGAGGATGTGGCAGAATCGCTGCGCTCGGGAGCAGCGAGGAGGTTCGGATGAAGCGTTACGTCGAGGGCCTGGAGCGGCGGCAGACGTTCCTCCTTCCTGAGTGCCTGGACGACTACGTTGACGAGGACAATTCGGTCCGGGTCATTGAAGCCTTCGTTGACATGCTGGACCTGATCGACCTCGGCTTCGACAGAGCGGTTCCGGCCGAGACCGGACGCCCGGCCTATCATCCCGGTGTGCTGCTCAAGCTCTACCTCTATGGTTACCTGAACCGCATCCCTTCGAGCCGCCGGTTGGAACGCGAGGCACAGCGCAATCTCGAAGTGGTATGGCTGACCGGACACCTGGCGCCGGACTTCAAGACGATTGCCGATTTTCGCCGCGACAATCTCTCTGGTGCCGGTGACGGTGCTGTTCTTCTTCCTTGAGCCGTTCCTGGTCAAAGGCATGACCAAGGGTTCGATGGCGAACTGAGTCGCGCACGGGAGCCACAGTGTGCAGCGGCAGCCAACCGGGACCCCAGCCCAACGAAATTAAGATAGAGATATCAAGGTGCTGTAACGCATCGGACAGGGATTCCGGTCGGGCGTCGGTTTACAGAATGCGGTTTCACGAACCCGGCGGCACCCGTATACTGGCGCCGTCAACCAAAAGGGAGAGACTGTCATGGTGATGCGTCGGCTGGCATTCCGCGCGATCCTGTGTCTCGGCATGGTGTGCGTCGGCGCGCGGGTGCAGGCACGCACGCTTGATGAAATCCTCAAAGCCGGCGAGATTCGTGTCGGCGTCAACGTGCTGATCCCGCCCCGTGCGCAGTTCGACGACAAGAACGTCATCACCGGCTTCGACCCCGATCTGGCCAGCGCCATCGCGGCCAGGCTCGGCGTGAAGCTGACGCTGGTGAACGTGAATGGTCCCGAGCGCATTCCCTTCGTCGCCACGGACCGGATCGACGTGACCATGGGCGGCATGACGCGCAGCGCCGACCGCGCCAAGGTGATCGATTTCACAGTGCCGATTACCGGCAACAATTATGGCGTGGTGACCCGCGAGGACACCCACATAAGCACGCTCGCCGAGCTCAACCGGGAGACGGCGACCATCGCCATGGCGCGCGGCACCGCCGTGCTGCCCACCGTGCAGGCCTTGCTGCCCAAGGCAAAATTCATCCTGCTGGACAATATCCCGGACCGTGACCGCACCCTGGCCCAGGGCCGCGCGGATGCCATCGTCGACCTGATCGACAACCCCGCGATGGTGAAGACGTATCCCGACCTGCACTGGAAAATTTTTGCGACCCCGGAAATTCCCGGCAGCTATGACTGCCTGGGGGTGGCGAAGGGCAATGCGAGCCTGCGGGATTGGCTGAACATCGCCATTTGGGAACTGCACACGAGCGGTTTCATCGCCGCGGACTGGACCAAATGGTTCGGCCGGCCGATGCCGGCGCCGGTGCCAGTCTCTCCATTCTTCTGAGCCGTGGCCTATAGTTTCCACTTCAATCAGGTCTGGCCGTTCCTGCCGTATCTGCTCGGCGGAGCCTGGGTGACGGTCGAGCTCGCCGCCTGTGCTTTCGGCGGCGGCGCGCTGTTCGGGCTGCTGGTCGCCATCGGCATCGAAAGCGCACCGGGCTGGCTCAGGGGGCCGTTGGCATTCTACCGCAGCTTCTTCACCAATACCCCCCAACTGGTCAAAATCCTGCTGATCTTCTTTGGCCTCGGCGAACTCGGCTGGTTCGTCCCGCCATTCTGGGCCGCGGTGTTCGGCCTGCTGCTCGCGGAATCCGCCTATCTCGCCGAGATATTTCGCGCCGGCTTCGCCAGCGTGAATCGTGCCGAGCTCGACGCCGCCGAGACCATCGGCCTGACCCGGATGCAGACCCTGCGGCATGTAACGCTGCCGCATCTGCTGCAAACCGTGTTCCCGCCATTGGCCAACCAGTTCATCGTCAGCATCCTCTATACCTCGCTCGGCGCCATCATCGGGGTCGAGGAGCTGACCGGCCGGGCGTTCAATGTTGATTCACAGACATTCCGCTCGCTGGAGATCTTCATCATTGTTGGCGTCCTCTATGTCGCGCTGACTCTGGTGTCCACTGCGGTGCTCTATGGGTTCGGTCGCTTCGTTCTCGGCGTGCGGGCACGGATCTTCTGATGCTGCACTCCCTGCTTTCCGAATTGCCCCGGTTTTTCGGACCCTACAATCTGCTGTTCCTGGCCCAGGCAATCGGCGTCACCATCGCATTGACCATCGTCGGCTGCGGCATCGGCTATAATTTCGGCTTCGCACTGGCGCTGCTGCGGGTCCAGCGGATCATCGATATTCCGCCGTTGCGCTGGTCGGCGATCGGTTTCGTCGAGCTGGTGCGGCGGCTGCCGTTCCTGGTGCTGCTGTTCCTGGTGATGTTCGGTTTCCAGGCCGGCGGCTATACCCTCACCGGCATGGCGGTGGCCTGCATCACCATTATCCTGCGCGCTGCCGCCATCGCCTCGGAGACGGTGCGCGCCGGGCTGGAATCGGTGCATCCCAATCAATGGGATGCAGCGGCGACCATGAACCTTTCCCGCCTCGACCAGCTTCGCCATGTCGTGCTGCCGCAGGCCTGGCGGGTGATCCTGCCGCCGGCGATGATTCAGTTCATTCAATTGCTGAAAGCGACGTCCATCGCCTCGCAGATCAGTGTCATCGAGCTGACCTACGCGGGAAAGATCATGAACCAGAAAGGCTTTTCGGCGACCCTCAGCTATGGCACGGTGCTGATCCTCTATTACGTGCTGTGCCTGGCGGTGGAACGCGTGGTTCGTCGGATGGAGAAGCGGCTTGTCCTTCCTCAGCATCACTGAAATTGACGCCAGTTATGGCGCGGTGCCGGTGCTGCGCGGGGTGTCGCTGCAAGTGGCGCGCGGCCAGGTGGTCGGACTGATCGGGCCGTCAGGCTCGGGCAAGAGCTCGGTGTTGCGTGCCATTACCGGCCTGCTGCGGCTGACCGCGGGGGAGGTGGCGCTGGACGGCTCAGCGGTCGACTACGCCAACCCCGCCAGCCTGCGCGCGTTGCGCGACCGTGTCGCCATCGTGTTCCAGCAATACAACCTGTTCCAGAACATGACTGCACTCGCCAACGTCACGCTGGCACCCATTCTGGCAAAACGCCGCGACCACCGCGAGGTGGAGGCCGAGGCCATGGCGTTGCTCGAAAAGGTCGGCCTCGCCGACCACATGCGACACTATCCGCGAGAGTTGTCCGGTGGCCAGCAGCAGCGTGTCGCCATGGCGCGCGCGTTGGCGCTGAAGCCCGAGCTGCTCCTGCTGGACGAGGTCACCTCGGCCCTCGATCCTGAACTGGTGAACGAAGTCCTTGATACGATCGGCCTGCTGGCGGCGGATGGCATGACCATGCTCATCGTCTCCCACGAAATGGCCTTCATCCGCGAAGTGGCGGACCAGGTCGTGTTCATGGACGAAGGCCGGGTCGTCGAGACCGGTCCGCCGCAGCACGTGCTGGACCATCCGTGCAGCGAACGCGCGCAACGCTTCGCCGCGAAGATTCTTCGCCGCCAATGGAGGCCGAAAACCCCATGAGCATTGACGTATTCGCCGACTACGGGTTGCGCCGGATCATCAACCTGGCCGGCATCGAGACGGTGCACGGTGCGGCCGCGGTGCCGCCCGATATCGTTAGGGCCGTGGGCGACATCCTTCCGCAGTATGTCGAAATGAACGACCTTCAATCCGTGGCCTGTGCGGAAATCATGGCAACCACCGGCGCGGAAGCCGGCTTCATCACCAATTGCGCGGCCGCCGGCATCGCGTTGTGCACGGCTGCGACGATGACCGGCCTCGATCCCTGCATGGTCGAGCAACTGCCCGATACGACGGGCATGAAGAGCCGCGTCGTATTGCAGAAGGGGCACGAGGTGCATTTTGGCGCCGGGGTCTCGCAGATGATCCGGCTGGTGGGCGCGCATCCGGTGGAAATCGGCACCGCCACCAGCGCCGCGCTGTTCCAGCTCCGCGGCGCGCTGACGCCGGAGGTGGCCGCCGCCGTCTACGTGGTGTCGCATCATACCGTGCAGCACGGGATGATTCCGCTCGTCGATTTCACCGCCGCCTGCCACGAGTTCGATATTCCGGTCATCGTGGATGCGGCCGCCGAATATGATTGGCCCGGACTGCTGCGTCAGGGAGCCGATCTGATCGTCTTCAGTGCCCAGAAGGCCCTGCTCGGTCCCACCGCGGGCATCGTGGCCGGTCGCCACGATCTGGTGCGCGCATGCTACCATCAGGAGTACGGCATCGGACGCGCCATGAAGGCTGGCAAGGAAAGCATCGTCGGCGCCATTGCGGCCATGCGCCGCTGGCGCGCGTTGCCCGTCGCCGATGGCTCCATGGTCCGGCTGGAACGCGCCGAGATCGCGCTCGCTGGCATCCCCGGGCTCTCGACGCGGCGCCAGCGCGACCCCACTGGCAATCCGTTCACCCGGCTCGAATTGCATGTCGATCCCGCTTTGGCCGGGCGGGACGCCTGGGCGCTCGCCGCCGAACTTGCGGCCGGAACGCCGAAGATCGCGCTGCGAGCCCTTCACGCCGATCTCGGCTACCTGCTCCTGGATTTACGGCCGGTCAGCGATGCCGACCTCGACATCGCCCTGGCCGCCATCCGCCGCTGCTGCGCCCTGCCATCCCACGTGGACCCGGTCGCCGCCCGGATGCGACGCGGCGACCGGGCGACGGCGCAGTACCGGTCCTGGCCCAGGCCAATGCGGGCCGTGCCATGACGATCGCCAACATCCGCGTCCATTGCCTTACGATACCGGCCAGGCCGCTCACGCCGCTCCCCGCCGCTGGGGGCACCGCGACACGCCATACGCTGGTGGAGGTCGAAACCGATGATGGGCGCGTCGGCCTTGGCGAGGCGTTCCGGCTGGCGCCCGGCGCGATGAAGGCGCTGATCCTCGACGAGCTGCGCCCGCTGCTGGTGGGCCAGGACGAATCGGCCATCGCCGCCCTCACCGCGACCATGCGGCGGAGCACCTTCCGCTACGGTCGCAAGGGCCTCGCCGTGATTGCCATCAGCGCCGTGGAAGTTGCGCTCTGGGACCTGCTCGGCAAGCGCGCCGGCCTCCCGCTCGTCGACCTGCTTGGCGGTTCCTGCCGCAATTCGCTGCCGGCCTATGCCAGCCTGCCGCGATATGCCACGCCCCTCGCGGCGGCACAGGCGGCAGCCGGCTACGTCGCCGCCGGCTATGGCGGAGTGAAGCTCCACCAAAGCGACCCCGGCTACGCCGCCGAAGTGCGCGCGGCGATCGGCCCGGACATCGCGCTGATGTTCGACGCCAGTGGCGCCTGGACCCCGCGCGACGCCCTCGATGCCGCGCGGGAAATGGCCCGCTGCGATGTGCTGTGGCTGGAAGAGCCGGTGGCGCGCATGGACGATTACGCAGGTCTCGCCTGGGTCGCGGCCCGCTCGCCGATCCGTATCGCCGGCGGCGAGAACGAATACACCGTCGAGGGATTTGCCGCGCCCATCGCCGCCCATGCCTTCGATCTTGTGCAACCCGACATCATCAAATGCGGCGGCATTGCCGAGACCCGAAAGATCCTGGCACTGGCGGAGGCGCATAATATCGAAATGGCGCTGCACGCCTTCTGCCACGGCCCGGGGCTGCTGGCGACCGCGCAGCTCAGCCTGGCGGTACCGGACATCGCCTGGCTTGAAGTCAATCCGGTCGCCCTGGAGCACGAATTCCTCGACCGGCCCATCCGGATCGTGCGCGGCCAGGCCTTGCTGCCGGATGGCGCGGGGTTGGGCGTGACCCTCGATGCGGATGCGGTGAAGCGGTTCGGAGCGTAGATGTTGTTACCAGGGAGGTTGTCCGTGGCGATGCGGCTGACGGGAGGTTTTCCGCGCGTTGTGGCATCTCAACGCGGGGGGCCCGCTTCGGGGCCTGCGCACACCACAAAGGTTCAGAGGCGGCCGATAGCCCTGCTCTGGAGATAGGAAGTCACCCTGACCAATGGCCAGAGCGCAAACAGATAAATCAGCGCCGCCACCACCAGCGGCGCGGGACTGTAGGTGATGCCCTGGGCGATCTGGGCGGATCGCAACAACTCCTGCAGGGCGACCGCCGAGGCGATGGAGGTCTCCTTGATCAGTTCCAGGCTATTGCTGACAAGATCGGGCAACACGTTGCGGGTGCCGATTGGGATCACGATGTAGGCCATCATTTGCCACCAACCCAATCCGGTCGATCGGCTGGCTTCCCGCTGGCCTTTCGGTACTCCCTCCAGGCCGGCGCGAAATATCTCAGCGAAATAGCTTGAGCCATTGAGTGCCAGGGTCAGTGTGCAGGCGAGAATCGGCGGCAGATCGACACCCACAAACGGCAGCCCGTAGTAGATGAAGATGAGCAGCACCAGGGTCGGAATGGATCGCAAGAGATCGACATAGGCGACCAGCACCCAGCGCAATGGCCGGACGTGAAGATCGTGCAGTACCGCAAGCAGCAGCCCACCGCTGATGGCGAGCGGCAATATCAGGACGACCAGCAGCAGAGTCACGCCGATGCCCTGCGCCAGCAGCGGCCATACGGCCACGAGGATCTGCCAGTTGAGGAAGGTCTCGATGAAGCCTGGCATGGACTTATGCGCCGCGCTTCCGAAGCTTGCGCTCCAGCCAGCGGGTCGACCGCACGAGCGGCAGGAACAGCACCACGAACAGGATCGCCCCGACGGTCAACAGCACGACAGCGAACAGACCCGCATCATGCTGAGCCCGAGTTGGGCGCATGGCGCGACGGACTCTTTTTTGCGCCGCACGCGCGACGAATCAAGTCGAAGGGGCGGTGTCTGCGTCCACATCCACACCCTGCAGACCTCGCATCAGCGCGCATATGGCCTGAAGCGCTTTGGCAAGTCGCTCATTGACAGGCTCGACGACTTCGGGCTGGTCGACCGCTGCCTGGCGCTCGGCCACGCCGTGTGGGCCAGCGAGGCCGACATCACCCTGCTCGCCGCCCGCGGCGCCGCCGTCACCCATCATCCAGGCTGCAACCTGCATGTCCGCAACGGTATCGCGCCCGTCCACGCGATGGTGCGAGCCGGAGTGACCGTCGCCATGGGCATCGATGACAAGAGCATCAACGACGACGACGATCTGTTCATGGAAATGCGTCTGATCCATGAATTGCACCGGCTGCCGGCCCTGGACCTGTGCGCATCGGCGATCGACGCCCACCAGGTGTTGGCAATGGCCACGGTCAACGGCGCCGCGGTTTGCGGGTTGAGGGGCCGACTGGGCAGACTGGCCCCTGGCATGCTGGCCGACATCGTGACCTTGCCGTGGGCTTCCTTCGCCGACGACCCGCGGGTCGCCGGGTGTCTCGATCCAGCCGAACTGCTAATTCATCGAGGACAGGGCCGCGATGTCCGCACGGTGGTGGTTGACGGCCGAGTGGTGGTTGAGGACGGAACCTTCACCGGGTATGACGTCGTCGGCCTCTACAAAGCAGTACGCGACTTCGTGGCGAAGGGAGTGCCTGAAAAGCAAGCGCGCCTTGCGGCGGACCTCCTGCGCCTGAAGCCACACTATCAGCAATGGCACAACGAGCATCTGAAATGGCTCGATGTCCGGGAGCCGTTTTACCTGCTCAACGGACGGCGTTAGCTGGCGACCCTGCAGCCGCCGACCGTGCGATCGAGGACGGTTCCCGCGTCGTGTACCCGTAGGTGAACACCGAAGGCCGGCGCAAGATCGTCGGCCTGCACATCGGTCCGTCGGAGGTGGAGACCTTCTGGTCGAGCTTCCTCAGGAGCCTGGCCCGGCGCGGCCTGAAAGGCGTGGGCTGGTGATCTCCAATGCCGACGAAGGGCCGAAGGCGGCGATCGCGCGGGGCGGCCGCGCGCTGTCAGCGAGACGGCCCGGCATGGATCACTTTCGTCGGGTCCTCACCATACGGCGGCGCGTAAATCACCAGCAGCTTGATCCGCTCCGTCAACACCTTGATCGAGTGAAACACCTTCGCCGGGAAGAACATCATGTCGCCGGTCTTGACGTGATGATCGACGCCATCGATGCCGGCGATCGCCTCGCCTTCCAGGATATAGACGGCCTGCTCCAGATCCGGATGCGCATGGGCCGGTGCGCCTTCGTGGCGCTCGATATCGCCGAGCGAGATCTCCAGGTATTTCGCACCATTCACCGTCGGACCCACCAGACGATAGTTTTTCGTACCGGTATGGTTCGCCGGGCGGTATGCCTCCTGCTCCGACCAGCGGATGATATAGGGGGATTTTTCGGGCATGGATCGGTTCCTTGCTTGAAGTTTCGCTCGACGTCGTATTCGCCTTGGCGGCGCGTGGCGCGGCCTAACGCGACGGCTCGGGCACCGGGGCTTGCATCCGATCCTTCGCGACCATGTGGCGGCCGACGAAATAGAAGACGCCGGACACCACCATGGCGAGGACGGCGACGAACGCCAGGCCGACGCGGGAATCGCCGGTGAGGCCGGTAAGGTAACCAATGATCGTCGGCGCCACGAAGCCGCCGATCACTCCGATCGAGCTGATCGCGGCAATGCCACCGGCTGAGGCCGCGCCGGTCAGGAAAGTCGGCGGGATCGTCCAGAACGGCGCGGTGAACGCCAGGGTCGCTGCGAAGGATATCGTGATCAACACGATGCGCAGCGTCGGGTCGGCCACCAGCACGGAAATCAGCAGCGCTATGCCGGCCACGAAGTTGGCGAAGCCGGCATGGCCATACCGCTCGTTCTTCTGGTCGGAGTGCCGCCCCCACCAGATCACCGCGACCAGTGCCGCCGCGCTTGGGATCGCCGCAACGAAACCGGTCTGCGTATTGCTCATGCCGAAGCCCTTCAGGATCATCGGCAGGAAGAACAGAATGCCGTTCAACACCGCGGCGTTGGAAAACCACATCGCCGCCAGCAGCCAGACCCGCGGGTGCACCAGCGCTGTCCACCCGCTGGCTTTCCGCTCAGTTGCTTTCCCGCCGTGCTCCGCCTGCAGCGTCGTGATCAGCCAGGTCTTCTCCGGCGCCGGCAGCCACTTGGCCTGGGCCGGACCGTCTTGCAGTACAAGCAGGCACAACGGCGCCAGGATGACCGGCGGCAGCCCTTCGATGATGAACATCCACTGCCAGCCGCGCAGGCCCCAATCGCCATCAAGCCCGAGCAGCGCGCCCGACAGCGGCGAGCCGATCAGGCCGCTGGCCGCCACCCCGGTCATGAACAGAGCAACCATCCGGCCACGCCAGGCCGCCGGGAACCATAGCGTCAGGAAGAACAGGATGCCCGGGAAGTAACCCGCCTCGGCCGCGCCCAGCAGCAAGCGCATCACGTAATAACTATAGGGACCCACGACGAACGCCAGGGCGGTCGCGCACAGACCCCAGGCGAACAAGATGCCGGCGATCCAGCGGGTCGCACCAAAGCGGTAGAGCGCCAGGTTCGACGGTACTCCGAACAAGCAATAGGTCAGGAAAAACAGGCCCGCGGCGAGGCCATAAACCGCCGGGGTGAGGCCCAGGTCGTGATTCATCTGCAACGCGGCGAAGGCGACGCTCACCCGGTTGAGAAACGAGAAGAAATAGCACAGCAACAGGAAGGGGATGAGCCGCACGACCACGCGCCGCATCGTGGTCTTGGCGAGGCTGGTTGCCCCGTCCGGAGTGGTGTCCTGGTCATGGTTCACCATCGTATCCTCCTGACCGCCGCCGGCTGGTCCGCCCGGGAGCGCCGGCTTTTCGCCTGTTGCCCGAATTTCGGAGACGACTTAATTTCGCGACACCGGAATCCGATTCGGTTGGCTGAAATCACTCTTCCTTGCATCTGCCGTCAAGCGGCGATCGCAGGTATCAGGATTGCGCCGAGTGGGGCGGGCGCAAGTATGTCCATACCTGCGCCAACCCGACACTCGATGCACGAATCGCATGGCAGCATGGCAGGAACGCGAGGCGCGGTGTTGACAACCGCTCCCGTGCCGATATTCATTCGGTCTGCCGAAAATAAATACGCTGGGCCGTAAATATGGCATGCTATCCCGTGGCGGCCCGACCTGCTCAGGAGGTGGCGTGCGATGACCGAGCCGACAAACACCGTATGGCCGGACGATCCCATCCCGGCGACCGGACCCCTGCGCGGCACCCGGATCCTTGACCTGACCACCGTCGTCATGGGCCCGTCCGCCACCCAGCTTCTGGGCGACCTCGGCGCCGATGTCGTGAAGATCGAGGCGCCACGGATAGGCGACACCATGCGGTGGATCGGTCCCTGGCGGCATGCCGGCATGGGGCCGATGTTCCTGGCCGGCAACCGCAACAAGCGCAGCGTCGTCCTGGACCTGAAGACGCCGGAGGGCAAAGCGGCGATCCTGGCGCTCGCCCAGCGCGCCGACGTGCTGGTGTCCAACGTGCGCCCCGATGGCCTCCGCCGGCTCGGCCTGGGTTATGAGCAGGTGCG
Source organism: uncultured Acetobacteraceae bacterium (assembly GCA_964459005.1). Lineage (GTDB taxonomy): Bacteria > Pseudomonadota > Alphaproteobacteria > Acetobacterales > Acetobacteraceae > Rhodovastum. Next base: position 31,264 of record CAYWOW010000019.1, read on the forward strand.
GGAGACCAACCCGCGGATCATCTACTGCTCCGCCGTCGGCTATGGCTCCGGTGGGCCGGATTCCGGCAGGGCGGTGTATGACGACCTGATGCAGGCCGCCTCCGGTATCTCCGGGCTGTTCGGCGCCGTCGATGGCGCCCCGCGTTACGCGCCAATCAATATTTGCGACCGCGTGGTGGGCGTCTACGTCGCCGCCGCCGTCCTCGCCGCGCTGTTTTACCGCGCGACATCAGGCGAAGGCCAGGCGATCGAGGTCCCGATGCTCGAGACCATGGCACAGTTCGTGTTGGCCGATCACATCGGCGGCGCCGCGTTCGTGCCGCCCGAGGGCAACATGGGCTATCGCCGGCTGCTGTCGCGGACCCGCGGCCCCTATCCGACCAAGGACGGCCATCTCGCCATCGTCGTCTACACCGATCGGCACTGGCGCGATTTTTCCAAACTGATCGGCCAGCCCGACCTGCTGGAAACCGACGAGCGCTTCCGCTCGATGGAAAGCCGCACCCGTTACGCCCAGGAGATCGGCGCCTTGCTGTCCGCCGAACTGCCCAAACGCGGCAACGCCGAATGGCTGGAGGTGTTGCACGGCATCGACATCCCGGCCTGCCCGGTCAACTCGATCGAAGCGCTGTTCGCCGACCCGCATCTGAAGGCGGTGAACTTCTTCCAGGAGGCCGACCACCCGACCGAAGGCCGCGTCACGGTTAGCCGTTGCCCGATCAGCTTCAGCGCTTCACCCGCCTCCATCCGCCGACTGGCGCCCAATCTCGGAGAGCATAACGCCGAGTTGCTGGGGGAGGCTGCTGGCGGGACCGGAAAGGACTGATGGACCAGGGCGATGATGCCCGGATCGATCATCCCATCAGGCCACGTTGTCCGGGGCAGGTCGAAGCGCGGATTCGGGTCGTGTTGCCAGCATCAAGCAGACATTGGTGATCAACCCGGACGCCTGATCCAGCTTCGGATCCAGCCGCGAGGCTGGCCCGGCGACGGTGACGATGTATGTCGCGGTGCTCCAGCGGAACGGCGCGGACAGTGTCGTCACCCCGTCGAGACTCTCGCCCCGGTTGAGGTACCAACCGCGCTTGCGGCCAAGCAACACGTCCTCGCGCAACTCGGCCTTCGACGTGATGGTCCGGTCGGTCATCCGGGTCAGGGTCAGGGTCCGCAGGCAGGCGTCCAGCGCCGCGTCGTCCAGCCCGCCCAGAATCGCCTTGCCGCCCGAAGTCGCATGCAGGCTACGGACATTCTCCCCCACCTTGATGAGGAAGCGCAGCGGATGCCGCGGCTCCAGCGCCAGCAGATAGGTGGCCCGCAGCCCGGAGACCTTCGCCAGCAGCACGGACTCATCCAGCGTGTCGCGCAGCGACCGCAACAGCAGCTCGGCCCGGAGCAGCAGCGGATCATTGTCGCCGATCTCCTGCCCGAGCTTCTGCAAACGCAAGGTCGGATAGTAGCCGGCCCGCGGCGCCAGTTCATACAGATAGCCGCGGGTCTGCATGGCCTGCAGCACGTCGTGACAGCTCGACACCGGAATCTTCATCAGCCGGGCAATGTCGGACAGCGACAACGGCCGTTTTTCCGACGCGAACAGCTCCAGCAGGTCCAGCGTGCGGCCAACGTTCTTCGACATGAATTCGGTCCGATGTTTTTCGCTATGGCGAAATATGGTCGAACCGGCGTTGCGGTCAAGACCACCGCTGGCCCGCTGCTGCAATCACTCGCAGTAGGTTGCAATGCCTCAACAGCGGTAAGCTTTTCACGAGCTGACCGGGGCGTTCGCCCGGGCCCGGTCGTGGCGTGGCGGTCGGTCGCATTTTTCCGCTATGCGAAGTCCGACTTCGGTATCACGCAACAATGGCTTGCTCTGACGCTCTGCTCGGGACGAGCGTCGCCGCCCAACCGGCCCCGGCCCGGGCGCCACGTTGATTCCACCAGAAACCATCCCGGGCCGCTTGGCCGAGCGCACGCTCGACCGGCCCAAACCCTGTTGACGAGGTCCTCCGATGAGTGAACCAGAGGTGAAGCCCGACATCCGGACCGAGAAGCGCGGTCGTGCGTTGTGGATCTGGATCGACCGGGAGCACCGGCGCAACGCCATGAACAAGGCGGTGCTGGCCGGTATCGAAGCCGCCGTCGCCGCGGCGCGGAACGATCCCGCGATCCGCGCGCTCGTGCTGACCGGGGCGGGCCGCAAGGCGTTCTGCGCCGGGGCCGATCTGAGCGGCGGGACGGACACATTCACGCTCGGCCTGGATGAACCGATGACGGATTTCGGCAAGCTTGCCCGGCTGATCCGCGATTGCGGCGTGCCGGTCGTCGGCCGGATCAACGGCGATTGCGTCGCCGGCGGCATGGCCCTGATGGGGTTGTGCGACCTCGCCGTGGTTGCCGACAATGCACGGTTCGGTCTGCCGGAGGCCAAGGTCGGCGTCTTCCCGATGCAGGTGCTGGTGTTCCTACGCAACACCATCGGCGCGCGCCACATCAACGAACTCTGCCTGACCGGGGAGCTGATCGACGCCAACCGCGCCTACCAAATCGGGCTGGCCAACTATGTCGTGCCCTTCGAGGAACTCGACGCGCGGGTCGAGGCCCTGCTGGGCAAGCTGTACGACATGTCGCCGGTTGCGCTGCGCCGCGGCAAATACGCCATCGCCGCGATGCAGCAGATGGCATTCCCGGAAGCGATGGCGTTTGCAGAGACGCTGATCTCGGTGACGTCGCTGACCCGCGACGCAACCGAAGGTCTCGCCGCGTTCAATGAGCGCCGCAAACCGCGCTGGCAGCAGGAGACGGACAATGTCTGACAAGATCGTTCGGATCGGCGGCGCCTCTGGCGCCTGGGGCGACAGCCCGATGGCGATCCCGCAATTGCTTGGCGCCGACGTCCAGTACCTGATGATGGACTATCTCGCCGAAGTGACGATGTCGCTGCTGGCGCGCGCCCGGATGAAGGATCCGGAAGCCGGCTATCCGCCGGACGTCATCGACTACCTGAAACCGTCGCTGCCCGAGATCGCCCGCCGGGGGATCAAGGTCGCGACCAATGGCGGCGGAGTCAATCCGGCGGCCTGCAAGCGCGCGCTCGAGGCGGCGCTTGCCGAACTCGGCCTGTCCCTGCGAGTCGCCATGGTGGAAGGCGACGACGTCATGCCGCTGACCAACGCGTTGCGCGTCGGCGGCCTCAAGGAGGCAGTGTCCGGCGAACCACTCCCCGCCCGGTTGCTGACCGCCAACGCCTATCTCGGCGCATTGCCGATCAAGGCGGCGTTCGACGCAGGTGCCGATATCGTCATCACCGGGCGCTGCGTTGACAGTGCGCTCGCGCTTGGCATCCTGATGCACGAGTTCGGCTGGGGCGCCGGCGACTACGACCTGCTGGGCGCGGGCAGCCTGGTGGGCCACATCCTGGAGTGCGGCGCGCAAGCGACTGGCGGCAATTTCACCGACTGGCAGACGGTGCCGGGGTGGCACAACATCGGCTATCCGGTGGCCGAATGCCGCAGCGACGGAACCTTCGTGGTCTGCAAACCCGATGGGACCGGCGGCATGGTCACGCCGGCGGTGGTCTCCGAGCAATGCCTGTATGAGATCGGCGATCCCGCCGCGTACTTCCTGCCCGACGTGGTGGCGGATTTTTCCAATGTGCATCTGACCCAGGCCGGCCCCGACCGTGTCCGGGTCGAGGGCGCGCGCGGCCGGGCACCCACCAGCCAGTATAAGGTTTCGGCGACATATCAGGATGGCTACCGAGCCGTCGCTACGGTCTCGATCGTCGGGCCGGACGCGGCGGACAAGGCGGAAAAGACCGCCGACGCCCTGATCGAACGTGCGCGCATGCTGTTCAAGCGGCGCGGGCTGCCGGATTTCTCCGGCACTCATGTCGAAACCCTGGGGGCCGAGGCGTCCTATGGCACGAACGCCCCCGGCCGCGGTTCCCGGGAGGTGCTGTTGCGGGTGGCGGTCGCGCATCCCAACCGCGACGCGCTGGATATCTTTGCCCGCGAGCTGGGCGCGGTCCCCTTGAGTTGCGCGCCGGGTACCACCGGGATCTACAGCGGACGGCCGCACCCCACGCCGGTCGTGCGGCTGTTCACTTTCTTCATCGACAAGGCGGCTCTTCCCCGGCCCACAGTGCGGCTCGGCGACGCGACACCATTCGACATCGAGATTCCCGTCGAGGGCGGTTACGTGGCGCCGCAACCGAACAGCGAGGTCGCGGTCGACGGCATCCCGGACGGCCCGACTGTCGCTCTGCCACTGGTCCGGCTGGCTTACGGCCGGTCCGGCGACAAGGCGAATTCCGCCAATGTCGCGATCATCGCGCGCGAACCACGCTTCCTGCCGCTGCTTCGCCGGGAGGTCACGCCGGAACGGGTCGTCGCGCAACTTGGTCATCTCGTGGAAGGACCGGCGCGACGGTTCGAGGCGCCTGGGCTGCATGCGCTGAACTTCGTGATCGAGCGGGCACTGGGCGGCGGCGGAATGGCCTCGCCCAGGATCGATCCGCAGGGCAAGGCCTATGGGCAGATGACGCTGGAGATGATCATTCCGGTTCCGGAAGCCTGGGTCGCGGCACGAACACAGGAGTAATGACACACCGCTGCACGCTGCCGTGCGCGGACAACGGCGTGAAGCCTGCATCGTTGATGCCATTCGGACGCCGACCGGACGGCGGCGCGGCGGGCTGGCGCATGTCCATGCCGCCGACCTGGGCGGCTTCATCCTGCGGCAGATCATCGAGCGCAACACCATCCTGGCCGAGGAGTACGACGACGTCATATTCGGCGCGATCGACACGGTGGGTCCTCTGGTCGGCAATGTCGCGCGCACCTGCTGGCCGGCGGCATGAAA
>CAYWOW010000019.1:36220-38498 GCA_964459005.1 uncultured Acetobacteraceae bacterium
CGGTGGGTCCTCTGGTCGGCAATGTCGCGCGCACCTGCTGGCCGGCGGCATGAAACGCGCCAGAGATGTCCATTCGTCCTTGGTGTCCCTGGTGGCGACACCACCTTGGTCCGTTCGCGCGGTCTGGCGAAGGTCCGACGGCCTGCGGGCGGAATGCGCTTCGCTTTTTGGCCCTGCCCTGCTGCGACACTCACGCAAAAGAGCAGATGGAGACTTAAGGAAGTGACAGCACCACCACGGCATCGAGCGCGATGCAGCCATCCGGCAAGGCGCGCAGCGGATTGATATCCAGCTCGGCGATTTCCGGATGTTCTGCCATCATACGCCCAACCCCGACGATGGCGTCGGCTACCGCCGCCTTGTCTACCGCCGGCGCGCCGCGCCAGCCATCCAGCAGTGGGGCGCTCTTCAACGACGCCAGCATCTCCAGCGCGTCCTCGCGTCCCAGCGGCGCCAGGCGCAGGGCGGTGTCCTTGAACGCCTCCGCTAGCACGCCGCCCATGCCGACCATCACCGCCGGGCCGAACGACGCATCGATCAGCCCGCCGACGATGAGTTCGACCCCGGGCCGCGCGGTCTCCTCGATCAGGTACTGCGATGGGGTCGGGACTGGGATGCGATCGATGGCGTCGAGCGCCGCGGTCAGCGCCGCCTCGGTCCGCACGTTCAGGATGACGCCGCCGACCTCGGTCTTATGCACGATGGCGGGGTGCAGGACCTTTACCACCACCGGCTTCGGCAGGGTCGCAAACGCGGCAAGCGCCGCCTCACGCGTGGCGCAGGGCACCGCTTGCGGCGTGCGTATGCCGTAGCATTGCAGCAGCGCCTTGGCGGCGGCCTCGTCCAACGCAGCGGGACCCAAGGCAGGCACAGCGGCCGGCATCTGCACGTCCCCATGCCGCAGCAAGGCATGCCGGGCGCGCGCATCGTCGACCAGCGCGCGCATCGCCTTCGCGGTGCGCTCCGGACTGGCATAGGCCGGCACGCCGAGGCCATGCAACGCGCCAAAGTCGCGCCTGAGATCGTCGGCAAGGCCGCCGCTGCCGACGATCAGCGGCTTGCCGCAGGCGGCCTTGGCGTTGCCGATCAGCGTGGCGATGTCAATGCCGGCCTCGCGCAGCAGGTACACCAAGACGGCGTCCACACCCGGATCGGCGGCCACCGCGGCGAGTACGTCGCCGAAGCTGGCGCCCGGCCGCGCGGTGTCGACCGGGTTGCGGATGTAGGTCATCGGCGGCAGCAACGTGCTGATGGTCGCCAGCGTCTCGGGTGCCAGTTCCGGCACGGCGACACCGTTGGCGCGCAACTCGTCCAGCATCAGCAGCCCGGCGCCACCCTGGCCGATGAGCATGCCGACGCCGGGATTGCGGTTCGGCGGGATCCGGGCCTGCGACAGCGCGATGGCGGCGTCCACCATGTCATTGGTGCTGTCGGCGACTACGGCGCCGGCCTGGCGCAGCGCGGCGCGCTTCAGCGCATAGGAACCGACCATGTTGCCGGTATGCGAGCGTGCGAACGTGGCGACATCGGTGCGCCCGATGGTCAGCGCGATCACCGGCTTGCGCGGCACCGCACGGCGGATCGCCTCACACAACTGGCGCCCATTGGTGATCCCCTCGAAGTGCAGCGCGATCGCCGCGGTGGTGTCGTCGTCGGCGAGGAAGTCGATCACGTCGGCTGGCGTGACGTCGATGCTGTTGCCCAGCCCGACCGACAGGTTCACCCCATAGCCGAGATTCTGCAGTTGCGTGGCGAGGATGAGGCTGACGCCACCACTCTGCGCGACGATGGATATGTTGCCTTTGGGCAGGGCGTTGAGCCCGGCCCAGAACGAGGCGGCGGTGTCGCGCGACAGGTTGGCGAACCCGGCGGTATTGGGGCCGAGCAAGCGAACGCCGAACGAGCGGCAGATCGACAGGACTTCGTCCTGGCGCGCCTGGCCCTCCGCAGTGCCGGTTTCGCCGAAACCGCCGCCGACGATCAGCGCTGCGCCGACGCCACATGCGGCTGCCTCGCGCAGAGCCGCAGCGCACGCGGCAGCGGGGATGCACAGCGCGACCAGATCGACCGGCTCGCCGATGGCCGTCAGCGACTTGCAGGCGCGGCGCCCGAGAATCTCCGTCGCGCTGGGATTGACTGCGAAAACCGGACCCGGAAAGGTCGCGAGGTTACGCAACAACTGGTAGCCGGCCTTGTCGGCAGACGGCGAGGCGCCGACCACGGCAATCGAGCGTGGCACGAACAAGCGCTGCAAGGATTGAGAGTTAGCGCGCATCTG
>CAYWOW010000020.1:0-37339 GCA_964459005.1 uncultured Acetobacteraceae bacterium
GTGGGTGTCGCCGGACGAAAGCTGGGCGATCGCGACCTCGGCGACCAAGAATGATCCGTCGGTCAACGGCGGCATCGGGCCGGACGATCGCGTCTCGGTGGTCGACCTCACGGCCAAGCCGATGAAGATCGTGCAGTCGCTCAGTGCCGGTTTCGGCGCGACGGTGGTGCGGGTTTCGCCCGACGGGAGTGTGGCGCTGATCGCCAACCGCGCCGAGGGCACGGTGTCGGTCTACGGCGTGAAGGACAAGCGGCTGACCTCGGTGGGCAAGGTCGATCTCGGCAATCCCAAGGCCGGCCCGAGCGGCGTCGGCTTCAGTCACGACGGCAAGACCGCGCTGGTCAGCCGCGACGGCGACAACAAGGTGAGCATCCTGCGGCTCGACGGCACCACGGTGACGCTGGATCCGGTGCCGCTGATCACCGCGATCCGGCCCTATACGCTCGACGTCAACGCGGCCGGCACGCTGGCGGTGGTGGCGAACCTGGGGAGCCAGAGCGCCGATGCCGATTCGGTCAGCTTCATCGATCTGACCGGTGCGCGGCCCCGCGTGGTGTCGACCACGAGCGTGCCGCCGCAGCCCGAGGGGCTGAAGCTGTCGCCGGACGGGAAGCTGCTGGCGGTGGGGTCACAACTGGGCACCCAGCGGCCGCGGCTCGATCCGTTCTACACCAGCATGGGCCTGTTCTCGTTGTATGCGGTCCAGGGCCATGAGTTGCGGCTGCTGGCGACCGCGCCGATCGGCGGCTGGAACCAGGGCATCGCGTTCTCGCGCGACGGCCGGACGATTCTCGTGCAGAGCATGGCCACCAAGCAAATCGAGGTGTTCGGCTGGGACGGCAAGCGGCTGACCCGGAACAAGCCGCTGGACATGGGCATCGGGCCGGAGGCGATCCGGACGTCCTGGCCGTAAGGGTCGGGACGGCATCGGCCCCGGCGGGATAGCCGCCGGGGCCGTACGGCCAATAATCGCCGGCTCGTTACTTCGCTGCCCCCGCGCGAGCGCGGCGGGGGCGGGCGCCTGTCGCGGCCTGCTTCACCTCGGCCCACGGCGTCAGCGCGTAGCGTTCGAGCGCCGCCGCGTCGAACTCAAACCCGAGGCCCGGGCGCTGCGGCAGCATCAGGCGGCCGCCGGAAAATTCGAGTTGCGTGTCCACTAGCCGGCGGAAGTTCAGCACCTGGTCGTCCGGAAAATACTCGACGTAGCGCGCATTCGGCGTCGAGGCGACCAGGTGGGCGTGCAGGTCGTGGAACCAGTGCGGCAACACGGTGAGGCCAAAACTCGCCGCCGTCGCCGCGATCCGGCGGAATTCGGAGATGCCGCCGCAGACGCACGCGTCGGTCTGCAACATGATCGCCGCGCCCTGCTCGATCCATTCCTTGAAGCGCCAGCGGCCGACCTCGATCTCGCCGGTGGCGACGGACACCGGTGTCGCCATGGCGAGGCGGAGGTGGTTCTCGATGTCGTCGGGGCCGAACGGCTCCTCGATGTAATAGGGATCGTACTTCTCGTACATGCGCACGAAGCGCAGCGCGGTCGGCAGGTCCGACCAGGCGTTGTTGGCGTCCAGCATCAAAATGATATCGGGGCCGATGGCCTCGCGCGCCGCGGCGATGCGCTCTTCCTCGTCCTTCAAATTGCCCTTGCCGACCTTCATCTTGACCGCCGTGTAGCCGGACTTGACGTAGCCGGCCATTTCCGCGGCCAGGTGCTTGGGTTTCTTGCCGGCGACGTAATAGCCGCCGCTGGCATAGGCCGGCACGCTCTCGCCGTGCACGGCGCCGAGGAATTTGTACAGCGGCAGCGCGGCGGCGCGGGCGTTGCGGTCCCACATCGCGTTGTCGAGCGCGCTGATCGCGCGCATCACCGTGCCGGCCCGGCCCTGCAGCAGCGCTTCCTGATACATCTCCTGCCACAGGCCCTCGACGCGATAGGGGTCCTGGCCGATCAGCACCGGCGCCAGCAGGCCGGAGACGGCTTCGGGGAACAGCCGCCCGCCGGCGCTGCCGACGTAACAGAAGCCGAGCCCCTTGAAGCCGTCGTCGCCCTCGAGCTCGACGACGCCGTAATGGCGCTCGGTCACCAGCCGGTTCGACAAGGACGTCGCCGCATCGAGCGGAACGCTGATGGCGCGGGCGCGGATCGCCGTGATCTGGGTCAAAGCCGTTCTTCCCTGTGCTGACATGCTGGCGGCCGGCGCCGCACACGTTCGATGCGAAAGCATGAACTCCGCCGCCGGTTTTATCAACCGGGCCGCCCCGTCCTTGACTCCCCGTCCGACCCACGCCATAAGCCCCGCCTTCACCCGTCGGTCCGCGAGGGTTCGCGCACCGGCGCGTCTTGTGTTGGGGTCCGCGTGTTCGAAAGCCTTTCAGGCAGTTTCTCCGGCGTCTTCGACCGCCTGCGCAGCCGCGGCGCGCTGAGCGAGGCCGACGTCAACGACGCCCTGCGCGAGGTCCGCCTCGCCCTGCTGGACGCCGACGTCGCGCTCTCCGTGGTGAAGGACTTCATCGCCCACGTCCGCGAACGCGCGGTCGGCCAGGAAGTGCTGGCCAGCGTCTCGCCCGGCCAGCAGGTGGTGAAGATCGTCAACGACGTGATGATCGAGCAACTCGGCGGCGCCGGCGCCGTGCCCATCAACCTGAACGCCGTCGCCCCGGTCCCCATCCTGATGGTCGGCCTGCAAGGCTCCGGCAAGACCACGACGGCGGGAAAGCTGGCGCTGCGCTTCGCCCAGCGGCAACGCAAGAAGGTGCTGCTGGCCAGCCTCGACACCCAGCGCCCGGCCGCCCAGCTTCAGCTCGCCCAGCTCGCCGAGCAGGCCGGCGTTCCCAGCCTGCCCATCGTCGCCGGCCAGACGCCGCTGCAGATCGCCATCCGCGCCATGGATACCGCCCGGCGCGAGGTGTTCGACATCGTCATCCTCGACACCGCGGGCCGGCTGTCCATCGACCAGGCGCTGATGGACGAGGTCGCCGCCGTCCGCGCCGCCACCCACCCGGCCGAGACCCTGCTGGTGGTGGACGCCATGACCGGCCAGGACGCGGTGAACACCGCGCGCGCCTTCAACGAGGCGGTCGGCGTCACCGGCATCGTGATGACCCGGATGGACGGCGACGCCCGCGGCGGCGCGGCGCTGTCCATGCGCGCCATCACCGGCGCGCCGATCAAGCTGGTCGGCATCGGCGAGAAGATCGACGCCCTGGAGGAATTCCACCCCGAGCGCGTCGCCGGGCGCATCCTCGGCATGGGCGACGTGGTCGGCCTGGTCGAGAAAGCGGCCGAGGTCATCGACGAGGAAGAGGCCGAGAAACTCGCCAAAAGGATGGCGAGGGGCCGCTTCGACCTCGAGGATTTCGCCAAGCAGCTCAAGCAGATCAACAAGATGGGCAGCCTGTCGTCGATCCTCGGCATGCTGCCCGGCGCCGGCAAGATCCAGGCGCAACTGGAAAAGGCGGGCCAGGGCGACCTCGACAAGACCATGCTGAAGCGCCAGGCCGCCATCATCGGCTCGATGACGGTCAAGGAGCGCCGCGCGCCCGACATCATCAAGGCCAGCCGCAAGAAGCGCATCGCGGCGGGCTCCGGCACCTCCGTGCAGGAGGTCAACCGGCTGCTGAAACAGTTCGACGACATGTCCGGCATGATGAAACGCATGACCAGACTTGGCCAGAAAGGGCTGATGCGGCACGGCCTGTCCGCCCTGATGCCCGGCAACCGCCGGCCGTTCTGATTTCCCCCCCAACACGGAGACCGAATCCCCCATGGGCCTGAAGATCCGACTTGCCCGCGCCGGCGCCAAGAAGCGGCCGTACTATCACATCGTGATCGCGGACAGCCGCTCCCCGCGCGACGGGCGCTTCATCGAGAAGGTGGGCAGCTACAACCCGATGCTGCCGGCCGAGCATGCCGACCGCGTCCGCCTGCAGAACGAGCGCATCGCCCACTGGCTGAGCCAGGGCGCGCTGGCCACCGAGCGGGTCGCCCGCTTCCTCGGCCACGCCGGCCTGACGCCGATGCCCGCGATCGCCGAGCAGACCAAGCAATCGCTGCCAAAGAAGAAGGCGCAGGAGCGCGCGAAAACCCTCGCCGCGCCGCCGGCGGCCGCCGGATAACGGTGCCGGAGAATCGCATCCTGATGGGCGTGGTGGGCAGGCCGCATGGCGTGCGGGGGCTGGTGCGCGTGCACAGCTACACCGCCGACCCGGCCGACCTGCCGGACTACGGCCCGTTCGACGACGGCGCCGGCCGCCGGTTCGCCGTGCGCTGGCGCGGCGAGGGCGTTGCCGAGATCGCCGAAATCGTCAGCGGCAACCCGGTCGTCATCGCCGACCGCACGCAGGCGGAGAAACTGGTGAACCGGCCCCTCTACGCCGACCGCGCCCGGCTGCCCACCCCGCCGGCGGAGGAGTACTACCTGGCCGACCTGGTCGGGCTGGAGGCCGTGGACAGCGCGGGCAAGCCGCTGGGCCGGGTGAGCGCGGTGCACGACTACGGCGCCGGCGCCAGCCTGGAGATCGACTCCCTGGTGCTGCCGTTCAACCGGGCGTGCGTGCCGGTGGTCGATATCGCCGCCGGCCGGGTGACGGTGGCGCCGCCCGAGGAAATCCTGGTGCCGGGCGGGCCGGAGGACGCGCCATGAGCGCTCCCTGGCGCGCCAGCGTGCTGAGCCTGTTCCCCGAGGTGTTTCCCGGGCCGCTCGGCCACTCGCTGGCCGGCCGTGCCCTGGAGCGGGGGATCTGGTCGCTGGCGGCGCACGACATCCGCGCCCACGCCACCGACCGGCACCGCACGGTGGACGACACGCCGTTCGGCGGCGGCGCCGGCATGGTGATGCGCCCGGACGTGCTGGATGCGGCGCTGGCCAGCGTCGCGGACGACCGGCCGGCGCTCTGCCTCACCCCGCGCGGGGTAAGGCTGACCCAGGCCGGCGTGCGCGGCCTGGCCGAAGGGCCCGGCGTGGTGCTGCTGTGCGGCCGCTACGAGGGCATCGACCAGCGCGTCATCGAGGCCCGCGGGCTGATCGAGGTCACCATCGGCGACTACGTGCTCTCCGGCGGCGAGTTGCCGGCGATGGTGCTGCTGGATGCCTGCGTGCGCCTGCTGCCCGGCGTGATGGGCGCGGCCGAGAGCGCCGAGGACGAGAGCTTTTCCAGCGGTCTGCTGGAATACCCGCACTACACCCGACCCGCGGAGTGGCAGGGGCGGCGCGTGCCCGACGTGCTGCTTTCCGGCCACCACGCCGCCATCGCCGCCTGGCGGCGGCAACAATCCGAATCCATCACCCGCGAGCGGCGGCCCGACCTGTGGGCCGCCCATCAGGCCGTCATGCCGCGCGAGCCGGTTGCCAGCGTGCCCGGCACGCCCTAGAGACACGCAAAAGGACAAGCCATGAACATCATCCAGCAGTTCGAGGCGGAACAGGTCGCCCGCCTCACCGCCGACCGCCCCGTCCCCGACTTCCGCCCCGGCGATACGCTGCGCGTCTCGGTGAAGGTGGTCGAGGGCGAGCGCACCCGCACCCAGGCCTTCGAGGGCGTCTGCATCGCCCGCTCGAACAAGGGCCTGCATTCCAACTTCACGGTGCGCAAGATCAGCAACGGCGAGGGGGTGGAGCGCGTTTTCGCTCTCTATTCGCCGGTGATCGCCGACATCGCGGTGGTTCGCCGCGGCGATGTGCGCCGGGCGAAGCTGTATTACCTGCGCGGCCGCAGCGGCAAGTCGGCGCGCATCGCCGAACGCGCCCGCGAGGTGACGGCGACGGGCACCGCGACGGAGCAGGCCCCCGCCCAATAAGGGCAGCCTGCGTCGGAGGAGGGAACACTGATGGCCGAAAAAGCGCCCCGCACCCTGTTCGACAAGGTGTGGGACAGCCACGTCGTCGAGCGTCTGCCCGACGGCACCTGCGTGCTCTACATCGACCGCCACCTCGTCCACGAGGTGACCAGTCCGCAGGCCTTCGAGGGGCTGCGCGCCGCCGGACGCCGCGTGCGCCGGCCCGATGCGACGCTCGCCGTGGCCGACCACAACATTCCGACCTCCGACCGCCGCCAGGGCATCGCGGAAGAGGAAAGCCGCATCCAGGTCGAGACGCTCGAGGCGAACGTCGCCGACTTCGGCGTGCCCTATATCCCGGTGCTCGATGTGCGCCAGGGCATCGTGCACATCATCGGGCCGGAACTCGGCGCCTCGCTGCCCGGCATGACCATCGTCTGCGGCGATTCCCACACCTCGACGCACGGCGCCGTGGGCGCGCTGGCGTTCGGCATCGGCACCTCCGAGGTCGAGCACGTGCTGGCCACCCAGACGCTGCTGCAGAAGCCGGCGAAGAACATGTTCGTCCGGGTCGACGGCACGCTGCCGCCGGGCTGCACGGCGAAGGACATCGTGCTGGCCATCATCGGGCGCATCAGCACCGCCGGCGGCACCGGCCACGTCATCGAATACGGCGGCGAGGCCATCCGCGCGCTCGACATGGCGGGTCGCATGACGGTGTGCAACATGACCATCGAGGCGGGCGCGCGCGCCGGCATGATCGCGCCCGACGAGAAAACCTTCGACTACGTGCGCGGCCGGGAATTCGCCCCCCAGGGCGCGGCCTTCGACCAGGCCGTGGCGTACTGGCGCACCCTGCCGTCCGACCCCGGCGCCCAGTACGACAAGACCGTCACGCTGAACGCCGCCGACATCGCGCCCATGGTCACCTGGGGCACCAACCCCGAGGCGGTGGTGCCGATCACCGGCACCGTGCCCGATCCCGACGACGAGCCCGACGAGGCCCGGCGGGCGCGGCTGCGGCGCATGGTGGACTACATGGGCCTGACGCCGGGGCAGAAGGTGTCCGACCTCAACGTCGACGTGGTGTTCATCGGCTCCTGTACGAACGGGCGCATCGAGGATATCCGGGCGGTGGCGAAGGTGGCGCAGGGCCGCCACGTGGCGCCCGGCGTGCGCGCGCTGATCGTGCCAGGCTCGGGGCTGGTGAAGCAGCAGGCCGAGGCCGAGGGGCTGGACCGCATCGTGCTCGCGGCCGGCTTCGAGTGGCGCGAGCCAGGCTGTTCGATGTGCCTGGGCATGAACCCCGACCAGTTGACCCCGGGCCAGCGCTGCGCCAGCACGTCGAACCGCAATTTCGAGGGCCGCCAGGGTCCGGGCGGGCGCACCCACCTGGTCTCCCCGGCCATGGCCGCCGCCGCCGCGGTCACCGGCCACCTCACCGACGTGCGGGAGCTGCTGTGATGGACCCCTTCACCACCCTGACCGCGATCGCCGCGCCCCTGCCGGTGGCGAACGTCGACACCGACAAGATCATCCCGGCGCGCTTCCTCAAAACCATCAAACGCACCGGCCTCGGCGTGCATCTGTTCGACACCCTGCGCTACGACGCCGACGGCCGGGAGCGCCCCGACTTCGTGCTCAACCAGGAGCCCTACCGGCAGGCGCAGATCCTGATCGCGCACGAGAATTTCGGCTGCGGATCGTCGCGCGAGCACGCCCCCTGGGCGCTGCTGGACTTCGGCATCCGCTGCGTCATCGCGCCGGACTTCGCCGACATTTTTCACAACAACACGTTCAAGAACGGCATCCTGCCGATCCGCCTGCCGCGCGCGGTGTGCGACCAGCTCATCGCCGACGCCGCCCTAGGCGAAAACGCGCGCCTGACCATCGATCTGGAGCGTCAGGTGGTGGTGCGGCCGAACGGCGAGGAAGTCCGCTTCGAGATTGATCCGTTCAGGAAGCATCTGCTGCTGAACGGGCTGGACGACATCGGCCAGACCCTGCAGCACGCTCCCGCCATCGACGGCTACGAGGCCCGCCAGCGCCAGGAGAAGCCCTGGCAGCCCGCCATCGCCATATAGGTTTCTCCCCCTCCCCTTGAGGGAGGGGGAGCTTTCACCCGGAGGATCCTGCCCAGTGCCCGCCAACAAGAAACTCCTGGTGCTTCCCGGCGACGGCATCGGCCCCGAGGTCATGCACGAGGTCCGCCGCGTCATCACCTGGATGGACCGCCACCGCACGGTGTCGTTCGACCTCAGCGAGGACCTCGTCGGCGGCGCTTCCATCGACGTGCACGGCGTCCCGATCACCGAACACACCCTGGCGCGCGCACGGGCGGCGGATGCGGTGCTGTTCGGCGCGGTCGGCGGACCGCAATGGAATGCCGCCGGCTTCGACCAACGCCCCGAACTCGCCATCCTGCGGCTGCGCGGCGAACTCGGCCTGTTCGCCAACCTGCGGCCGGCGATCGTCTACGGCCCGCTGGTCGAGGCCAGCACGCTGAAGGCCGATGTGGTGCGCGGACTCGACCTGATGATCGTGCGCGAGAGCACGGGCGGCATCTATTTCGGCAGCCCGCGCGGCATCGAAACGCTGCCCGACGGCAGCAAACGCGGCATCAACACCGAGGTCTACAGCACGCCGGAGATCGAACGCGTCGCCCGCGTCGCCTTCGAGCTGGCCCGCAAGCGGCAGTCCCGCCTGTGCTCGGTCGAGAAGTCGAACGTGATGGAAAGCGGCCTGCTGTGGCGGCAGACCGTGCAGGCGCTGGGCGAGGCCGAATACCCCGATGTCGCGCTCAGCCACATGTATGCCGACAACTGCGCCATGCAGCTGGTGCGCAATCCACGCCAGTTCGACGTCATCGTCACCGGCAACCTGTTCGGCGACATACTTTCCGATCTCGCTTCCATGCTGACCGGCTCGCTCGGCATGCTGCCTTCCGCGACCCTCGGCCAGCCCGATGCGACAGGGCGGCGGCACGCGCTCTACGAGCCGATCCACGGCAGCGCGCCCGATATCGCCGGCAAGGGGATCGCCAACCCGCTCGCGCAGATCCTCAGCTTCGCCATGCTGCTGCGCTATTCCTTCGCCATGGAGGAAGACGCGGCGCTGATCGAGCGCGCTTGCGTCAACGTCCTGGCGAACGGGCTGCGTACGCCCGACATCATGGCGCCGGACTGTGCTAAGGTGGGCACCCAGGTCATGGGCGAGGCGGTGGTGCGCGAGTTGGACAAGCTCGCGGCCTGACGGTCCCGCGGCGCGGTGACAGGGTGAAGGACGGCGATGTCCGACCAATCGCAGCACATAATCGTCACCATCGAGCGCGCGCTCGTGCTGCTGCTCATCGCCCTGCTGCTGCTCGGCGTGTTCGAGGTGCTGCGGCCTTTCATCACCGCCATCCTGTTCGGCGCGATCCTCGCCGTCGCCGCCTGGCCGGCGCGCGAGGCGATGGTGCACGCCGGACTGCCGCGCGGCGCCGCCGCCCTGCTGCTGCTGCTGCTGGCGCTCGGCGTGGTGGCGCTGCCCGCGCTGCTGCTGGCGCCAGGGCTGGCCGGCCAGATCGGCCACGGAAGCGCGCACCTGACCGCCTTTCTCGCCACCATCTCGCACACGCCACCCGATTGGCTGGCCGGCCTGCCGCTGGTCGGCGACGAACTCGCGGGACTGTGGAGGAACGCCGCCAGCGGCGAGATGAACTTCGTGGCGGCGCTCGCGCCGTATTCCGAGTCGCTGCGCCACGCCCTGGTCGCGGTCGCCGGCGGCCTTGCCGACAGCCTGCTGCAACTCGTGCTGGCGTTGGCCGTCGCCACTATGTTCTGGGTCCACGGCCAGGAAATGGCGGCCGAACTGCGCGATGTGCTGTACCGCCTCGGCGGCGAGGCGGCCGCCAACGCGGTGGACACCACCGGCGCCTCGATCCGCGGCGTCGCCTACGGCGTGGTCGGCACCGCCGTGCTGCAGGCCGTGCTGATCGGGGCCGGATTGGGCGTCGCCGGCATCAGGGGCGCCGTTGCCTTCGGCTTCGTCACCTTCGTGCTGGCGCTCAGCCAGATCGGCCTGCCGCTGATCTACGCCATCGACCTCGGCGCGGCATGGTGGAGCTTCCAAACGGGCTCGCCGGGCTGGGCGATCTTCCTGCTGGTCTGGTGCGTGCCGCTCTCCGCCGCGGACAACGTCGTGCGGCCCTGGTTCATCAGCTTCGGCATGGCCATGCCACTCACGCTGGTCATCCTCGGCGTGTTCGGCGGCTTCGTGTCGTTCGGCTTCCTCGGCCTGTTCATCGGCCCGAGCCTGCTGGCCGTGGCGTATACCCTGCTGGCGGCTTGGCGCGGGCGGACGTAAGGAAGGCCAGGGGCTCTGCCCCTGGACCCCGTCAAGGGCCGGGAGGCCCTTGAAACCCATTACTTAAGCGAGGTTGTTGTGAGAGGGGGGCTGAGGAGATGCATCGACATCTCGATAGCCCCCCTCTCGCAACAACCTACCTGGTAGCGGGGTCCAGGGGCCTCCCGGCCCCTGGCAGGTCCAGGGCGGAGCCCTGGCCTTCCTTACCTCTGCGCCGCGTAAGCCTCCAGGTGGGTGTAGGCGGCGCGCAGCAGGGTCGCGGGTCGGCCGGCGGCGCGGGCGCGGGTCAGCATGTCGCCGATGATGTGGTCGGCCTCGGTTGCCTTGCCGCCCTGGATGTCGCGCAGCATGGAGGCGGCCAGCGGCGAGTCCGGATCGGTGAATCGTTTGCCGAGGTCCTCCAGGAACCGCTGGCTGGGCGGAAACCCGGCGGCCTGGGCTGCCGCGGTGCAGTCGGCGGCGACCTCCGTCATCAGCGCGGCGCCATTCTGTGTGCGGGCGATCTGGCCGACGGTGGCGCGCATCATGCAGGTCATGGCGGCCACGGAGCACAGGAACACCCATTTCTGCCACATATCGAGCATGATCTGGTCGGACAGCGCGAAGGTGGGGCCGCCGTTCGCCAGTGCGGTCTGGAGTTGTTCCGAGCGCGCGTGCTGGTCCGGGCTGCGTGGGCCATGTCGGAAGACCGGGGACAGGGCGAGGTGGCGGATGGTGCCGTCCGCCTCCATCGTCACGCCGATCTGCGTCATCCCGCCGGCGACGTTGTCGGCCCCGAACGCGGCGTCCAGCGCGTCGAGGTGACGGATGCCGTTGAGCTGGGGGATGATGAGCGCGCCGGGCGCGGCCGGGCGGATGGTGGCGATGGCGTCGTCGAGGTCGAACGCCTTGCAGGAAACGATGATGGCATCCCATCCCGGACCCACCTGTTCGCGCAGCACGGTTTTCGCCGGCACGGTCGCGTCGCCGAGCGGGCTGCGGATGACCAGGCCGTTCTGACGCAACTGTTCGGCGCGGCGCGGCCGCACCAGGAAGGTGACGTCCACCCCGGCCGCCGCCAGCCGTCCGCCGAAATAGCCGCCGATCCCGCCGGCTCCGAGCACCAGGATGCGCATTTCGTCCTTCTCCGATCCGTTTTGTCGCTGCCAGCTTGCCATCGCGGCCGGGGGTTGCCAATCCGTCCGCCGCGCGGCCCTGGTTCCGGCTCACAGCGGCGCGACGTGTATCGGGGCGGGCGCCAGGCCAGCCTGATATCGTTCGTACATTTGGACGTAGGCCGTTTCGATGTGCCGGGCGAAAAGCCCGGTATCGAACAGCGGCGTGGTGAGGCGGTTGCGGGCCAGTCTGGCCCTGATCGCCGAGAGTTGCTCCGGGTTCCGGGCCAGCTCGATCGCCCGGCGTTCATAGTCTTCCGGCGTCGTGGTGATCAGTTCGGGCAGATCGATCGCCGTCAGCAGGCTCGCCGCCACCCGGCTGGGGAATGATGTGCCGGCGCGGGTCAACACGGGCAAACCGGCCCACAGCGCATCGCTGGCGGTGGTGTGGGCATTATAGGGCAGGGTGTCGAGAAACAGGTCTGCCGCGCGCTGGCGTGCCAGATGCTCGGCTGCCGGCAGGCGCCCGGCAAAGACGAGCCGCTCCGCGGCCACGCCTCGCGCGGCGGCTTCGCGGCGAAGATTGCGCTCCGCCCAGGGATTATCCGCGAGCAGCCATAGCACGCTGTCCCGGACCTGCCCGAGAATGCGCATCCAGCCATCGAAAATCGCCGGAGTGATCTTGTAGTTATTGTTAAAGCAGCAGTAGACAAATCCGCTGTCCGGCAAACGCAACTCCTGTCGCGTGAAAAGTCTCTCGGCGATCGGTCGTTTTCTGTCGTTTGCCTGATAACTATGCGGGAGATAGATTATATTTTCAGAGTAATATTTCTTGCTATCGTCGGGGATAAGAACACGATCGGCGATGATATAATCCATGTAATCAGCACCCATTGTGCCCGGATAGCCAAGGTAATTGACCTGCAACGGCGCAGCGCGGTGAGCGAATATGTTCCACCTGGAATCTGTCGTGAATCCCTTCAGATCGACCGCGATATCGATGTCGAGATTCCTGGCCAGCAAGGCGACATCCCGGTCGGATCGGTCGCGGACGTCGATGAACCGGTCAAACGATGCGGCAACCCTTTCACGCATCGCGTCTTTTTTGTCGGGGCCAAAGGAAAACCCCACGATTTCGAAGCTGGCGCGGTCATGTTGCTCAAACAGGCCCGCCATCAAACGGGATGTTGCGTGGGCGTGGTAGTCAGCCGAGAAATACCCGAGGCGGATTTTGTCGCGTCGGGGGTGTCTGGCAATCGCCGGTGGTGCGTCCGTGGCCTGGCTTGTTGAACGCACGAATATTTCAGCGGATTTCCGGTGGATCTGCGAGCAATCAATCAAAGAAAGAGAGATGAATGGCGGCGATATTTTCTCGCCACGTTCAATATGACGTATCAAATCTTCAGTTTGGCTTTTGATGCCATCCCAGTCACACATGCACATCCTTGTGTGCAATTTCCGACCCTGCAGGAAGTCAAGACCCGGCTTCAGCGCAATCGCCTTGTCGTAGCGCGCAAGGGCCTCGGCCAGCCGCCCCTGTTCGGCAAGCGCGCCGCCCAGGTAGCCTTGCGCCTCGGCGTCGTCCGGCCTGAGTTCGATTGCCTTGCGCAAGCAGCCCACCGCCTCGTCCAGCCGTCCCAGTTTCTGCAGCGCGCCGCCCAGGTTGCGGTACGCCCCCGGGTCGTTCGGCCCAAGCTCGACGGCCTTGCGGTAGCAGCCGACCGCCTGCTCCAGCCGTCCCAGTTTCTGCAGTGCGACACCCAGGTTGCCGTGGGCCTCCGGGTAGCCCGGCCTGAGTTCGATGGCGCTCCGGCAGCAGGCCGCCGCCTCGTCCAGACGTCCCAGCAGGGCAAGCGCATTGCCCAGGTTGCTGTGCGCCTCCGCGAAGTCCGGCCTGAGTTCGATGGCCTTGCGGTAGCAGCCGACCGCCTGCTCCAGCCGTCCCAGTTTCTGCAGCGCGACACCCAGGTTGCCATGGTATGCGGCGACCTTGGCGTCGATCGCGATCGCCTTGCCGAGCATGTCGACGGCCAGATCGTGGCGCCCGGCCTGGCAGGCGATCGCCCCGAGCAGAAGCAGACTGTCGGCATGGCGCGAATCGACCGTCAGCACCCGCCGGCAGAGACGTTCGGCTTCGCCCAGGCGTCCGGCCCGCTGGTTCTGGAGCGCAGCAGCGAACATCTCCCGGACGTCCGGGGCGGCTCGTTGCGTCACGCGAGCACCCTGTTTCGCTTCTGCCCGGCGTTGTTTGCGGTTCATGTGTCCGCCGCAATATCCGCAATTCCCGGAAGGATGGAAATCGGGCGTTTGCGATCGCCTGGGCCGCCCCGCATGCCGCCCATGCGGCGCGGCCATCGGCCAGGCATTTCCCCGCGTACCCCGGCGGTGGTAGATGTGACCGCCATGGCAAACGATCCGCTCTCCATCGCGCTCGGCAGCGACCATGCCGGCTTCCCGCTGAAGTCCGCGCTGGCCCGTGCCCTGCGCGAGGCCGGGCATACCGTGCTCGACTTCGGCACCCACTCGGCCGAGCGGGTCGATTATCCCGACTACGGCCACGCGGTGTGCCGTGCCGTCGAGGGCGGGCAGGCGCGCTTCGGCGTGCTGGTCTGCGGCAGCGGCATCGGCATGTCGATCACCGCCAACCGCCATCCCGGCATCCGTTGCGCGCTCGCCAGCGAACCGGTGACGGCGGGCCTGGCGCGCGCCCATAACGACGCCAACGTGCTCGCCATGGGCGGCCGCCTGATCGGGGAGGACATGGCGCTGGCCATCCTGCGCGCCTTCCTCGCCGGCGCCTACGAGGGCGGCCGTCACGACGCGCGCCTGGCCAAGCTCACCCCGTCCGAAGGGAACCCGTGATGAACGACGCCGCGCCGCAGTCCGGTTTCTTCAGCGCCCCGCTGGCGGAAACCGACCCCGAACTGGCCGCCGCCATCGGCCGCGAACTGGCCCGCCAGCAGGACGGCATCGAGCTGATCGCCAGCGAGAACATCGTCTCGCGCGCCGTGCTGGAGGCGCAGGGCTCGGTCCTCACCAACAAATACGCCGAGGGTTACCCGGGGCGGCGCTACTACGGCGGCTGCGCCGAGGTGGATGTCGCCGAGACGCTCGCCATCGAGCGGGCCAAGCGGCTGTTCGGCTGCGGTTTCGCCAACGTGCAGCCGCATTCCGGGGCGCAGGCCAACCAGACCGTCTTTCTCGCCCTGCTGACGCCCGGCGACACCATCCTGGGCATGAGCCTGGCCGCCGGCGGCCATCTGACCCACGGCGCCGCGCCCAACCTGTCGGGCAAATGGTTCCGCGCCGTGCAGTATGGCGTTCGCCACGAGGACGGGCTGCTCGACTACGAGGAGATGGAGCGGCTGGCGCGCGCCGAGCGGCCGAAGCTCATCATCGCCGGCGGCTCGGCCTATCCGCGGTTCATCGATTTTGCCCGCATCCGCGCGCTCGCCGACGAGGTGGGCGCCTGGTTCATGGTGGACATGGCGCATTTCGCCGGGCTGGTGGCGGCCGGGCTGTTCCCCAGCCCGCTGCCGCACGCCCATGTGGTGACCACCACGACGCACAAGACGCTGCGCGGGCCGCGCGGCGGCATGGTGCTGACCAACGATGCCGAGATCGCCAAGAAGATCAATTCCGCCCTGTTCCCCGGCCTGCAGGGCGGGCCGCTGATGCACGTCATCGCCGCCAAGGCCGCCGCTTTCGGCGAGGCCCTGACGCCGGCGTTCCGCGCCTACCAGCAGGCGGTGGCGGCGAACGCCAAGGCACTGGCGGCCAGCCTGGTCGATCAGGGGTTTGCCATCGTGACCGGCGGCACCGACTGCCACCTGATGCTGGTCGACCTGCGCCCCAAGCGCGTCACCGGCAAGGCGGCCGAGGCCAGCCTCGACCGCGCCCACATCACCGCGAACAAGAACGCCATCCCGTTCGATCCCGAGAAGCCGGCGATCACCTCCGGGCTGCGGCTGGGCACGCCGGCCGCCACCACGCGCGGCTTCGGGTTGGCCGAATTCCTTGAGGTCGGGCAGATGATCGGCGAGGTGGTGGAGGCGCTGTCGCTGTCCAACGACGGCACCAACGCGGCCGCCGAGCAGGCGGTGGGCGAGCGCGTGCTGGCGTTGTGCGCGCGCTTCCCGATCTATCGGCAGGGCACCTGAAGGGGCTCGACGGACATGCATTGCCCGTTCTGCGGTGACGACGATACCCAGGTGAAGGACAGCCGTCCCAGCGAGGACGGCTCGGCGATCCGCCGCCGCCGCTTCTGCACGGCCTGTGGCCAGCGCTTCACCACCGTCGAACGGGTGCAGTTGCGCGAGCTGACCGTGATCAAGTCCGACGGTCGGCGGGTGCCGTTCGACCGCGACAAGCTGGCCCGTTCGGTGCGCGTCGCGCTGCGCAAGCGACCGGTGCAGGAGGAGCGCATCGAGCGCATCGTCAACGGCATCGTCCGCCAGCTCGAAGCCTCCGGCGACAGCGACATCCCGAGCAAGCAGATCGGCGAGCTGGTGATGGAGACGCTGAAGGAAGTGGACGCCGTGGCCTATGTCCGCTTCGCCTCGGTCTACCGCAATTTCCGCGAGGCCAAGGATTTCGAGGCCTTCCTTGGCGCGCTGGACGAACCCACATAACCCCTCGGATGGACGATCTTTCACATATGCGGGCCGCCTTGGCCCTGGCCCGGCGGGGCCTCGGCAATGCCTGGCCCAATCCCTCGGTGGGCTGCGTGGTGGTGCGCGACGGCCGCGTGGTCGGCCGTTCCGTCACCGCGCCGGGCGGCCGGCCGCATGCCGAGCCCCTGGCGCTGGCCATGGCCGGCGCGGCGGCACGCGGCGCCACTGTCTACGTCACCCTGGAGCCGTGTTGTCACCAGGGCCGCACGCCGCCGTGCACCGACGCCCTGATTGCCGCCGGCGTTGCCCGCGTGGTGATCGCCGTCCGCGATCCCGATCCGCGCGTCAACGGGGCCGGCATCGTCCGCCTGCGCGCCGCCGGCGTCGTGGTCGAGGAGGGGTTGCTGGGGACGGAGGCGGAGGACATCAACGCCGGTTTCTTCAGCCGGGTACGGCGCGGCCGCCCGCTGGTGACGCTGAAGCTCGCCTCCACCCTCGACGGGCGCATCGCCACCCGCTCCGGCGAGAGCCACTGGATCACCGGCGAGCCGGCCCGGCGGATGGCGCACGCGCTGCGCGGCCGGCACGACGCGGTGATGGTGGGGGTCGGCACCGTGCTGGCCGACGACCCCGACCTGACCTGTCGCCTTCCGGGCTACAAGCCGGTCAGCCCGGTGCGCGTGGTGGCGGACAGCCATTTGCGCACCCGGCTCACCTGCCGGCTGGTGGCCAGCGCGAAGCAGGCGCCGACCTGGCTGATCGCCCGCGACAGCGCCGCCCCCGAGCGGCGCCAGGCCCTGGAAGCGGCCGGCGTCGGCGTGATCACGGTGTCCGCCGGCACGCTGGGCATCAACCTGGAAAAGGCGATGGCGGCGCTGGCCGATCGCGGCATCACCCGCGTGCTGGTGGAAGGCGGCGCCCAGATCGCGGCTGCCCTGCTGCGTGCCGACCTGGTGGACCGCATCGCCTGGTTCCATGCCCCGACGGTGATGGGCGGTGACGGCTGGCCGGCAGCGCAGGCCTTCGGCACCGAACGGCTCGACGCCATGCCGCGCTTCGTGCGCGCCTCGGCCACCGAGCTGGGCGAGGACATGCTGACCGAACTGAGGAGAGCAGCCTGATGTTCACTGGCATCGTCATCGGCGTCGGCACGGTGCGCGCGCTGAGCCCGATCGGGCTGGGTGCGGACATGCGGCTGGTGATCGGCACTCCCTGGCGGGACGTCGCCATCCCGATCGGCGCCTCGATCGCCTGCGCCGGCTGCTGCCTGACCGCGGTCGAGGTCGGCGCGGACTGGTTCGCCGTCGACGCCTCGGCCGAGACGCTGTCGAAGACCACGCTGGGGAGCTGGCGGCCGGGCTCGCGGATGAACCTGGAGCGGCCGCTGCGGGTGGGCGACGAACTGGGCGGGCACATCGTCGCCGGCCATGTCGACGGGGTCGGCGAGGTGGTCTCGGTGCATCCCGAGAACGGCTCCAGCCGCTGGCTGTTCCGGGTGCCGGAGCCGCTGGCCCGCTACATCGCGCCCAAGGGCAGCGTCGCCATCGACGGCGTCTCGCTCACCGTCAACGAGGTCGAGCGGACCAGCTTCGGCGTCAATATCATCCCGCACACCGCCGCGGTGACCACCTTCGGCGATCTGGCTCCCGGTGCGTCCGTCAACATCGAGATCGATACCTTGGCGCGCTACGTCGCCCGGTTGCAGGAGTGGCGATGACCGATTCCATGCTGATGCGTTCGCTGTCGGAGTATCTGTGCTCCGCGGAGGACGTGATCGAGGAGGCGCGCAACGGCCGCATGTTCGTCCTGGTCGACGACGAGGACCGGGAAAACGAGGGCGACCTGATCATTCCCGCGCAGTTCGCCACCCCGGATGCGGTGAACTTCATGGCGCGCCACGCCCGCGGCCTGATCTGCCTGGCGCTGACCAGCCAGCGGGTGCAGCAGCTCGGCCTGCCCTTGATGAGCCAGTTGAACGGCACCCGCCACCAGACCGCCTTCACCGTGTCGATCGAGGCGCGGGACGGTGTCACCACCGGTATCTCGGCGGCCGACCGGGCGCGCACCATTGCGGTCGCGATCAACCCCGAATGCGGCCGCGACGACATCGTCACGCCGGGCCATGTTTTTCCTCTCGCGGCGCGCGAGGGCGGGACGCTGGTGCGCGCCGGACACACCGAGGCGGCGGTCGATATCGCCCGCATGGCCGGGCTCAATCCGTCAGGCGTGATCTGCGAGATCATGAACGACGACGGCACCATGGCAAGGCTGCCCGATCTGGTGGCCTTCGCGCAGCGCCACGGGCTGAAGCTCGGCAGCATCGCCGACCTGATCTCGCATCGCCGCCGCACCGAAAAGCTGGTGAGGCGGGTGGAGCAGGGGGTGCTGGAGCACGCCGCCGGCGGCACGTGGAAGGTTTTCGTCTATGCCAACACGGTGGAGTACGCCGAGCACCTGGTGCTGGTGAAGGGCGATATCACCGGACCTGAGCCGGTGGTGACGCGCATGCACGGGGTTGACCTGCTGCACGACGTGCTGGGCGGGCAGGGTTGGTCGATCATGCAGCACGCCATGCGGCAGATCGCCCAGGAGGGGCGCGGGGTCGCGGTGCTGATCCGCGAGACGCGGCCGACCTGGCTGTCGGAGCGGGTACGCCGGTTGTCCGACGCGGCCCAGCCGGTCGGCGAACTGCGCGACTACGGCATCGGCGCGCAGATCCTGCTCGACCTCGGCGTCCGGGACCTGATCCTGCTGTCCAACACGCAGCGCACCATCATCGGCCTGGAGGGCTACGGCCTGCGCGTCGTCGGCCGCCGGCCGACCGAGGGGGTATGAGCACCGTCGACGCCAGGCCGCCGGCAGCCCCGCACATCGAGGGACCGGCGCCGCATCTGCTGGTGGTCCGGGCGCCCTATTACGTCGCCGTGGTGGACGGGCTGCGGGACGGCGCGGCGCGCATCCTGGAACAGGCCGGGGCCAGCTTCGACGTGCTGGACGTGGCCGGGGCGCTGGAGTTGGCCGGCGCGGTGCGGCTCGCCGTGCGTGCCCACGCCGAGGCCGCCGATCGGGTCGCGCGGCGGCGCTACGACGGGTTCGTGGCGCTGGGCTGCGTCGTCAACGGCGAGACCGACCACTACGAGCATGTCTGCCGCGAGGCGATGTCGGGGCTGACCCAGGTGGCGCTGCGCTACGGCCTGTGCCTCGGCATCGGCGTGCTGACCGTGAACCGGGTGGAGGAAGCGCTCGCGCGGTCCGGGCCGGACGGTCCCAACAAGGGGGCCGAGGCCGCCGTGGCGGCGCTGCTGCAGATTCGCGCGGCGCGTTGGCTGGGCGCGGTGTGATGGCGATGCGCCCCAGGCACCACCGCTCCGGGGGCCGTCCGCGCACCGGCTCGCGGGTCGCCGCCGTGCAGGCGCTGTTCCAGGCCGAGCAGGCGCAGTCCAGCCCGGAGACGGTGATCGACGAGTTCATCCGCCACCGCCTGGGCGAATTGCCGGGGACGCTGGAAAAGGCGGGGGGAAGCTTCGAGGACGGCCGCGTGACCGACGTGCATGTGCCGCTGTTCGCCCAGATCGTGCGCGTGGCGAGCGGCCAGCAGGACACGCTGGACCCGATGCTGTCGGCGGCGCTGACCGAGGACTGGCCGCTGCTGCGGCTCGACCCGGTGTTGCGCGCCCTGCTGCGCGCCGGGGCGGCCGAGCTGTGGATGGCCGACGGTCCGCCGGCGAAAGTGGTGATCAACGAATACCTGGACGTGGCGCACGGCTTCTTCGACGGCGACGAGCCGGGTTTGGCCAACGGCGTGCTGGACAGCCTCGCCCGCCAGTTGCGCCCGGCGGAGTTCGTGGGGACGGCGTGACCACCCCACACTCCGACCTGCCCGGCGAATTTGCCCTCATCGCCCGGCATTTCCGCCCGCTCGCCGGCCCCGGCGCGTTTTCCCTCACTGACGATGCCGCCGTGTTCGCCCCACCCGCCGGCCGCGAACTGGTCATCGCCGCCGACGCCATGGTCGCGGGCGTTCATTTCCTGCCCGACGACCCGCCCGACCTGGTCGGACGAAAACTGCTGCGCACCAACCTGTCCGACCTCGCCGCCATGGGGGCAACGCCGTTCGGTTACCTGATGACGGTATCCGCTCCGCGCACGACGCCGGATGCCTGGTTCGCCGGGTTCGCGGCGGGACTGGCCGCCGACCAGGCCGAATTTTCCATTTTCCTGCTGGGCGGCGACACCACCTCGACTCCCGGCCCGATCAGTCTGTCCCTGACCATTCTCGGCCACGTGGCGCCGGGGGGGGCGCTGCGCCGCGCCGGCGCGCGCGACGGCGACGGGCTGTGGGTCAGCGGCAGCATCGGCGACGGCGCCCTCGGCCTGCTCGCCGCCCGCGGCGAGATCGACGACCCGGACGGCACCCTCGCCGACCGCTATCGCCTGCCGCGGCCCCGGCTGGCGCTCGGCCGGGCGGTGGCCGGCATCGCCCATGCCGGCATGGACGTGTCGGACGGGCTGGTGCAGGACACCGGCCATCTCTGCCGCGCCGGCGGCCTCGGCGCCGTCATCGAGGCCGCGGCGGTGCCGCTGTCGCCGGCGGCGCGGGCGGCCGGGCGGCTGGCGTTATGCCTGACCGGCGGCGACGATTATGAACTCCTGCTGGCGGTGCCGCCGGCGGCCGAGGCGGCGCTCGCCGAGGCCGCCGCGCGGACCGGCACGCCGGTGACCCGCATCGGCGGTTTCCATGCCGGCGCGCCCGCTGTCACGGTGTGCGCCGCCGACGGCGCCACCCTGCCGCTCGCCGCGGGCGGATGGAGCCACTTCGCATGATTTAGAGCGGGATGGGCGCTGAAGGGCGCGCCGATCCCGCTCTAACTCTTTGTTTGATCGCGCGATTCACGCTTTCCGACGATTCCGCCGCAAGCGATGACGCGCAGGTGCGCGAGCGGCTCAGCAATTACTTAGGTGGTCCGCCCGGCATGCCGCCCGAGGCGCCCTCGGCCTGCACCGGGGTGAATTTGCCCACGTTGCCGATCAACTGCTGCCAGAACGACAGCTCCTTGCCGGGCGCCGGGGTGGTGCGCGACACCACCTCCACCGGCACCGAATCCTGCTGCGACTTGTTCGCGATGTCGCGCAACACACCCTGCTGGTCGAAGGTCAGCACCACCACCTGCTGGTTCAGGACCTCGTTGGTGCCGCCGATCTGCGGCTTGGTGACCTCGCCGATATACAGCCAGGTATTGTCGTCGAAGGTGGCGTGCATCGTGGGTGAGCCGAGCAGCGCGGTGACGTCGGCGCGCGTCGAGGTGCCGGGGACCAGCTGTGCCAGCACCCTGGTGTCCACCTTGTTGCCGCGCACTTGCGGCGGATAGCTGATGAACCCGGGCGGGGTGCAGCCGGCGAGCGTGGTCGCGGCCAGCATGCCGGCGAACAGGCAGGCAGCAAAGCAGTGGGTGGGCAACTTGGGCACAGCGGGGTCGTCCTCCTGGGGCGCCGGACAGACGCGCCCGGTCACGCACGAATGGGGCACACGGCACGATGCCGCGTTGACCGGCGCGACGGCGGCGTTACGTGTATCGGGTGTCACGGCGGTCCGGAAGTGTCAATCGGTCCTGACCAGGGGATCGGCTTGCGGCGCGCCCGGATGAGGAGCGGTCGATGGGCGTGTTCGGGTTTCTGCGGCGCAATCCCCACGAGCGGACGGGCTGTGCGCTGTACGCGCAGGCGGTCGCGGCGGCGCGCGATCCGCACCTTTACGCCACCGTCGGCGTGCCCGACACGCTGGACGGGCGGTTTGACCTGGTGGGGCTGCACGTCTTCCTGGTGATCCGCCACCTGCAGGGGCAGCCGCCGCCCGGCCCGGCTCTCGCCCAGGCGGTATTCGACGCCATGTTCAACGACATGGACGTGGCGCTCCGCGAAATGGGCGTCGGCGACCTCGCGGTCGGCAAGAAGGTGAAGGTGATGTGGGAGGCGTTTCACGGCCGTGCCGCCGCCTATGGCCGCGCGCTCGATGCCGGCGACGGCGCGGCCCTGCGGGCGGCGCTGGCGCGCAACGTCTGGCGCGGCGCCGAGGCGGGCGAGGGTCCCGCGTTGCTGGCCGCCATCGCGACGGCGCAGGACGCCCATCTCGCCGGCCAGCCCCTGGTTGCCGGCCGGGTCGCTTTTCTGCCTCCCGCCGCCGTGGCGGTACGGCCATGACCGCTGCTCCACCCACGCCCGAGCTGAGCCGGCCGCTGGCGGTGGACCGTGTCGGCCCGGGCGGGCTGGCGGTCGAGGTGCGCGCCGACGCGGCGGAATGCGTCGCGCTGGCGGCCCGGATGGCGATCCCGGCGGTGACCGATCTGCTCTGCCGGTTCCGCCTCACCGCCATCCCCGGCGCCGTGCTGCTGGCGGAGGGCCATTTGCAGGCCCAGGTGGTACGGACCTGCGTGGTGACGCTGGAGGAATTCGAGACGCTGACCGAGGAGAAGTTCCGGCTGCGCTTTGTGCCCGCCGGCCGGGAATCCGACGACGACGACCCCGAATCGGACGACGAGATCGCCTACGCGGGCGCCACCATCGACCTCGGCGAGGCGGCCGCCGAGCAGTTGGCGCTGGCGCTCGATCCCTATCCCCGCAAGCCGGACGCGGTGCTGCCCGACGCCGCGAACGATCCCCTCGACCCGCCCTTCGCGGCGCTGGCGCGGCTGCCCCGCCGCCGCTAGGATGGGTCCCATGCATGGGACTGCTTGCAGGGGGGGGTGCCCTCTGCTAGACGCCCGCGCTTGCGCTATTGCCATCATGTGACCGCCTCCCGACGGCCCCGCGGATACTTGCCACGCAGGCCGCCCTGGAGCATCACGCAGACCGGAGGGGCATTGTCCCATGGCTGTTCCTAAGCAAAAGACCTCGCCGTCGCGCCGCGGCATGCGCCGCAGCCACGAGGCCTTGCCGGTCGAGGCGCACGCCGAGTGCCCGAACTGCGGCGAGCTGAAGCGCCCGCATCATGTGTGCAGCCATTGCGGCCACTATGACGGCCGCGAAGTGGTGGCCGCGGGGAAGGCCCTGAAGGGCGTCGTCCGGGCCTGACCAGGCCCGATCCGGCGCGGAGAGCGACAATGGCGAAAGACCGCTTTGCACCTCCATCGTGCCGGGTCGGACGTTCCCGGAGCGGGGCGGGCGAAGGGACCGGATTTTGACCGAGTCGGCCACCGGGCCGGCGTTCACCCTCGCGGTGGACGCCATGGGGGGCGACCAGGCCCCCGACATCGTCGTGCACGGCATCGACATCTCCGCCGAGCGGCATCCTCAGGCGCGCTACCTGCTGGTCGGCGACGAGGCGCGGCTGCACCCGTTGCTGCAAACCTACCGCCGCGCCGCCGCCGCCTGCACGGTACGCCACGCGCCCGATACCATCGGCGCCGACCTGAAGCCGACGGTGGCGCTGCGCCTGCGCCACGCCTCCATGCGCGTGGCCATCGACGCCGTCGCCGCCGGTGAGGCCGCCGGCGTGGTCTCGGCGGGCAACAGCGGCGCGCTGCTGGCGCTGGCCAAGATCGTCATCAAGACGATGGCCGGCATCGACCGCCCCGCCATGGCGGCGATCGCCCCCTCGGTGCGTGGCGACGTGGTCATGCTCGACCTCGGCGCCAACGTCGCCTGCGACACCCGCAACCTGGTCGAGTTCGCCGTCATGGGCGACGTGTTCGCCCGCACCGTGCTCGGTCTGACCGCGCCGACGATCGGCCTGCTGAACGTCGGCTCCGAGGAGCGCAAGGGCGACGATCGCATCCGCGCCGCCGCCGATGTGTTGCGCGACAGCCATATCGGTCCGCAGTTCCACGGTTTCGTCGAAGGCCACGATATCGCCGCCGGCACCACCGACGTGGTGGTAACCGACGGCTTCACCGGCAATGTCGCGCTGAAGACCGCCGAAGGCACCGCCAAGCTGGTGCTGCAACTGCTGCGCCAGGCGTTCACGGCGTCGCTGTCGGCCAAGCTGGGCTACCTGCTGGCGCGCTCGGAGCTGGAGCGCCTGCGCGAGCTGGTGGACCCGCGGCGCTACAACGGCGCCGTCCTGGTCGGGCTGAACGGGGTGGCGGTGAAGTCGCATGGCGGGGCCGACGGTCCCGGCTTCGCCCATGCGCTCGACGTGGCCATGGATATGGTGGTACATCGCTTCAACGACCGTATCCGCGAAGGGCTTGCCCGCATTGGCCCGCAACTCCCGGGGACGCAGCGGCAAAACGGCCAGGCCCGCGACGGGCAGGCGGAATTGGGATCCAAGGATGGACCAGCAGACGACGACGACGAGCGTGTTGCGGCCGCCCGCTGAGGGCAGGTCGCAGGTGCTCGTCGGCACGACCCCGCTGCGGGCCGTGCTGGCCGGCATCGGCACCTACCTGCCGCGGACCGTGCTGAGCAACGACGCGCTGGCCGAGCGCGTCGATACCTCGGATGCCTGGATCCGCGAGCGCACCGGCATCCGCCAGCGCTACCTGGCCGAGCCGGACGAGACCTGCGCCTACATGGCCACCGCGGCCGCCCGCGCCGCCCTGGCCGACGCCGGCGCGACGGCGGGCGACGTCGATGCCATCATCCTCGGCACCTCCACGCCCGACCAGGCTTTCCCGGCCACCGCGGCGCGGGTGCAGGGCGAACTCGGCGCCGGCGGCTTCGCCTTCGACCTGTCGGCGGCGTGCAGCGGCTTCATCTACGCCCTGTCGGTGGCCGACGCGCTGCTGCGCACCGGCCAGGCCCGCGGCGCGCTGGTGATCGGCTCCGAAGTGTTTTCGCGCATCATGAACTGGCAGGATCGCGGCACCTGCGTGCTGTTCGGCGACGGCGCCGGCGCGGTGTTCCTGCGCGCCGCCCCCGGCAACGCCGGGCCGGACGCGCCCGGCATCCTGTCCACCCATCTGCACAGCGACGGCCGGCTGGGCGACATCCTCTATGTCGACGGCGCGGTTGGCCGGCCCGACCGGCCCGGCCACCTGGTGATGAACGGCCGCGAGGTGTTCCGCCACGCCGTCGCCCACCTTGCCGGGGCCACCACCGAGGCACTGGAGGCCAACGGGCTGACCATCGCCGACATCGACTGGCTGGTGCCGCATCAGGCGAACTCCCGCATCATCGACGGGGTCGGCCGCCGGCTGGGCCTGCCGGCCGAGCGCGTGGTGGTCACGGTGGACCGCCATGCCAATACCTCGGCCGCCTCGATCCCGCTGGCCCTGGCCGAGGCGTACGCCGACGGACGCATCCGCCGCGGCCAACTGGTGCTGATGGAAGCCCTCGGCGGCGGACTCACCTGGGGCTCGGCGCTGGTGCGGATGTAAACGAAGGCCAGGGCTCCGCCCTGGACCCGCCAGGGGCCGTGGGGCCCCTGGACCCCGATACCCGGGGCGGCCCCCTGGCCTTACCTTATCACCCGACGACGATGCGCGGACCCGTGGCGGCCGGGGCCTGGACCTTCTCCCAGATGCGTCTGGCGATGCCGCTGAAGGCCTGGGCGGCCGCGCTCGTCGGATCGGCGGCGACGATTGGCGTGCCGGCGTCCGAGGCGGTGCGGATATCCAGCAGCAGCGGCACCTCGCCGAGGAATTCGCAGCCCAGCCGGTCCGCTTCCAGCCGGGCGCCGCCGTGGCCGAAGATTTCCGCCCGGTGGCCGCATTCCGGGCAGCAGAAATAGCTCATGTTCTCGATCAGCCCGAGCACCGGCACGTTGGTCCGTTCGAACATGCGCACGCCGCGGCGGGCATCCAGCAGGGCGATGTCCTGCGGCGTCGAGACGATCACGACGCCGGCCAGGCTGACGCGCTGGGCCATGGTGAGCTGGGCGTCGCCGGTGCCGGGCGGCATGTCGACGATCATGATGTCGAGCGGTCCCCAGGCCACCTGGCCCATCATCTGTTCCAGCGCCCCCATCACCATGGGTCCGCGCCAGATCATCGGCGTCTCTTCCTCGACCAGGAAGCCGATCGACATCGCCGACAGGCCCCAGGCCGGGATCGGCATCATCATGTCGCCCGCCACGTCCGGCCGGCGCGTCAGGCCGAGCATGCGCGGCAGGCTGGGGCCGTAGATGTCGGCGTCCAGCAGCCCGACCTTCAGCCCGATCCCAGCCAGCGCGACGGCCAGGTTGACCGCGACGGTGGACTTGCCGACCCCGCCCTTGCCGGAGGCGACGGCGACGATGGCGCGCACCTCGGGCAGCAGCATGGCGCGGTCCTGGCCGCCATGGCCGTGCCCGTGCCCGTGGCCATGCCCGCCGGCCGGCGCGGCGGCCCTGGTCCCGGTCAGCACCGCGGTCGCGTTCTTCACCCCGGGCTGGCGGGCGAGCAGCGCCTCCACCTGGCGGCGCACCGGCTCCATCGCCTCGGCGTGCGCCCGGTCGGTCAGCAGCGACACGTGCACCAGGCCGCCCTTGACGTGGATGCTCTCCACCCGGCCGGCCGCGACGATGTCGCCGCCGCCCGCCGGATCGGCGATGCCGCGCAGGATTTCGCCGAGCGCTTGTTCTGTCGGTTCGGGCATTCGCTTGAAAACCTTTCGTAGCTGGTCAATATGCAGCCGCGCCAAGGTCAGGGGATATGGCCCGCGCGCCGCGAGGTGCCAATAGCCCTTGCGGCAGACGCCGTGCCGGCGCGGCCCCCGTCCCACAGGAGCGACCCTTTTCATGCCTTGGAACAACAACGGCTCCGACGACGGCTCCGGCAACGGGTCGGGCGGCCCAAGCCCCTGGGGCACGCCCGGCGGGCGTCCGGGCGGCCGGCCGGGCGGGCCGCAGGGTCCGTGGGGCGGCGGACCCCGCGGTCCCAACCAGCCCGATCTGGAAGAATTGATCGCCCGTCTTCAGGGCTTCCTGCGTGGCATGCTGCCGCCCGGGTTCGGCGGGCCGCGTGGCCCGCGCCCCCCGAGCGGTTCCGGCGGCCCGCGCGGCGCTTTCAGCGGCGGGCGCGGGTTCGCCATGCTGGGGCTGCTGGTGGTCGTCCTCTGGCTGGTCAGCGGCACCTACCGCGTGCAGCCCGACGAGCAGGGCGTGGTGATGCGCTTCGGCGCCTATGTCCGCACCACCGGGTCCGGGCTGAACTGGCACTTCCCCTGGCCGATCGAGAGCGTGATGCTCCCCGCCGTCACCCGCATCAACCGCATCGAGATCGGCTACCGCTCGCCCGACCCGGCCGGTGGCCAGGGCCGCGGCGAGGGCACCACCAATGTCCCCGCCGAAAGCCTGATGCTGACCGGCGACGAGAACATCATCGACATCGACTTCGCGGTGTTCTGGCGCGTCAGCGATGCCGGCCATTTCCTGTTCAACACCCGCAACCCGGCCTACACGGTGAAGTCGGTGGCCGAAAGCGTGATGCGCGAGGTGATCGGG
Organism: uncultured Acetobacteraceae bacterium; assembly: GCA_964459005.1. Classification (GTDB taxonomy): domain Bacteria; phylum Pseudomonadota; class Alphaproteobacteria; order Acetobacterales; family Acetobacteraceae; genus Rhodovastum. The sequence continues at coordinate 27,190 of CAYWOW010000020.1, forward strand.
CGCACCCCGATCCAGCCCGCGCTCACCAATGCCCGTGCGGCGATCGAGGAATCGGTCAAGACCGGCGTGCAGGCCGTCATGGACAACTACGGCTCCGGCGTCGAGATCACCCAGATCCAGTTGCAGAAGGTCGATCCGCCGGCCGCCGTCATCGACAGTTTCCGTGACGTCCAGCGCGCCAACACCGATGCCGACCGGATGCGCAACGAAGCCGAGGGCTATCACAACGACATCGTGCCGCGCGCCCGCGGCGACGCCGCCGCCATCGTCGCCGAAGCGGACGGCGCCCGCCAGGCTTCGGTGGCCGCGGCCACCGGCCAGGCGCAGCGCTTCCTGTCCGTATTGCAGGCCTACAACGCGGCCAAGGACGTCACCATGCAGCGGCTTTACCTGGAAACCATGCAGGAGGTCCTCACCAAGACCCCGGTGGTCGTCCTCGACGACAGCCTGCGCGGGGTGCTGCCGCTGCTGCCGCTGAACGAAGCCGCGCGACCGCCGGCGGCGCCATCGGCTCCGCCGCCGCCCGTGATCAACGCGCCTGCGCCGCCGCGGGGGGCCTCACGATGAACCGTCTCACTGTCGCAGGCGTGGCGCTGGCCGTGGTGCTGGCGGTGCTCGCCGATTCGTCCCTGTTCGAGGTGCATCAGACCGAGCAGGCGCTCATCGTCCAGTTCGGCGATCCCATCAAAGTGATCCCCGACCCCGGCCTGCACGCCAAGTGGCCGCTGATCCAGACCGTCATCAGCTTCGACCGCCGGCTGCTCGACTACGAGGTGCCGCCGGAGGAAGTGATCCTGGGCGACCAGCGCCGCCTGAACGTCGACAGCTTCACCCGCTACCACATCACCAACCCGGTGCAATATTACCAGACCGTCGGACCGACCGAGGACGGCATCCGCGCCCGGCTGAATTCGGTGGTGTCGTCGTCGCTGCGCAGAGTACTCGGAAACGAGCAGCTGCTGAACGTGCTGTCCTCGCAGCGCGGCCGCATCATGGGGTTGATCCGCGACCAGGTGAACGGCGAGATGCGCAGCTTCGGCATTTCCGTCGAGGACGTCCGCATCCGCCGTGCCGACCTGCCGGAGGAGAACACCCAGGCCGTGCTCGCCCGGATGAACGCCGAGCGCGAACGCGTCGCCCGCCAGGGCCGTGCCGAGGGCGCGGAGGCATCCGCGCGCATCCGCGCCAACGCCGAACGCGAGCGCACGGTCATCCTGGCGGACGCGCGTGCCCAGGCCGACAACCTGCGCGGCCAGGGCGAGGCGCAGGCGATCGCCATCTACGCCGATGCGTTCCAGCGCGACCCGCACTTCTTCGCGGTCTGGCGGACGCTGCAGGCCTATCGCGAGGCGTTCGCTTCCGGCACCTCGCGCCTGGTGCTGTCGCCCAGCGACGACTTCCTGAAGCTGCTGCATCAGGCGCCGACGCCCGAGGCGCAGCCCGCGCCCTGATCCGCCGGGCGGCCCATGCCGGCTTGCCGTTGGCGTGGGCCGCCGCCACATTGTGATGACCAGCCCGGATTCACTGGGCCCGAGACCATTGGGAGCCTCGTCGATGCGACTTTCGATGCGACTGGCCGGACGCGCCGGTGCCGTGCTGCTGGCCGCCGCCCTCGTTCTGCCGGTGGCCGTGCCCGTCCTTGCCCAGGCCAAGCCGGCGCCGGACAGTTTTGCCGACCTCGCCGAGAAGCTGCTGCCCGGCGTGGTGAACATTTCCTCCAGCCAGATCGTGCAGTCGCGCGGCGACCGGGTGGGTCCGGAAATGCCGATGTTCCCGCCGGGCTCGCCGTTCGAGCAGTTCTTCCGCGACTTCCTCGACCGCAACCACCCGCCGGGCCAGCACGGCGAGCGCGCGCCGCAGGCGCCGCCGCGCCGGATGCAGAGCCTCGGCTCGGGCTTCATCATCGATCCGGCCGGCATCGTGGTGACCAACAATCACGTCATCGAGGGCGCCGACGAGATTACCGTCACCCTGCAGGACAACACCATCCTCAAGGCCACGCTGATCGGCCGCGACGAGCGCACCGACATCGCCGTGCTCAAGGTGACCCCCGAGAAGCCGCTGCCGGCGCTGAACTTCGGCGACTCCGACCACTCGCGCGTGGGTGACTGGGTGCTGGCCATCGGCAACCCGTTCGGGCTGGGCGGCAGCGTCACCGCCGGCATCGTCAGCGCCCGCGGCCGCGACATCCAGCAGGGGCCGTACGACAACTTCATCCAGACCGACGCCGCCATCAACCGCGGCAATTCCGGCGGGCCGCTGTTCAACATGGACGGCGAGGTGATCGGCATCAACACGGCGATCTACTCGCCTTCCGGCGGCTCGATCGGCATCGGCTTCTCGATTCCGTCCAACCTGGCCAAGACGGTGGTGGCGCAGTTGCGCGACTTCGGCCGGGCCAAGCGCGGCTGGCTCGGGGTGAAGATCCAGCAGGTCACCCCTGACATCGCCGAGAGCATGGGACTGAAGGAACCGTCCGGCGCGCTGGTGGCGAGCGTGGAGGATGGCGGACCGGCGGCGGTGGCGAAGCTGCGCGGCGGCGACATCATCCTCAAGTTCGACGGGCGGGACATCAAGGAGATGCACAACCTGCCGCGCGTCGTCGCCGAGACCGCGATCGGCCGCGAGGTTGAGGTGACGGTATGGCGCGACGGCCGCGAACTGACGCTGACCGCCAAGGTGGGCGAACTGCCCGAGGACCAGAAACTGGCCAGCGCGGAACCCGACAAGCCGGCGCCGGCACAAGCCACCGAACTGGCCGGCCTCGGCCTGAAACTGGCGCCGATCACGCCGGATGCCCGCGACCGCTATCAACTTGGCCAGGACCAGAAGGGCGTGCTGATCACCGACGTCGCCGCCGGCTCGCCGGCCGCCGACCGCGGCCTCAAGCCGGGCGACGTGATCCTGGAGGTGCAGCAACAGGAGGTGAACAGCCCGGCCGAGGTGGTCGACCGGGTGGACCGGGTGCGCAAAACCGACCGCCGGTCGGTCCTGATGCTGATCCAGGGCCAGGACGGCCCCCGCTGGGTGCCGCTCTCGCTGACCGCCGACACCAAGCGCGAGCCGGGCTGACCGGAACGCCCGCACCCCGCGGCGGTGTTCGCTAAGGCTTTGTCGTCGGGGTGGGGCCTGGCGGTGCCTGGGGCTGCGGCGGCGCTGGCGTGAAGGGCTGGGTTGGTGCCTGGCCGAACGGCTGCGTCGATGCTGATGCGCGAGCCTTGGCACTCAGTTCCTGGACACACCGCCACAACGTCCCGCTGGCCGCGCTCGACCCGCTGAGCGACAGCGTCCAGGGCGTCTCATTGCCGGACGGAAAGCTGACAGTCATTGTGCTGCCCGCCCGGAACTGTGCATCGAAGCTAACGATCGCCGCCGCGCCGATTGCCCACTCGACCGTTGTGCCGTGCCCAACGGCCCCCGCCGTCCAGGAAGGGTTCGAGTCGATCTGCTCGCTGACATCCAACGCGGTGCCATCAGGAATGGCCCAACCCGGTTTGGCGGCGTGCAGCATCAGGTCGGTGCCGCCGATCGTGTAGGTCAGTGTCAGTGCGCGACCGTCGGCCTGGCTCTCCGTGCCGATGCCGCAGACCGCGATCCCCTGGGCGTCCTTGTCGGTAAAGGCGTGCCAGTTTCCCACACGATAGTAGATCGTCGGGTCCGCCAGTCCTGGTGCGGCACCGAGCAGCATGGCAAGCGGCACCGACACTGCGATGGCGCGAACCACGCGGTGGCTTGTTCGCATAGTCGCCTCCACTGCTGTTAGAGCATGATCGCTTCTGATAGGCGAAGCGATCATGCTCTAAGCCTTTGTTTGAGAGCGTGATTCACGCTTTCCGAGGATTTTGCCTCAAGCAATCACGCTCTGGAACCCACGGCTCAAGTCCAGTGACCCTGTACCCACGTCCAGCCGCCGCCGGCCAGCTGTGCCCAGTAGCCAGGCACCCAGACCGTTCGACCCAGCGGCACCGGCACATAGTGGCCCTGCTCCCAGATCCATGGGTTGTCGGCTGTGCCGGCGTAGTTCCAATGACCGGGCTGCCACGCCACCGTGCCGGCGCCTTGCGGCGGCGGCGGCACCAGTTCGCCTTGCGCCGGCGGGGGGGCCGGCACGATGAGGGGCGCAGCCGGTGGAGTCTGCACGACCACCTGCGTTGGCCGTGGCGGATCCGACCCACACGCCACCAGTGGCAGGGCTGTCAGAAACACGCTCAGAACCTTGAAATGCCGGGACATCTTGCTCTCCCTCCAATCGGTTTGGGGATGGCTGATCGTCACCCCTGCCAGTGCCCGTCGATCCAGCTATAGCCGCCGGTGGGTTGCACCACCCACTGGCCGGGCACCCAGATCGCGCTGGATCTTGGCGGCATCACATAGCTGCCCGCGATCCAGACCCAGTTCGCACCGTTCCAGTTCCAGTGGCCGGGCTGCCAGTACGCCGCCTGCGACCCGACCGGCGGCGGGGGAATTGTCTCGACCGTGGCCGCGGGAGGCGCGGTGGGGGCAATCACCACGACGTTCTGGGCCAGCTGCACCGGCGATGGAGACGCAGACACGGAGGTTTGCGCCACGGCAGGGCCAATAGCGCCGGCACCGGTCACGACGGCGAGCGCGGTCAAGGCGCGATAAACAGCACTTTGATACGACATTTTTCTCTCCGTTTGTCAGAGGGCGGATAGAAAACGCCAAGCGTAGGTGTCCAATCATGGGCAAACAATGTCTCAACTAGCATCAACGTGAGAATATCATGGATAGAAATATGGCAAATTTGTGTTATAAGGCCGAACTAATATCACAATTAAGTGAGACTATCGCCTTGTTATACCACCCTGCCAGAATTTTTCCATTCAGAACAGGATATCGGTGCGCACACCGAGGATAAGTTTCTTCTTCACCGACGCGTTGGCATTGTTGGGATCGGGAACTCCCGCCCCGGGGTTGACGACATATTCGATACCCGGCTGCACCTGCGACCACGGCGTGTCCTGATCGGACATCGAGCAGGCAAGCAGCGCTGCAACACTGGAAAGGGCCAACAGCGCGGCGAGGTTGCTGAATTTGATCATGCCTTTCGCCTCCAGCAAGTCGACGCAAGCAGGCGGCCGGTTTGCGGCGGCGCGGTACGCGTCGTCAGTCACAGCTCAGAGCCGACGGGCTCGCTTTCGGGTTGCCGCACCGGGAGCAGTATTGCGGTGCCGCGCGGCGCTAGAGCGTGATGACCTGAGGCGGCCTCGCCGGAGGTCTGAATCACGCGATCAAACAAAGAGTTAGAGCGGGATCGGCACGCCCTTTAGCGCCCATCCCGCTCTAGGGTGGGCGCCTACGGCGGCAGCGGACGGACCAACGATCGGTCGGCATTCGCACGAACCGCTGCCTCGAATGCGATACCAATCCAGACTCAGAACTGCGCGGCGTTACCTCGCCATGCCCTACCTTGCCATCGCCAGGGCCTGGGTCACGGTCTGCCGGGCCTGCGCCAGGTTGCCCGCGCCGAGGTACTGGCGAGCCGCAGCGATGTTCTGCACGAGCGGGTTGTCGTCAGGCCGGTCGGTCGCGGACGGAGGCGTGGAACGGATGAGCGCACGGGTCTCGGCGCGTTCCAACGCTTCCTGGGCAAGGCCGGTTTGGCCCTGTTGCAGCGCCGTACTGGCGACGCTCAACAGTTGCGCCGGGCTGGCATCGTCCCCGACCGCCGGATCAGGCAGGCGTGGAGCGACGATGGAGTTGGTGTCGGACGGGACGATATTGCTGGCCTGGAGCGACAATGGCTCGGTGCCGGGGAATGTGTCGTGCACCGGCACCTGGGCATAGGCACCGCCCGCAATCAGGCCAAGCAATCCGGCCGAAGCGAGAAGTTTCGTGTGCATCTTGTGCTCTCCCTTCCAAGGTCAGCCACAGCGCCTGTGTGTTGCGGCAAGACGCCCGGCTGACGAGCGAACAATCTCTGGAAAATAAGTCGGAATTGTGGAGAGTAAAGTAAAGAAATTGTGAGTTCCATGAAGAATACATAGCGACGTCTCGGCATTTTCATATGTTATATTACTATAGAATTTGCCATTCTCTATCGTTTATTGTAAAAAAAACGACAGTGATCGCCTCGCGCGCCCGCCTTACACTTGCGCAGTTTACGGCGCAAGGTGCCAAATATCGTTGTTTCGCTCCGGCCCTTTGCCAGGCCCAGACCCAGGAGAGCCGTTGATCAGCGCTCAGCCGCTCGAACCCGGCACTGCCGCGGCGGCCTCGCCGCCGGCTGCCTCATCAGGAGCCGGGCGGCGGCGGCGGGTAGTACGGTTGCGGCGGCGGCGGATGCGGGGTCGTGACGACACCGGTCACGGCGCCAGCCGCACCGCCGACCAGGGCGCCGACCCCGGCCCCCTGCCAGCCGCCGACGGCGCCGCCCACTGCGGCCCCCGCGCCGGCGCCGATCAAGGCGCCGCCGGCGGCACGCTGGCCGGGATCATAGGGGTCGGTGCAGGCACACACCGCGAGGGCGACGCCCAATGCGGCGATGCAGCGCAAGGATGTGCTGGACATGCGATCCTCCAACCTTCGACGACGTTGTACGACGAATAGCCGATAGTCCCCGTTAGGTGGCTTCTCTGTCATTTGTAACTACAACGCAGGCACCGTGGCGTGTCTTTCAACTATCGGTGAGCCGTCTTGTTCACACACCGGAACACAACGGGAATGCACACGCGGACGCCATGCGAGATCTCCCTATCTGTGTTCGGGATTGCGGCAATATTATGGAGATATGCTAGAGTGCCCGACCATGAGGACGGGCGTGCAGTGGCGGCCGTCACGTCAGCACTGTGCGAGGCCTGGTGGCGCGCTGGCGGCCATCACCGTTAGGCGCGGGCCGCGTCTGTCCCCGATACCCGCAGCGATGCACGCACGGGTGTGGTTGGTCGGTCTGGACGATGCCCTGAGGGCATCACGGGCTGACGCGGATTGCTGTTCGGCATAAGCGGGGCCAAACCCCAGCCGTCCTCAGGGCCAGCGCACCTCGGGGGGCAGGCTCATCAGGATGGCGTCGGTATTGCCGCCGGTTTTCAGTCCGAACAGGGTGCCGCGGTCGTACAGCAGGTTGAACTCCACGTAGCGGCCGCGTTTCACCAGCAGCGCCTCGCGTTCTTCCGGCGTCCAGCTTTCCGTCATGCGCCGGCGCACGATGCGCGGAAAGGCGTCCAGGAAGGCGCGCCCGACGTCCTGGACAAAGGCCAGGTCGCCCGCCGCGTCGCCGCTGTCGTGCTGGTCGAAGAAGATGCCTCCCGTGCCGCGCGGCTCGCCGCGGTGGGGGAGGAAGAAATACCGGTCGCACCATTCCTTGAAGAACGGGTAATAATGCGGGTTGTGGCGGTCGCAGGCCGCCCGCAAGGCGTCGTGAAAGTCGGCCGAGTCGGTGAGCGCCTCCGGCGTGTCCAGCCGCAGCGGCGTCAGGTCGCCGCCGCCGCCGAACCAGCCCCGGCTGGTCACCAGCAAGCGGGTGTTGAAGTGGGCCGCGGGCACGCGCGGACTGCACATATGCGCGACCACGCTGATGCCGCTGGCCCAGAACCGCGGGTCCTCGGCCGCGCCCGGGATCTGGTGGCGGAATTCCTCGCTGAAGGTGCCGAACACGGTGGAGACGTTCACCCCCACCTTTTCGAACACGGCGCCTTTCATCACGCTCGTCACGCCGCCGCCGCCGGGGCTGGCGTCTCCGGTGGGGCGCTGCCAGGCGGTGCGCGCAAATCGTGCGGGCTGGCCGGCCTGTTCGTCCTCGATCGCCTCGAAGGCGGCGCACAGGCTGTCGCGCAGCCCCTCGAACCAGGCGCGGGCTTGGTCCTTGAGGGCGGCGTGCGGCGGCGGGGCGTTCGTCATGGCAGGGCGATCCAGGTTTGTGCGGTCGGGGCACAATGACGCCGCCGGTATCGGCGCTTCAATGGCATTTCACTGGCGGAGGGGGAACGGTGACCCACGAAATTGAACGGAACCGGCACCATGTCCAGATCGTTGCGCGGGCCGTCGGTCAACCGCGTAACCTATGGACCCGCCGCAGCGTTTGAGCTAAGTGCGCCCGCCGGGGTGTGCGCCCGCCGATTGCGCGGCGCGGTGGCGGGTTCCGGCGTGCCGTGCAAATGGCGGCGGCGGCGAGAGATAAAGGGGATGGCCAATACGATGTCTGCGACTGCTCATGAGCCCGCCCACGGCCCGGGGCCGGACGCCACCAAACGGGATTTTCTGAAGCTCGTCACCGGCGCTTCGGCCATCATCGGCGCCGCCGCCATCGCCTGGCCGCTGGTCGACAGCATGAACCCCTCCAAGGACGTGCTCGCGCTGGCCGAGCTGGAGGTCGACCTCTCCCCGATCGCGCTGGGCCAGGGCATCACCGTTTCCTGGCGCGGCCAGCCCGTGTTCGTGCGCCACCGCACTGACGCCGAGATCAAGGCGGCCGACGCGGTTGCGCTGAGCGAACTGCGCGACCCCCAGGCCGACTCGGCGCGGATCAAGCCCGGCCACGCGCAGTGGCTCATCGTCAGCGGCGTCTGCACCCATCTCGGCTGCATCCCGCTCGGCAACAAGCCGAGCGACCCGCGCGGCGCCTACGGCGGCTGGTTCTGCCCCTGTCACGGCAGCCAGTACGACACCTCCGGGCGCATCCGCCAGGGGCCGGCGCCGCTCAACCTTCCCGTCGTCCCGTACGTCTTCGAGACGGACACCAAGATCAAGATCGGCTGAGGGTAATTTTATGGTCGGCCTCCATAAGAGCGACATCAAGAACCCGGTCCTGCGCTGGGTCGACACCCGTCTTCCCATCATCAGCCTGCTGCAAAAGGAATACGCGGTCTTTCCGACGCCGAAGAACTTCAACTACTTCTGGTCCTTCGGCGGGCTCGCCATGATCAACCTGATGATCATGATCCTCACCGGCATCTTCCTGGCGATGAACTACACGCCGCATGTCAGCATGGCCTTCGACAGCGTCGAGCGCATCATGCGCGACGTCAACTACGGCTGGCTGCTGCGCTATGCCCATGCCAACGGCGCCTCGATGTTCTTCGTCGTCGTCTACATCCATCTCTTCCGCGGCCTCTACTACGGCTCCTACAAGGCGCCGCGCGAGTTGCTGTGGATGCTCGGCGTCGTCATCCTGCTGCTGATGATGGCCACCGCCTTCATGGGCTACGTGCTGCCCTGGGGGCAGATGTCGTTCTGGGGCGCCACCGTCATCACCAACCTGTTCTCCGCCATTCCGCTGGTCGGCGAGCCGATCGTGCACTGGCTGTGGGGCGGCTTCTCGGTCGCCAACCCGACGCTGAACCGCTTCTTCAGCCTGCACTACCTGCTGCCGTTCGTGATCGTCGGCGTGGTCTTCCTGCACGTGGTGGCGCTGCACATCACCGGGTCGAACAACCCGCTCGGCATCGAGCCAAAGGGGCCGCAGGACACGCTGCCGTTCCATCCGTACTATACGGTCAAGGACAGCGTGGCGATCGGCGTCTATTTCATCGTTTTCGCTGCGCTGGTGTGCTTCTTTCCCAACGCCCTGGGCCACCCGGACAACTACATTCCGGCCAATCCGCTGGCCACGCCATCCGATATCGTGCCGGAGTGGTACTTCCTGCCGTTCTACGCCATCCTGCGCTCCGTCGACTCGAAGCTGGCCGGGGTGACGCTGATGTTCGGCGCCATCGCGGTGCTGTTCGTGCTGCCCTGGCTGGACCTCAGCCCGGTGCGCAGCGCGCGGTTCCGGCCGATCTACCGGGTCGTGTTCTGGCTGCTGCCGATCGCCTGCATCACGCTCGGCGTGGTCGGCGCCCATCCGCCGGAGGGCATCTGGAAGCCGATCGGCCGGCTGGCCACCGCCTGGTACTTCATCCACTTCCTGGTGCTGCTGCCCCTGCTCGGCCGGTTCGAGCGGCCCTTGCCGCTGCCCGAGAGCATCAGCCACCCGGTGCTCGGGGGCGGACCGCTGCCCGCCGCCGCCGCCCACCCGATGGAGAAGGTCTGATGCGCACCCTTCGCCCGGCGCTGACCGGCGCCGCCCTGCTGGCGGCCGTGATGCTCGCCGCGCCGGGCCGCGCCGCCGAAGGCGAGGCCGCGCTGCCCCACGTCAACTGGAGCTTCTCCGGCCTGTTCGGCACCATCGACCGCGCCGCCGCGCAGCGCG
>CAYWOW010000021.1:0-37022 GCA_964459005.1 uncultured Acetobacteraceae bacterium
CTTCAACATCAACCGAGCCAGCAGCGTCGACTATATGCGCGATTATCGGATACCCAACGGGCTGGTGCCCGTGCTGACCAGCCAGGTCTGGTTGGAGGGATTCGGGCAAGGCGCATACACGCGGTTGGACGTGCGAGCCTACCAGAGCATCGAGAACAACACTTCCCCGATCACCAAGGTGCCTTATGTGCTGCCGCGCTACCAGTACAGCTATTTTGGCGAGCCGGACGCGCTGGGCGGGCGGCTGTCGGTGGACGCGGATGCGTTCAACCTGGAGCGCCAGCAGGGCACAAATACCCAGCGCGCACGACTGAGCCTGGACTGGCAGCGGCCGTTCATGGGGCGGTTCGGCGACCTGTGGAAACTGACTTTGCATGCCGACAGCGCCGTCTATTCCGCGACCGACTACAACGAGGCACCAAATTTCGGCGGTTCGGGGACGGTGCAGACGGCGCAGGCCATGCCGACCGCGGCGATGGAAGTACACGTGCCACTGGTGCGTGATGCTGGCAGTTGGGGTAGCCAGACCGTCGAGCCGATCGCCCAGGTTATCGTGGCGCCGAACGGGTCGAAATACGGCTTCGTCAACGGGCCGAACGGCACCACGGTCTCGACATCGAAGGTGCCGAACGAGGACAGCCTCGACCAGGAACTGAGTGATGCCAACCTGTTCGCACTGAACCGCTTTCCCGGGGTGGACCGACTGGAAGGCGGCATCCGGGTAAATGTGGGGCTACAGGGGGTCTGGAGATTCCCCGGCGGGGCAGCCATTGATGGGTTGGTGGGGGAGGCCTACCGAGTGCAGAAAAGCTCGCCGTGGTGGGTCGGATCCGGGCTCGACAAGCAGTTCTCAGATGTCGTCAGCCGGGTGTCGTTTACCCCCGGCTCGGATTTCGACCTGACGGCCCGGGCGCGGTTCGACCCGCATCAGCGGATGACGGTGACGTTCGCCGATGTGCAGGCCAGCGCCGGGCCGCAGTTCCTGCGGATGTCGGCGGGCTTTATCCATAGCTCGATCAACCCGTATTTCACTTATGACTATGGGCCCACCGGGGTGCTCTGGGGCGGCGACGGGAAGGCCCAGCCCACGGCCACCGAACTCTATGCGGCGCCGCGCGACGAGATCTCGATAGGGGCGAGCACACACTATGGGCAGTGGCGTTTCTCCGGCTCGTCGCGGGCCAACGTGCGTACCCACCAGATGGACTCGGTCGCCGCCGCGGCGGCCTATGAGAACGAGTGTGCGATTTTCGAGCTGACCTTCTACAAGCGCTATACGTCCGTTGGGGGCGACAATGGCGACACCGTGGTACTGTTCCAGATTACGCTCAAGACCGTCGGGCAGTTCGGCTTCCACCCGATGTGACGAGGCACCGGAGCCCTCCTCCAGGAGTTCAGATTGCCCATGATCCAGCGCTTTCCTCGTCCGCGCCGCCCGTATCTCATGGGCGTGCTGTTGCTTGCCGCCCTGGCCGTGACACCGGCGGCAGCACCTGCACCGGCGCCGACCGTGGCGCCGCCCTCGACGTCCGCCACCGACGCCTCGCGTATCGTCGCGGTGGTGAACGGCGATGCCATCACCAAAGGCGATGTCGACAACCGGCGGCGGCTGTTTGCACTGTCGACCGGCATGTCGGCCGCGCCGGACGTGCTGGACCGGCTGACCCCGCAGGTGACGCGCCAACTCATCGATGAGCGGTTGCGACTCCAGGAGGTGCAGCGGCGGCACGTCATCGTGCACGACAACGAGATCGTCACCGCGATCCGTGAGATCGAGCAGCGCAACGGCCTGCCAGAGGGCACGCTGCGCCGGCGGCTGTTGGCCGACGGAGTGGAGTTCCGCACCCTGATCGATCAGGTGCGGGTGCAGATCGGCTGGAGCCGGGTGCTGCGCGAGGTGCTGGGCTCGCAGATGGACATTACCGACGCCGATATCCAGGAGCAGGCCGCCCTGCTGAAGGCGCAGATCGGTCAGCAGGAGTTCCGCATTGCCGAGATCTTCGTGCCGATCGGTGATCCCGGGCAGGCCGAAGAGGCGCATCGCTTTGCCGAGACGGTCATCCAGCAACTCCGTTTGGGCGCGCCGTTCGCGGTGGTTGCAGCGCAGTTCAGCCAGAGCCAGACCGCGTTGCAGGGTGGCGACGAGGGCTGGGTGCAACCCAATCAGGTCGACCCCGCGGTTCTCCATGTACTGCAGGAAATGCCAGAGGGCGCGATCAGCAACCCGATTCCGGTGCCGGGCGGGCTGTCTATCGTGACGTTGCACGGCAAGCGAGAAATCGGCCGCGACCTGGCCACGATAGCGACCGTGCGGCAGATATTTCTGCCGTTCGCCACGGTCCTCAATCCGAACGCGCCGACGGCGCAACAGCAGCAGGTACTGGAGCAGGCGCGTCGCATTTCCAACTCGGCCAAGACTTGCGAGGACATCGAGGCGGCGAACAAGTCCGCCGGTGGCAACCGCCCGGTCAACCCGGGCGAACTGCGGGTGGACAGTGTGGGGGTGCCGGCGCTGCGGCAGATCCTGACCACGCTGCCGTTGAGCAAGGCAAGCCAGCCGCTGGTGGCCGATGACGGCGTGGCGGTGATCATGGTGTGTACCCGCGAACAGCGGAACGTGGGCGTGCCAGGCAAGCAGGAACTGACTGATCGCATCCTGAACGAGCGTGTGGAACTGGCCTCGCGCCAACTCCTGCGCGACCTGCAACGGCGGGCGGTGATCGATCAGCGCTCCTGAGACGCCTTCGACCGAACTGCCGCCGTTGCGCGATGTGATCGCGCGGCATGGGCTGAATGCGCGGCGCTCGCTTGGCCAGCATTTCCTGCTCGATGGCAACCTGACGGCACGCATCGCACGTGCGGCCGGCGCGCTGGAGGGGCGGCATGTTGTGGAGGTGGGGCCCGGCCCGGGGGGGCTGACGCGGGCACTGCTGGCAACCGGCGCGGCCGATGTCACGGTGGTGGAGATCGACGAGCGGGCCGTGGCTGCCATGCAAGAATTGCAGGTCGAGGCCGGGCCACGGCTGCATGTGGTGGCGGGCGACGCGATGGCGCTTGACCTCGCGGGCTTGGTGCCGGCGCCACGACAGGCCGTGGCCAACCTGCCCTACAATCTGGCCTCGCCGCTGCTGGTGGGTTGGTTGCGACAGGCGTCGCTGTGGGAGCGGCTGACGCTGATGTTTCAGCTGGAGGTGGCCGAGCGGATCTGTGCCACGCCGGCGACCCCGGCGTACGGGCGGTTGGCCGTGCTGGCGCAATGGTGCTGCAAGGCGGATTTGCGCCTGCGCATTCCACCGGCTGCATTTGTGCCGCCGCCCAAGGTGTGGTCGGCGGTGGTGGTGCTGACACCGCGCACAGCACAGCCCGAGGCGACGCTGTTCGCGACCATGGAGCGGCTGACCGCAGCGGCCTTCGGGCAACGCCGCAAGATGCTGCGCGGGGCGCTGCGCGGGTTGGGCGGAGAGGCGCTGCTGGAGCGTGCCGGCATCGCGCCGGAGCGGCGGGCGGAGACGCTGGCGGTGGCGGAGTTCGATCGGCTGGCGCGGCTGCTCTGACGAGGGGTTCAGCGCGGCAGCCAACCCAGCAGCACTGAAAGGGTTACCATCGAAAGGGCCGTGGTCGCCACCACCGTGCTAGCGGACTCCTCCATCATGGTTTCGAAGCGGCGGGCAAGGAGAAAAGCGTTGGCGCCGGTGGGCAACGCGGCGGCGAGCACGACCACCGAAAAGGCAACCCCGTGCACGCCGGCCAGATGGGCGAACAAAGCGACCAGCGCCGGCAAGGCCACCAGCTTGAGCAGGGCCGCCAGCGACACCTCACGCAGGTCCGACCAGCCGGACGGGCGCGGCAAGGCGGCACCGAGGCAGAACAATGCCAAGGGTGGCCCGGCGGCGCCGATCAGGCCGAGAAAACGCATCACCGCGCTGGGCATGCCAAGCCCGGTGAGGCGCCAGACGAAGGCGAGCAGGATCGACACCACCACCGGGTTGCGCAATACGCCCGGCAGTGCGGCACTCAGCACACCGACCGGGCTGCGGCCGCTCACGCTGCCGGCTTCGATGAATACGGTTGCGAGCGGCAGCAGCACGGCGGAATGGAACGCGATCACCGCCAGCAGGTAGGCAACGCCGTCGGGCCCGTAAGCCGCGTCGACGATCGGGATGCCGAGCATGACGGTGTTGCCGAACACGCAGTCGAGGCCGAACACCGAGGCGTTGGCAAGCCGGGCGCCGAACAGTGCGCGCGCCAGCAGCAACCCGATGGCGAACAGAACGAGCGCGCCGGCGAGAAACGAGCCGGCGACATCGAGCAGACGCAGCGGCGGTGCCTGGATGACCGAGGCGAACAACAGGCCGGGCATGGCGGTGTAAAAAACGAAGTCGGTCATGCCGCGCACCGCGGTCATCTCGATCAGGTGCAGGCGGACGGCCAGCGCTCCCATGCCGATCAGTGCGAAGACCGGGACAACGATTCCCAGGACGCTCATGAGGTGCCTGGGGCGCCGCCGGACGGGGCATCGTAGGAGAGCGCCCAGGCGGGGGACCAGAACCAGCAGCGCTCCGGGCTGGGTGGCGGCGGGCGGCGGTAACTGCGAACGAACTCGACACCGCCGCGGAGGAAGGCGCGGGCGAGCGCTTCCTGTAGTGCTGGCGTGCCGGCCAGACTGCCTTCGGCGCAGACAAAGGCACAGTGGGTGAGGTGGCGCACGACGATGCCGGGCGCGGTGTGCGTGCAGGCCAGTACCGAGCCCTGGCCGGAATGCCGCCGCGCATCACCGCGCGCATGGGGCGGCGGCGTACCGAGGGGAAAGACCAGCGTTCCGCTTGCGGACAGATTGTCGATCCAGCGCGCGGCTGGATCGGCGACCGCGAAGTTGACGTAGATGCGTTCCACCGGTCCGGCAGGCCAGTCGGCGCCGTCGCCCTCGACGACGGTGACGTTGGGCCATGGACGCAGATTGGCGCGGGCCGCCTTGGCGAGGTGAGGGTCGTATTCGATGGCGATGACGCTGCCCTGCGGGCCGGCCAGCTCGGCCAGCACGGCAGTATAGTAGCCGGCTCCGGCGCCGACATGGAGCACGCGGTCACCGGGGTGGACATCGAGATGATGCAGCATGAGCGCGTGCAGCGAAGGACTGCCGTTGTTGATGCCTCGCGCCTGGTCGAGCACCACCAGAACGTCCTCGTAGAGAGGGCGCGGATCGGCATCGGTCACCTCGATGGCGCCGACTGTCTGGTCGAGAATGGTCCATGGCGGAGCGCCGAGGAAGTCCTCGCGTGGAACGGTGGCCAAAGCGCGTTCCACCGCCGCATCCGCAACGCCGGCGATGTGCAGCATGCGGACGGCGTAGTTACAACGTAGCCCGCCGAGGTCGGTCACACGCCGAGTCCGGCGATAAAGCCGGGCAATCCGCTGAGTCGATGGGTGGCTGAGCGCGCGGCGTGCAACACGGCACGGCAGTCGGCCAGCGCGCTGTCGAAGTCTGCGTTGACCAGCACGTGGTCGAACTCGGGGGCGTGGGCGATTTCGTTGCGGGCTGCTTGCATGCGCCGGGCGATTTCGTCTTTGTTGTCGGTGCCGCGGCCGCGCAGCCGAGATTCCAGCAGGGTCAGCGACGGCGGCAGGATGAACAGGCCGACCACGTCTGCGGGCAAAGCAGCGCGCAGCTGGCGATGGCCCTGCCAGTCGATGTCGAACGCTACGTCGCGGCCGGCGGCCAACGCGGCCTCCACTGGCGCGCGTGGAGTGCCGTAACTCTGGCCGAACACCTGTGCCCATTCCAGCATCTCGCCGGCCTCGATCATGGCCGCGAACTGCGCCGGGGTACGGAAGAAATAATGCCCGCCCTCCTGCTCGCCGGAGCGGGGGGCGCGGGTGGTGACGCTGACGGACAAAGCGAGATTGGGCTCGGCCGCCAACAACGCGCGCGTCAGCGAGGTTTTGCCGGCGCCCGAGGGCGCGGACAGCACCAGGCAGACACCACGGCGAGCGAGCGCACTCATTCGATGTTCTGCACCTGCTCGCGCAACTGCTCGAGAGCCGCCTTCAGCTTCAGTCCGGTGGTGGTGAGCGCCACCGAGGCCGACTTGCTGCACAGCGTGTTGGCCTCACGATTGAACTCCTGCAGCAGGAAGTCGAAGCGACGGCCGATCGCCGTGCCCTCGGCCATTAACGCATCGGCAGCCTGCAGGTGGGCATCCAGACGGTCGAGCTCCTCGCGCACGTCCGAGCGTGCGGCCAGCAGCGCGACCTCCTGGGCGATGCGCTCTTCCGGCAACCCGGGCACCTCGGCGAGCAGGGCCTGCACCGACTCCAGCATGCGAGCGCGCTGGGCAGCGGGTTGGTCGGCGGCCTCGGCGCCGGCGGTAGCACGTAGGGCTGCAATCTCGTCGAGCAGGCGGCGCAGCGTGAGCGCGAGCCGCGCACCCTCGGCGTGGCGGGAAGCTGCCAGGGCCTGCAGCGCGGTAGCGAAACCTTGGCGCATGGCGGTCTCGCGGGCGCCGGCGGCCGTGTCGTCCTCGACTGCGGTGGCCTGGCGCAGCACGCCGGGCAGTGCGAGCAGGGCTTCCGCACGGGGTGCGGGAGCGCCCGGGATGCGGGCGGCAAGCTCGGTGGCGAGCGCGAGCACCTGCTCCAGCGCTGCCGGGTCGGGGGCCAGACGCGGCTGGTCATCGCGCTTCACGGCGAGGTTGGCGGTGACGTTGCCGCGCTTGAGCTGCTTGCCGGCGGCATCGCGCAGGGCCGGTTCCAGTGCATCAAACCCGGGCGGCAGACGGAAGCGCAGTTCCAGGCCGCGCCCATTGACGCTACGTAGCTCCCAGGCCCAGGCGACTCCGTCGGCGATCCCCTCGGTGCGGGCGAATCCGGTCATCGAGGCGAGCCCGGCGGCGGCAGATGCGGCGGTCATGCATGCAGGTCCTTTAACATGCGCGACGTTCTAGCAGCGCTCGGCTAGTGTCGAAACATGGTTGCATACCGTTCTGTCCTTATCACCGGCGCTTCCAGCGGGCTTGGTCGTGCTCTTGCCCTGCAATGTGCGGCGCCCGGGGTTGAATTGCACCTGTCCGGACGCGACGCGACTCGGTTGGAGGCGGTGGCGGCAGCGTGCCGGGAGCGCGGGGCGGTGGCGCAGGCGCGTGTGCTGGATGTGCGCGATGCCGCGGCGATGGAGTCGTGGATCGCCGCGGCGGGTCAACTGGACTTGGTGGTGGCGAATGCCGGCATCTCGGCCGGTACGGGAGACGGGCGGCCGGAGAGCGCCGCGCAGGCGCGGATCGTGTTTGCGGCCAACCTGGACGGGGTACTCAACACGGTCATGCCGGCGCTGGCGGCCATGCGCGCGCAGGCGCCGGGGGCGGATGGCGTGCGTGGGCGGATCGGCGTAGTGGCTTCGATCGCCGCCTTCGTGCCGGCGCCGGGGGCACCGGCCTATTGCGCCAGCAAGGCGGCCGTGGATACCTGGACCGTCGCGGCGGCGGCGGCGGCGCGGCCGGAGGGCGTGCTGATGACGAGCATCTGCCCGGGCTACGTGCGCACCGCCATGACGGCGCGCAACCGGTTCCCGATGCCAGGGCTGATGGATGCCGACCGCGCCGCGCGAATCATGCTGCGCGGCCTGGCGGCGGGGCGGCGGCGGATTGTGTTTCCCTGGTGGATGGGCCTCGCGGCGCGGCTGGCCGGGCTACTGCCGCCGCGTCTGTCCGGGGCGCTGCTGTCGATTCCACCGGGCAAGGATGGCTTGCCCGACGGGGCCTGACCGCGCTCAGGCCCGCAACGCGTTTCTCGGCGTCGCGGGCGCGCTGCG
This sequence comes from uncultured Acetobacteraceae bacterium, assembly GCA_964459005.1. Classification (GTDB taxonomy): domain Bacteria; phylum Pseudomonadota; class Alphaproteobacteria; order Acetobacterales; family Acetobacteraceae; genus Rhodovastum. Next base: position 7,805 of record CAYWOW010000021.1, read on the forward strand.
GCGGCAGGGAGCGGTGGTCGTAAAGGCTGTCGTCGAAGTTGGCCAGGGCGCGCGCCAGCGCGTGACCGCCTGCCCACAAAGGTCAAGACATCACGCCCGGTGCGCGACACGGCTGTCCGAGGGCGCCTGTGATCGATCGGCCATGCCATAGTCGCGTGCGACGCCGGCAATCCGAAGTCGGTAATCGGCAAAGATCCCAGCCCGACCTTTGGCCTGGGTCGCACGATGCGAGGGCATGTTGCGCCAGGTCGTAACGGCTTCCTCGTCACGCCAAAAGGACAGCGAGAGCAGCTTTCCTGGCTCGGAAAGGCTCTGGAATCTCTCGACGGAGATGAAGCCGTCGATCGCCTCCAATTCGGAGCGCAGCGCCGCGGCCAGGTCGACGTAATGCTGGGTACGGCCCTCCACAGGCCACACCTCGAAAATGACGGCGATCACGAGCGGGCCAGCGCCGCGTGCGGCGCCGATACCAGGCGCAGGAAGATGCGATCCTCCGTGCGGATGAACTGTTCCCGCCTGGCGAATTCATAGTTCCTCCGGCCCAGGGGATCGTCCCGCAGTCGCCCGCGGTAGGCTTCGTAGTCCGCCAGACTCTCGATATTGTACACACCGTAGGCAGTCGTGCCCGAACCCTCGTGCGGAGCGAAGTAGCCGATCAGTTCGGCCCCGCAGCGCGGGATGGCCTGCCCCCAGTTGCGCGCGTATTCCTCGAAGGCCGACACCCTGAAAAGGTCAATTTCGTAGCGGATAAAACAGGTGATCATTGTTGGCTGCCCCCTGGCCGATTGACCGGACAGGCATAGCCGATCGCGGCTCGGCGATGATTCGGCCGGGGCCGTAGCATCCTGTTGCTGAGTGACCCAATATCGGGCGCCATCATGTAAGGAGAGGATATGCCGAGCACCTCGGCGTTTGCCCGGACCGCAACCCTGGTCGGCGAGCCCGCGCGCGCCAGCATGCTCACCGCGCTGTTGGATGGCCGTGCTCTCACGGCGACGGAACTTGCAGGCACGGCGGGCATCACGCCGCAGACCGCAAGCGGCCATCTTGCGCTGCTGACGGAGGCCGGCGTGCTGGCGATGGAACGCCAGGGCCGGCACCGGTACCACCGCCTTGCTTCGCCGGCGGTCGCGCGCATGCTGGAGAGCATCATGCTGGTCGCGGCCGACCTCGACGGTGCGAACGAGGCCCGGCGGAGGGCGCCCGCCGTGGTCGGTCCACGCGACCAGGCGTTGCGCCGCGCCCGCACCTGCTACGATCATCTGGCCGGCCAGCTTGCCGTCGCCATGGCTGACCGCATGGCGGAACGTGGGCAGGTCGAGCTTTTCCCGGACGGCGGCGCGCTTACCGATACCGGAGTCAGCTTCCTGCAGGGGCTCGGGGTGGACCTTGATGCCGCAACGGCGCGCGCGGCCCGACGCGGCGGTGGACGGGTGTTCTGCCGCCCATGCCTGGATTGGAGTGAACGGCGGGCACACATCGCAGGCGCCGTGGGGGCCGCTCTATGTCAGAGTTGCTTCGCTCAGGGTTGGGTCCGCCGCATCGACGGCACGCGAGCGGTAGCCGTTACCCGCGCCGGGCAGATGGCGTTGGGCAAGGCATTCGATCTGCGCGGCGACGCATGGTGTCGCATGGCGGATTCCGACGGGGAACGGAAGCTCCCGGGCGTCGCCGAGCGCGCTTGAATGCGCGCGCCCCGACATTACGCCGAGGCCGCCTCCAGCGCTTCGGCCGCCTCCAGCCATTCGGCTTCGGCGGTCTGGGTTTCGCGGGCAATGGCGGCCAGGCGGGTCTGGGCGGCGGTGACCTCGGCGGCGCGGCCGGGCACATAGAGGGCCGGATCGGCGAGCTTCGCTTCGATCTTCGCACGCTCCGCCGCCAGTCCCGCTATGCAAGCCTCGGCGTCACGAGCACGGCGGCGCAAGGGGGCGGTGGCGGCGCGGGCCTCGGCACGCTCGCGACGGTCCTCGCGACGGGAGGGTACGGCGTCGGACTTCGCGGCGGGGCGGGCGCGCTCGGACAGCAGCGTGCGATACTCGTCAAGGTCGCCCTCGAAGGGCTGTACCGTGCCGTCGGCCACCAGCCAGAGCCGGTCGGCGACCAACTCGACCAGATGCGGGTCGTGGGTGATCAACAGCACCGCTCCCTCGAAATCAGCCAGCGCACGCACCAGCGCCTCACGGGCGTCGATGTCGAGGTGGTTGGTGGGCTCGTCCAGGATGAGCAATTGCGGGGCGTCACGGGTGGCCAGCGCGAGCAGTAGCCGCGCTTTCTCGCCACCGGAGAGGCTGGTGACTGGCGTCGCGGCACGGTCGGCGTCCAGCCCGAAGCGGGCCAGTTGGGAACGCACCTGCACGATGGGCGCGCGCGGCAGGGCGCGGGCCATATGGTCCACCGGCGTCTCGGCCGGCACCAATTCGTCGGCTTGGTGCTGGGCGAAGTAGCCGACCTTCAGCTTCGGGCCGCGGCGGAACTCGCCGGCCAGCGGCTTCAGCCGGCCGGCGAACAGCTTGGCGAGCGTGGACTTGCCGTTGCCGTTGGCGCCGAGCAGGGCGATGCGATCGTCCATGTCGATACGCAGGGACAGGCCGCGCAGCACCGGCTTGCCGTCGTAGCCGACGGCGGCGCGGTCGAGCGCGAGGATGGGTGGGGCGATTTGGGTGGGCTGGGGGAAGTCGAAATGGGTGGGGGCATCCTCCACCACCGCCTCGATCGCCGGCAGCTTCGCGATTGCCTTCAGCCGGGCCTGCGCCTGGCGCGCCTTGCTGGCCTTGAAGCGGAACCGGTCCACATAGGCCTGCATGTGAGCGCGTTGGGCGGCGACCTTGGTGGCCATGGCGGCCTGCTGCATGGCGCGCTCGGTCCGGATGCGCACGAACTCCTCGTAGCCGCCAGGGGTCAGGCTCAGCTTTCCCCGGTCGAGATGGGCGATGGCATGCACGCAGCGGTCGAGCAGGCCACGGTCGTGCGAGACGATGATGGCGGCTCCCGGGAACTTCGCCAGCCAGGTCTCCAGCCAGAGCGTTGCCTCGAGGTCGAGATGATTGGTTGGCTCGTCCAGCAGCAGCAGGTCCGGGGCGGCGAACAGGGCGGTAGCCAGCGCAACGCGCATGCGCCAGCCGCCCGAATAGGTGCCGACCGGGCGGGCCTGGGCGGCGTCGTCGAAGCCGAGCCCGGCCAGGATGGCGGCGGCGCGGGCCGGGGCGCTGTCGGCGCCGATGATGCGCAGGCGCTCGTGAATCTCGGCCAGGCGGTGCGGGTCGGCGGCGTCGGCCTCGGCGAGCAGGGCGAGGCGCTCGGAGTCGCCCTGCAGCACCACGTCGGTAAGCGGCAGATCGCCGTCTGGTGCCTCCTGCCTGACCTGGCCGAGCCGGGCACGATTGGCCAGCCGAATCTCGCCGCCGTCGATGGCGAGGTCGCCGGCGATGGCACGCAGCAGCGTGGACTTGCCGGCACCGTTGCGGCCGACCAGGCCGACACGGCGGCCGGGGTCGATCGCGAGATCGGCGCCGTCGAGCAAGGTGCGGCCACCGAGACGGATGGTGATGCCGCTGAGGGCGAGCAGGCTCATGGGCGGGATGTAGCGGCGCGCGCGCCCACTTGGAAGCGGGTTGCAGGCAACCGGGGTGTGTTCTAAAGCGCCGCGCCACTTACCAAGAATTCTGGAAGGAACCAGCCATGGCGACGGAGCGCACGCTATCCATCATCAAACCGGACGCCACGCGGCGCGACCTGACCGGAAAGATCAACGCCAAGTTCGAGGCTGCCGGGCTGCGCATCGTGGCGCAGAAGCGGCTGCAGTTGACCGTGGCGCAGGCCGAGGCGTTCTACGGTGTGCACCGCGAACGCGGCTTTTTCCGTGACCTGGTGACCTTCATGGTGTCGGGCCCGGTGGTCGTGCAGGTGCTGGAGGGCGAGGGGGCGGTCGCGCGCAACCGCGAAATCATGGGGGCCACCAACCCGGCCAACGCGGCACCCGGCACCATTCGCCACGAGTTCGCCGAAAGCATGCAGGCGAACTCGGTGCACGGCTCGGACAGCGCGGAGAACGCGGCGAGCGAGATCTCGTTCTTTTTCGCCGGCATCGACATCGTCGGCTGACCGTATCGCGCGCCTGGATCAGAGCAGGAACAGCGCCATCAGGATCAGGATCACCGCCACGGCAATGACGCTGCCGGCCGTGAAGGTCGTAAAGCCGTTCCAGAAGCTCTGACGGTCGGCAAGGAACGCCTCTTCGGTAACCGGCGGCGTCGCGGACGTTTGGGCCATCGCATTTCCCCGCATTGGTGGTTGAGCAGATCTGTCGGTTACTTAGGGGGACACGGCGGGCGCTGGCAAGGGGTTGAGCAGCGCCGCGTCGGGTGGCGGCGAGGCAGCGGAGCCGTCGATGAAGGCCCGTAGTGCCAACGGGTAGAGCCGGTGCTCCTGGACCAGCACGCGGGCGGCGAGATCCGCCTCGGTATCGCTCGGCAACACGGGCACGGCGGCCTGGGCGAGGATGGGGCCGGCGTCGAGCGCCTCGGTGACGAGGTGAACGGTACAGCCGTGCAGCTTGGCCCCGGCAGCCAGCGCGCGGGCGTGGGTGTCCAGACCCGGAAAAGCGGGCAGCAGGCTGGGGTGGATGTTGAGCACCCGGCCGGCATAGTGGCCGACGAAGCGCGGAGTCAGCAGGCGCATGTAGCCGGCGAGACAGACAATCTCCACGCCCGCGGCATCGAGCCGGGAAATCAGGCAGTCCTCGTGGGCGGCTCGGTCGGCACGGAACGGACGGTGGTCGATTGCCTCGGCAACGATGCGGGCTGCCCGGGCGGCGTCGAGGCCCGGGGCATCAGGCCGGTTCGACAGCACCACCGCGATACTGGCTGGATACGCCGGGTCGGCGGCGGCACACAGCAGCGCCGCCATGTTGGAGCCGCGGCCCGAGATCAGGATACCGACGCGGCGTTTCACGTCGGCCAGCCCGTCGGAAGCTCGAGGCGGATCTCCGGTTCGGCGTCCGGGACAGCAGCCTCGATGGTGCCGATGGCGAATACGGTCTCGCCCTCGGCTTCGAGCACGGCGCGGGCCGCCTCGGGGTCGGCGGTGACCACTGTCATGCCGATGCCGCAGTTGAACACACGCAGCATTTCCTCGGCAGCGACGTCACCGGTGCGGGCTAGCCAGGCGAAAACCGGCGGCAGCTTCCAGGCGCCAGCGTCAAGCACGGCGCTGGTGCCGGTGGGCAGCACACGGGGCAGGTTGCCGGGCAGGCCGCCACCGGTGATGTGAGCCGCTGCCTTCATCAGGCCGGCGCGGTGCAGGGCGAGCAGCGAACGGACGTAGATGCGGGTCGGCGTGATCAGCGCCTCTCCCAGCGAGACGCCGGCGGCGAACGGAGCGGGGGTGGCCCAGTCGGCATCGGCGTTCAGGACGATGCGGCGAACGAGCGAGAAACCGTTGGAGTGCACGCCGCTACTGGCCAGGCCGAGCACGGCATCGCCGGGGACGACGCCTTTCGGCAGCAGCGCATCGCGTTCGGCCGCCCCCACGGCGAAGCCGGCGAGGTCGTAGTCGCCATCGGCGTACATGCCGGGCATCTCGGCGGTTTCTCCGCCCACCAGCGCACAACCGGCCAGGCGGCAGCCCGCGGCGATGCCGCCGATGACGCGCGCTGCCTGCCCGACCGAAAGGCGGCCAGTGGCAAAATAGTCGAGGAAGAATAGTGGCTCGGCACCCTGCACCACGAGATCGTTCACGCACATGGCGACCAGGTCGATGCCGACGCTGTCGTGACAGCCGGTGTCGATGGCGATACGCAGCTTGGTACCGACTCCGTCGGTGGAGGAGACCAGCACGGGGTCGCGGAATCCGGCCGCCCTGGGGTCGAACAGCGCGCCGAAGCCGCCGATGCCGCCGAGCACGCCGGGGCGGGTGGTAGCGCGCGCGAATGGCTTGATGCGCTCAACCAGGGCGTCGCCCGCTTCGATGTCCACGCCGGCCGTGCGATAGGTCATGCTAGGCATGCTGGATCTCGGTATGATGCGGCCATGACCGTTCGGACCATGGCAGGATGGGGGAGGGCGCCGCGCACGGCGGGAGCAAACAACCATAGTGATCGGCTGGGCGCAACGTACGCCGGTGGGGGGCAGGGCCATGCCTGATGGCGCGCCGATGCTGCGGCCCGTGGGGAATACGGTGGTCAACCTGCCCAACATCATCACCTTCGCCCGGCTCTGCGCCGTACCGGCGGCGGTCTGGTTGGTGTTGCGCGACGACTTCGTGGCGGCGTTCTGGCTATTCCTGGCGGCCGGCGTGTCGGACGCTTTGGATGGGTGGCTGGCACGGCGCAACGGGCCGACCATGGTGGGCACCGTGCTTGACCCGGTGGCGGACAAGATGCTGCTGGTGTCGATGTACGTGACCCTGGCGGCGGAGCATGAACTGTCGGACTGGCTGGCGATCCTGGTGGTGTTCCGCGACGTGGTGATCGTTGGCGGCGTGCTGGTGCTCGGCGTCACCGGGCAGAAAGTGGTGATCCGACCGCTGCTGGTGTCCAAGTTGAATACCGTGCTGCAGATCGGGTTGGTGGCGCTGACTCTGGCGATGGCGGCCACCGGATGGCGCTGGCCGCTGATGACGCAGGCGCTGGCCTGGATGGTGGCGGCGAGCACGTTGGCCTCCGGAGCCGCCTATGTGTGGACGGGCGCGCGGACGCGATGAGCCTGCCGGTCGCCGGTTCCTCTGGGTCACCTGAACCGACACCGCCGGCATCCGTCGAGCCTGGGCCCAGCACCACCCGGATGCAGCGGCTGGCGATCCTGGTCGCGCTGGTGGTGGGCGGCTGGGTGGCATTGCAACTATTTGCCGCGGTGCTGCTGCCCTTCGTGGCGGCGGCCGGGACGGCCTATTTCCTTGACCCGCCGGCCAGCCGGCTGACCCGCCTGGGGGTGCCGCGCGGGGCGGCGGCATTGCTGATGATCGTCGCCTTGGTGGCGATCGCGTTGCTGTTCGCGCTGTTGCTGTATCCGCTCATTCTGTCGCAGCTCGGCATCCTGATCAGCCGTCTGCCGGCCTATGTCGGCTCGATCCGCAGCTTCGCTACCGACGTTATCGAGCACTTGCAGCAACGGCTGGGGCCGGAATTTGTCGACGAGAGGCTGCGCGACCTGGTCGCCGGGCAAGCCGGGGCGATGTTGTCTGTGCTGGTGACGACGATCAGCCGGGTGATCGGCGGCGGCTTCGCGCTGTTCAACGTGCTGACGTTGCTGGTAGTGACGCCGGTCGTTGCTTTCTATCTTTTGCGCGATTGGCCGCGGCTGGTAGCGCGTATCGATGGCTGGCTGCCGTGCCGCTATGCCGGGGTACTGCGGGCGCAGGCACGTGAAGTGGACCGCATCCTGTCGGCTTGGCTGCGTGGGCAGGCGCTGTGCTGCGTCGCGCTGGCGTTGTTCTATGCCAGCGCGTTGTCCATGGCGGGGCTGGATCTCGGCCTGATTGTCGGGCTGTCGGCGGGCCTGCTGTCGTTCATCCCCTATGTCGGCACCATCACCGGCGCGGTGACGTCGATCGGCCTAGCCCTCGCCCAGTTCTCCACCTGGACCGCGGTGCTGGTGGTGGGCGGCGTGTTTGTTGCCGGGCAAATCCTCGAGGGCTACGTCATCTATCCACGCTTCCTGGGTGACCGGGTGGAGCTGCACGCGGTTTGGGTGATCTTCGCTCTGTTCGCCGGCGGGGCGGCGTTCGGCTTCCTGGGTGTACTGCTGGCGGTGCCGATGGCGGCAGTGATCGGCGTGTTGTGCCGGTTCTGGCTGCGCCGCTACCTGCGGAGTCCGTTCTATCTCGAGCCGCCGTCATGGCAGGAGAGGGACCCCTGAGCGACCCTGCCCTGGGCCCGCGCCAGCTGGCGCTGCCATTTCCGCACGCACCGCATTACGGGTCGGAGGCGTTTTTGGAGGCTGCGTCGAACGCCGAGGCGCTGCATTGGCTGTGCAATACTGCGTCCTGGCCGCTGGGGCAGTTGGCGTTGTGGGGGCCGGAGGGATGCGGCAAGACCCATCTGCTGCATCTCTGGGCGAAGCGACAGGGAGCAGTGCTGCTGGCCGGCCCGTTACTGGCGACGGAACCGCCGGTGGGATCCATCGCGGTGGACGACGCAGACGCAGCGCCGGAGCGGCCTTTGCTGCATCTGCTGAATGCCGCTGGTGAGGCGGGACTGCCGGTGTTGCTGGCCGGCCGGGCCGCGCCGGCGCGGTGGAATCCGGCGCTGCCCGATCTGGCCAGCCGGCTACGCGCCATCACGGCGGTACGCATCGGCCCGGCGGAGGACGAACTGCTGCGCGACCTGCTGGCGCGACTGCTGAGGGAGCGACAACTGACCGTAGCCGAGGCGGTACAGGATTGGCTGCTGCTGCACCTGCCGCGCTCACAGGGGGCTATCCGGGAGGCGGTGGCACGGCTGGACCATGCCGCCCTGGCAGCCGGTGGGGGCATTACCCGGACTCTGGCCCAGGCGGTGGCGGCGGGACTCGATCGGGAGCTGTCGTCTCGATTGCCGGCGGACAGTCTTTTCGCCCATGCCGATACTGTGACTTCCGCCGAGGCGGGCACACTCCTGTAGGATTACCCGATGAACCAACTCAATGCCGTGCATGTTCAGGAGGCCGGGGCGGTGGAGACAGCGCCCGCGGGGATGCAGGCGCCCACCATAGGGGCCACCGATCCGGAACGGTTCATCAACCGCGAGCTGTCCTGGCTCGACTTCAACCAGCGCGTTCTCGAGGAGGCGGAGAACCCGCGCCACCCAGTGCTGGAACGGCTGCGCTTCGTGTCGATCAGCGCCGCCAATCTTGACGAGTTCTGGTCGGTGCGCGTGGCCGGGTTGAGTGGCCAGGCTAAGGCAGGAGTGACCGCGCCCTCCCCCGACGGGCGCACACCGGCACAGCAGTTGAAGGAGGTCAAGGCGCGGGCGGAACGACTGATGGCCGAGCAGTACCGCGTGTGGGTGCATCTCCGCGGTTTGCTGGCCAGAGACGGCATCGAGCTTTGCGAGCCGGCGACGCTGAAAGACGGGGACCGGCAGTGGCTTGAAGCCTGGTTCATGGAACGGGTTTTTCCGGTGCTGACGCCGCTCGCCGTCGATCCAGCGCATCCGTTCCCGTTCATTCCCAACATGGGCCTGGTGATGGCCCTGGCCCTGGAGCGGGTGGAGGACGCACACCCGATGCGCGCGCTGATCCCGCTGCCAGGCCAGATCGCGCGCTTTGTCCGCCTGCCAGCGAGTGGCGGACCGATCCGCTTCGTCATGCTGGAGCACGTCGTGGTGCTGTGCCTGCACCGCCTGTTCCCCGGATTCCGACTGCGGGGCCACGGCATGTTCCGGCTGATCCGCGACACCGACGTGGAGTACGAAGAGGAGGCGGAGGATCTGGTGCGGTCCTACGAGACGGCGTTGAAGCGGCGGCGGCGCGGAGTGGCGATCCACCTGTCGGTCGAGACAGCGATGCCAACCCATCTGCGTGAACTGGTGATCGATGAGGTGGAGGCGTCGAGCCAGGATGTGTTCGTGCATGACGGCCTTCTCGGGCTCTCGGACCTCAAACAGCTGATCGTGGATGATCGGCCGGATCTGCTGTTCGCGCCCTACACGCCACGTTTCCCCGAGCGCATCCGCGATTTTGGCGGCGACTGCTTCGCGGCGATCCGGGCCAAGGACATCATTGTCCACCACCCGTTCGAGAGCTTTGACGTGGTGGTGCAGTTCTTGCGGCAGGCCGCCCAGGACCCGGGCGTGGTGGCGGTGAAGCAGACGTTGTACCGCACCAGCCACGACAGTCCGATCGTCAAGGCGCTGATCGAGGCAGCCGAGGCCGGCAAGTCGGTCACCGCCATGATCGAGCTGCGCGCCCGCTTCGACGAGGAGGCGAACATCCGACTGGCGCGCTCGATGGAGGCGGCCGGAGTGCAGGTGGTGTACGGGTTCACCCTGCTGAAGACGCACGCCAAGCTGAGCCTGGTGGTGCGGCGCGAGGGCGGAACCATGCGGTCCTACGCGCATTTCGGCACCGGCAACTATCACCCGATCACCGCGCGCATCTACACCGACCTGTCGTTCTTCACCTGTGACCCCGATCTCACGCGGGATTCGGCGCGGCTGTTCAACTACATGACCGGTTATGCGCGACCGGAGCGCATGGATGCGCTGTTGTTCAGCCCGCTGACGATCCGGCCCGCGCTGGAGGCCCTGATCGACCGCGAGATCGCCTTTGCCCGCGAGCAGCGGCCGGCGACGATCTGGCTGAAGCTGAACAGCCTGGTGGACGAGCGGCTGATCGATCGCCTGTACGATGCATCGCGGGCGGGAGTGAAAGTGCTGGCGGTCGTGCGCGGCATCTGCTGCCTGCGACCGGGGGTCGCGGGGATGTCGGAGAATATCCGGGTAAAGTCGATCGTCGGCCGGTTCTTGGAGCACAGCCGGATCTGCGTGTTCGGCAACGGCCACAAGCTGCCGAGCAGACATGCCCGCGTGTATATCAGCTCGGCGGACTGGATGACCCGCAACATGGAGTGGCGGGTCGAGACGCTGGTTCCGATCCATAATCACACGGTGCACCGGCAGGTGCTGGACCAGATCATGGTGGTGAACCTGCGCGACACCGAGCAGTCCTGGGAGCTGGGGGCCGATAGGGTGTGGCGCCGCGTGGGACCGGTGCCGGCGCGCAAGCGGGCTTCGGCACATGAATATTTTATGACCAATCCGTCATTGTCCGGCCGCGGTTCGGCGCTGCACGGACCGGCAGCGCAGGGTCCCGCAGGGGCGGTGCGGCGGTATGATCGGATGCTCGAAGACTGAAGGGGGTTGACGTGGACGCGCGAGCCCGCCACGCGTTCGGTCCAACATGCCATACACGCCTCCTGCCGACCTTCCGCGCTGTGCTGTGGTCGATCTTGGATCAAACTCCGTGCGCCTCGTGGTGTTCGAAGGTCGTGGGCGCAACCCGGTGCCGATCTTCAACGAAAAGGCGGTGCTGCGGCTCGGTCGCGGGATGGATGCCTCGGGCCGGTTGAACGACGACGGGGTGGGGCAGGCTCTGACGGTGATGAACCGTTATGCCGCCATCGCGCGTGCCATGGGCGCGGATCCATTCGAGGTGCTGGCGACCGCGGCGGTGCGTGACGCCGAAAATGGACCGGCCTTCGTGGCAACCCTGCAAGAACGGATGCCGGGGGTGCCGATCCATATCCTGGCCGGCGAGGAAGAAGCGGCACTGGCCGCCGAAGGGCTGCTTTGTGGTTTTCCGGCCGCTGACGGGATCCTGGCCGATATCGGCGGTGGCTCACTGGAACTGGTGCGACTGGAGCGCGGGCAACGCCGGTTGGCGAAGACGTTCCGCCTGGGCGTGATCCGGCTGGCCGAACGGTCTGGCGGTAACCTCGCGCAGGCGCGCGCCATCGTGGAGGCCGACTTGGCTCGCGAGTCCTGGGTGCAGGAGGGGGCGGGGGGCGATCTGTATCTGGTGGGAGGCGCGTTGCGGGCACTGGCGCGCATCCACATTGCCCGGACCGGCTATCCATTGAACATGGTGCACCACTACACGATCAGCCGCGACGCGGCGCGCGACCTGACCAGGGTGATCGCCGGGGCATCGCGCCGCGCCCTGGAGCACATGCCGGGGGTGCCGCGGCGGCGGGTGGAGGACCTGCCCTTTGCTGCGATCGTGCTGTGGCGCGTGCTGCGCAGCAGCGGGGCACGCCGGGTGGTGTTCAGCGCCAATGGGCTGCGCGAGGGTTGGTACATGCGCCTGATGCAGCCGGCGGAACGGGCACGCGACTCGCTGCTGGTGGCTGGGCTCGACTATGCGCGCTGGTTCGGCCGCGACCCGGACTTACCACCTGCGCTGATGGGGTGGACCGATCCGCTATTCCCTGGCGAGACGGGCGAGGCGCGGCGGCTGCGTGAAGTGGCGTGCTGGATGTCGGATGTCGGCAGCCACGACCATCCGGAATACCGTGCCGAGCAGGCTTTTTTGCGCATCCTGCGCCAACCCGGCATCGGGCTGGACCATCAGGCGCGCGCTTTTCTGGGGCTGGTACTCGCGCTGCGCTATGAGGCCGAGCCGGAGGCGCCATTTCTAGGCGTCGCCCGCACGCTGCTGAGCGATGAGGCGAGGCGCCGGGCAACTATTCTGGGAGTGGCGATGCGGCTTGCCTACACACTCTCGGCCGGGACGCCCGACCTGCTGGCGGGGACGCAGCTGGTGGTGAACCACGTGCTGACATTGCGCCTGGCGACGGGTGGCGGCGTGTTTGCCGGCGAGAGCATAACACGGCGATTGGAACGGCTGGGGCTGGCGATGGGGCTCAGCACGGTGAGCACGGTGGCAGCTTAGAGCATGATCGCTTCTGATAGGCGCAGGATCATGCTCTAAGTCGTTGTTTGAGACCGTGCTTTACGCATTCTGACGATTGCGCGTCAAGCGATCACGTTGTGGGCCGCGATCAGGTTGACGCCTCGATCAGGCGGATGCGCTTTCCCTCGACGCCAAGCGCGATGCGACCCTGCTTGAGCGCCTGCGCGTCGGCGCCGAACACCTCGTGGCGCCAGCCGTGCTGTACGGGCAGGTCAGGCGCATCCTCGCTGGCCAGTCGGTCGATGTCCTCGCTGGAGGCGACCAGTTTTGGCGCGACGTGATGCTGCTCGCACTTGGCGGCAAGCAGGACCTTCAACAGTGAGACCAGGGCGGGGGAGGGGCGCGGGCCGTCACGCGAGGCGAGGGCTGCGGGCAGCGCGTCGTCCGGCAGCGCTCGGGCCTCGGCGATCGCGACGAGCAGGCTGGTGCCGATGCGCCCCTCGGCGAAGCCGCGGGTAACGCCACGGGCACGGGCCAGCTGCTCGGGCGCTTCGGGCGCGGTGGCGGCGATCTCCAGCAGGGTCTCGTCCTTGAGCATACGGCTGCGCGGGATATTGGCACGCTGCGCCTCCCGCTCGCGCCACGCCGTGATGGCGCGCAGCACGCCCAGCATACGGCGGTTGCTGGTGCGCGGGCGCAGCCGCTCCCACAGCAGGTCGGGGTCGGGGTGGTAGGTGGCCGGGTTGGTGAGCAGCGCCATTTCCTCGGCGACCCAGTCGAGCCTCCCCTCCTTCTCGAGTCGTGCGCGCAGGTGCTCGTAGACGCGGCGCAGATGGGTGACATCGGCGGCGGCGTAGGCGATCTGGGCAGGCGAGAGCGGTCGGGCGGACCAGTCGCTGAATCGGTGCGCCTTGTCGATGTGGCCGCCGGTAAGGGCGGAGACCAGCGAGTCGTAGCCTACCTGGTCGCCGAATCCGGCCACCATGGCGGCCACCTGGGTATCAAACAGCGGCCGTGGCACATCGCCGAAGCGAAGGACGAAAATCTCGATGTCCTGGCGGGCGGCGTGGAACACCTTCTCGACCGCGGTATCGGCCAGCAGGACACCGAGTGCACCAAGATCGAGGCCAGGGGCGAGGGCGTCGACCACGGCGACCTCGGCCTCGCCGGCGAGTTGCACAAGGCAAAGCTCGGGCCAGTAGGTCCGTTCACGCATAAACTCGGTGTCAACGGTGACGAATCGCTGCGTGCGCAGACGGGCGCAGAGCGCATCGAGCTCGGCGGTGCCGGTGACCAGGGTTGGGGGGGGGAACTCGGCACGCAGACTGCGAGGCATGGGGTGATTCTACACGCCGGCACCGCACCATGGAAAGCCGGCGGGAACGCTGAACCGGCATGGGGGTTGCGCTATCCTTGCGTGCTTGAGCCGACCATGCTGAGCCCGGTGGCGCCGCTGCAGTGGTTGGCCGGCTGGGTTTGGCGGTGAGCGCTTGACACCAATGGCGGCAGGGGGGTTGTCTGCCGCCCCTTCATACCCGCCCGGGACGAGCCCCATGCACGCCTATCGGACCCATACATGCGGCGCGCTGCGCGCCAGCGACGCCGGCCAGACCGCACGCCTGTCGGGCTGGGTGCACAGCAAGCGGGATCATGGCGGGTTGCTGTTCGTCGATCTGCGCGATCATTACGGCCTGACGCAGATCGTGTTCGCGGCGGGGTCACCGGCCTTCGATGCGGCGAACCGAACGCGGGTGGAGAGCGTGATCACGGTGACCGGTGCTGTGGTGCCGCGCGAGCCCGGCACGGTGAACCCAAAGCTGCCGACCGGCGAGGTGGAACTACGGGCCGCCGAGGTGGTGGTGCAGTCTGCGGCCGATGTGTTGCCGATGCAGGTGCTTGGCGATGAGAAATATCCGGACGATATCCGGCTGAAATATCGCTTCATCGATCTGCGCCGTGACAAGGTGCATCGGAATATCGTGCTGCGCGCGAAGGTGATCGCCAGCATTCGCCAGCGCATGATCGAAGCCGGCTTTACCGAGTTCCAGACGCCGATCCTGACGGCCTCGTCGCCCGAGGGGGCACGCGATTTCCTGGTGCCGGCGCGGCTGCATCCGGGCAAGTTCTACGCGCTGCCGCAAGCGCCACAGCAGTTCAAGCAGCTGATCATGGTGGCGGGGTTCGACCGCTACTTCCAGATCGCGCCGTGCTTTCGCGACGAGGCCAGCCGGGCGGACCGCTCGCCAGGCGAGTTCTACCAGCTCGACTTCGAGATGAGCTACGCCACGCAGGAGGACGTGTTCAACACGATCGAGCCGGTGATCGCCGGCGTATTCGAGGAGTTTGCCCAGGGGCGCGGGGTGACCAAGCCGCCCTTCCCACGCATTCCCTATGACGAGGCGATGCTGATCTACGGCAGCGACAAGCCGGACCTGCGCAACCCGCTGCGGGTCACCGACGTGACCGCGCAATTCGCCGGGTCGGGGTTCGGGTTGTTTGCGAGGATTGCCGCCTTCGGTGGGGTGGTGCGGGCGATCCCAGCGCCGGGCACGGCAGGCAACCCGCGCAGCTTCTTCGATAAACTGAATGAGTGGGCGCGCGAGCAGGGAGCCGGGGGCCTGGGTTACATCGTCTACGAGGCGGACGGGCCGAAAGGGCCGATCGCGCGCAACCTGGAGCCGGAACGCGCGGAGGCGATCCGGGTGGCATGCGGGTTGAACGCCGGTGATGCGGTGTTCTTCGCGGCTGGAAAGCGCGACGAGGCGCCAAAATTCTCGGGGGCGGTGCGCACCAAGCTGGGCCAGGATCTTGGCCTGATCGAGCAGGGGCGCTTCGATTTCTGCTGGATTACCGACTTCCCGATGTACGAGCTGAACGAAGAGTCCGGAAAGATAGACTTCAGCCACAACCCGTTCAGCATGCCACAGGGCGGGATGGAAGCGCTGACCACGCAGGACCCGCTGACCGTCAAGGCGTTCCAGTACGACATCGTCTGCAATGGGGTGGAGCTGTCCTCCGGGGCGATCCGCAACCACCGGCCGGACATCATGGTCAAGGCATTCGAGATCGCCGGATACTCGGCGGCCGATGTCGAAGCGCGGTTTGGCGGTATGCTGAACGCGTTCCGCTATGGCGCGCCGCCGCATGGCGGCTCGGCACCGGGGATCGACCGCATCGTCATGATGCTGGCCGACGAACCGAACATTCGTGAGGTAATCCTGTTCCCGCTCAACCAGCAGGGCGAGGACCTGATGATGGGCGCGCCGGCGGAGGTGACACCGGCACGGCTCAAGGAGCTGTCGCTGAAGCTGGACCTGCCGCCGCAGGCGAGGGGATAACAGCTCCTCCTTGTTCGTGCTGCGGGCGGGTCGCCGATTGCTGAGGCGCGGCTGTTTTCATCGGCGCCGTCCGGATGACACCCGCCGGGGGCGCGGTGATGGTGTGTCTGCACGCTGGCACTACTGCCCGACCATACCTATCTTTGCAGGACTGCAGCCGCCGGAGTGTCCGCATGCGCTTTCCTGTCCTGACTATCCTGGCCGCGGTGTTGATTGGCGCTGTGCCGGCGATTGCGGCGGACCAGGCCGCACCGCTGGCTGCCCATCGCGCATTCTACCAACTCACCCTGGATCAGGCACGTGGTGCCGAGGTAGCGGGCGCTTCCGGGACCATGGCCTTCGAGGTGCTGGATGCCTGCGACGGCTGGGCCACACGGCAGCGGTTGCAAATGACCGTTACCAACCGCGACGGTCAGGATATCCAGATGATGTCGGACTACTCGACCTGGGAGAGCAAGGATGGGCTGAGCATGCGCTTTCGCCTGCGGCAGACCACCGACTCCGCGGTGACCAGCGAAGTGGCGGGGGAGGCCTCACTGGAACGGCCGGGCGGACCGGGAGAGGTACGCTACAGCATGCCGGAGGCGACTTCGAAGCGGCTGCCAATGGGCACGCTGTTCCCGATGGTTCACACCGAGGCGATCCTGACGGCGGCGCGCGCAGGCAAGAAGTTCATCGCCTTGCCGTTATTCGACGGCACCAGCGAGAAGGGCGCGCAGGACAGTTCGGTGGCGGTGGTGAACTGGAGCGGGCCGAAATCGGGCAAATGGCCGGAACTGTCCGGGCTGTCCAGCGGGCGCGTGCACGTGGCCTTCTTCGATCGCGACGCTGCGAGCCAGGAGCCCGACTACGAGGTTGGCATGCGCTACTGGGATAACGGCGTCGCCGACGAACTCGATATGGATTTCGGCGATTTCGTGATGAAGGGCGCGCTGAGCCAGCTTACGGTGCTGCGGCCGGGCTGCTGAAGTTACGCCATCCCGGCCAGATTTGCGGCTGGTGTCCGGCTCGGCTCGCCCGCAGGCCGGGCATGCGGTCAGGCCCGCACGGGGACGGGGAGAGCGGCAGAGGGACGGCGCAGGAACAGGGTGGCGAGGGCGGCCACGAAGCAGGCAAGGCCGGTGACAAAGAAGGCCGGCAGGTAGGTGGCCAGCGCGTCGCGTGAAGCCCCGGTGCCCCAAGCCGCGACAGCCCCACCAAGCTGATGCGCGGCGAACACCCAGCCGAATACCACGCCCGCTCGCTCGCGGCCGAAACTTTGGGCAGTGAGGCGGATCGTGGGAGGGACCGTAGCGATGAAGTCGAGGCCGAAGAACACAGCGAAGATGCTAAGGCCATAGAAGGTGAAAGTGGAGAACGGCAGCACGATCAGACTGACACCGCGACCGGCGTAGTACCAGAACAGCAACCGACGGTTGTCGTATCGGTCGGACAGCCATCCTGAGGCGACGGTGCCGAAGAAATCGAAAATGCCCATCATGGCGAGCACCGAGGCGGCCTCGACCTCCGGCATGCCGAAATCATGGCAGAGCGGGATGAAATGGGTCTGGACGGTGCCGTTGGTGGACAGGCCGCAAACGAAAAAGGTGAAGAAAAGCAACCAGAAGACACGCGTGCGGGAAGCATCGGCCAGGGCTGTGACGGAAAGCCAGGCGACGTTACCGGCCGCGGAGCGTCGCGGCGGTGGACTGACGGTGGCTTCACCGTAGGGGGCGAGGCCAAGCTCGCCGGGATGGTCACGGGCGATCAGCAGCATCAGCACGAAGCAGACGCCACAAGCTGCGACAGCGGGGATAACCGCCATGCGCCAACCGAGATGGCTGGCGAGCCAGGCGGCAGCGGGCAGGAACACGAGCTGGCCGGTGGCGGTACTGGCACCGAGCAGGCCAAGCACCAAGCCACGCCGGGCGGTGAACCACCGGTTGGCGACAGTGACGCCGAATACCATGGCGGTCATGCCGGTGGCGAATCCGACGGTCAGCCCCCAGGTGAGCCAGAGTTGCCAGATCTCGGTCATAAAGGTGGCAAGACCGAGCCCGACCATGATGAGCGCCAGTGCGGTGCAGACCACGGTCCGGAGCCCATAGCGCAGCATCAAGGCGGCGGCGAATGGACCGACCAGGCCGTAAAGCGCCAGGCGCAAGGCGAGGGGGCCGGAAATCGCGCCGGTGTCCCAACCAAACTCGGCACGCAACGGCACGATCAACACACCAGGCAAGCCGACGCTGGCAGAGGTTGCCAGCATGGTCAGGAAGGTCGCACCGACCATCGCCCAGCCATAATGGATGCCACGCCGCGCGAGCCAGGGAGCAAGCAGGTGCGAGAGCATCAGGGCAAGAGCGGTTCTGGAGTCAACCCGACAGCCTGGCGCGCCAGCCGGGCGGCGCCGTCGAGGGCGGCGTGCGAGCGGACCGGATTGGCGCGGCAGGCGCGGGCGAGGACGATGCC
Source organism: uncultured Acetobacteraceae bacterium (assembly GCA_964459005.1). Classification (GTDB taxonomy): domain Bacteria; phylum Pseudomonadota; class Alphaproteobacteria; order Acetobacterales; family Acetobacteraceae; genus Rhodovastum. The sequence continues at coordinate 25,917 of CAYWOW010000021.1, forward strand.
ACCGGTCAGGGTGGCGAGGATGGCCAGGGCGGTTCGCGTGCGGTCTGGCTCGGCCATGGTGGGATCGCGGCGGGCGATTTCCTGCTCCAGCACGACGGCGAGGGCGGCGACGCCGGCGCCGAGCGCGTCGGCGAGCGGCGCCCCGGCGCGAGCGATCTCGGGGCCGAGGGCGGCCAGCGCGCAGCCCTCCTCGGGGGAATCGCGGTGGCGCTCGGTGAGATAGGCATCGATGAGAGCGCCGATCGGTTCGCGACCGAAGGCGCGGGCGCGCTCGGCCCGGGCGGCCCAACGCTCGGCCGCCTCCTCGAGGCTGGTGCGGCAGGATTCGGCGGCGAGCGCGTCTTTGCTGGCGAAGTGACCGTAGAAGGCTCCATGGGTGAGGCCAGCTTCGCGGGTCACCTCGGCCACCGGCACGGCGGCGATGCCATGGCGACGGAACAGGCGCCCAGCCGCATCGAGGATGGCGGCACGGTGGGAGACGACAGTGGGACGATCGACGCGCATGGTTTACATGATGGTCATCATGAATGAGTGGCGCAAGGGGGATTGCGCTCCATAGCAGTCGGCACCAGACGACTGCGCGGACCCTGCTGTGGCGGATTATCGACGTCGCCGGCAGTCGGACAGCCAACATCCGAGGTTTTCCGGCAGATGAGACGTGTGCTTGTCCGGCGTCGTTTTCGGGGCGGCTACAGCGACATGACGGAGCGCAGCGGGTCGCATGGGTGCGGATGTGGAAGGCATCATCGCCATCGCCTGCGCTGACGGCGCGCAAATCGGGCTGAATGGATCGGCCACGCCACGCCACGGTGCAGGGGGTGCTTGCGCTCCGTGTCCCGGGCCAAAGTATGGCGAACAAAACCAACGACGAAGTGGTGGTCGGCGCCGACTGCGAGGGTGCAGCGCATCACCGTGACACGAGACGCCGGACATGAAAACGCTTCTGCCGCGGTGCGACAGAAGCGTTTTGCCGGCGTGTGCGCCTAGGGTCAGGTGAAGTTCGAACTGTTGACCTTGACGTTGACGAAATCGATCGTGCTGCCGTCGCTGAGCATGACCTGTGTGCCGGTTCCGAGACTGGCGGTACTGGTGATGGTGATCGAGGCAACATTCTCATACTTGGCGCTGAGCGTGAGCGAGAAGACGTCAGATCCAGGGAGGAAGTCATTGATGGTGTCGACGCCGCCGGCAGCCGCCTGGAAGTAGGTATTATCCGCGGTAAAGCCACTCGCGACAGCGCTGCCGGAACCAAAGCCGATGTCGGTATGTCCGGATATCGAGCCGAAGATCGTGTCCGTACCGGCGCCGCCGATGAGGGTGTCGCCGGTGGTGTTGCCCCAAGCGGCGAGCGTGTTGCCGTTGCCGGAGCCGGCAATGACGAGGTCGTTGTTGGCGAAAGTGCCCAGGAGGTTGTTGTTGCCAGCGCCGACGATGGTGGTGGCGCCACTGACCGTGCTGGACACGATGATGTTGTTGCCGCCGCTGCCACCCTGGAAGTAGCCGTCTTCCTGGTTGCCGCCATTGCCGCCGGCCAACACGGTATCCGAACCGGTACCCCCGAACAGCGTGGCCATCCCGAGATTCGTTGCGCCGGCAGCCAGGACGACGTTGCCTGCGCCAGGGGCGATGAAGGCGGTGGCATCGTTGTCGACGAAAAGGGTAGACCCCGCGGTGGCGGTGATGGTGACGGGAACGGTGGACGAGCCGCCGATGCCGAGGACCTCGGCGGTGCCCGGTTGCCCCACGACGACATCGTGCCCAATACCCGCGGCAACGCTGCCAGTATTGAGGTAAACATATGCATTATTGTAGAGGTTAACGGTGGTATAGCCCTGGCTGCCATCAATGTAGGCACCGCCACGTCCCGGCACCGAGCTCGTTCCCGGTACACTGGATCCGTCGATATTGACAACGGCGCTTGATACAGACGTGCCTTCGCCGACGTAGTTGCTAGCGCCGCCAAGGAAGATAGAGGAGGGAACGGACGACGTATCGTTATTGATGAAAATGACGGCGCTGCCGCTGCCGCCCTCGACAGTCATCGGGACGTTGCCGCCGATAGCGGAGACGGTGTCGCCACTGCCTTGGGCGAGCAACAGCGTGGTCGTGTTTGGCAGCTGGCTGAAAGAAGTGACGCCAGGAACGGTGACCAGGACGCCCTGGGTGCCAACCGGAACGGTGGCGTTACCGCCAGCGACCGTGGGGACGTAAAGACCACCTACGACGGTCGCTGCCGAGTTGAAACCTTGTTGCGCCAAGGCATAGTTTTGGGCCGTGGTAAACGGAATGGAAACCGAAACCGCCCCGATGTTCCCGTGTACCGTTAACTCAGACATTACACCCTGTACCTCCAGCCCGAGATCAATTTTAACAAACTAGTAACGAGTTGAAGGAGCGCCAAGGGCCCCCGTACCGGAGCGATATCCTGCGAAGGCCCTGACTATATCCCCGGGGCGGCTTTGGGCGGCAGCATCGGAAACTACCTATAGCGCTGGCGTGCCCGATGTTCTTGGCAGTCAAAGGCGATGCGACACCAACCTGGACCCGGGCCAACGACCCACCAGTTGCGAACGCAGCGGCCATTGCAATCAGCATATAAAACTCACCACCTCAGCCACGACCGAGTCGACGTTAACCGCTTCATAAGCTACGGCCGGACGCGAGAGCAAGCGTTAACGTGCTTCCTCGCGTGACAAAAATCGACATGAGGAGGTGCGCTGGTCGTCGGGGCTGTTTGCACGTGCTCGAATAGCTGTCGGAACACGGTAAATGCGATAGCGATGCGCGTTTGGTAGCAGAATACCTAAAATTCGCGCAATTTCGTCGCAATTTTTAGAGCAACGCCGCAGTAAATAATCGTCAACTCCCGCTGTTCATGTCGCGGGGCGTTACCTCAATGAATTGTTATCGAGATGGGTCGAGTCTGTCGGATCCGGGTTGTCGGCAAGTCGGGCGAGGCGGACGGCGGTGCGAACCAGCAGGGCGCGATCTTCCTGCGTGCAGTCCCGGTAGGCGCGCAACAGCGCCATCTCGTCGCCACGCAACGGCAGAGGAGCAGCGCCGGCGTTCTGCTCGCCGCTGAGTAGGTAGGCCGCGCTGGTACCCAGCGCCCTGGCGATTCGTACCAGGTTGTCGCCGACCTGACCGGCGCGGCCGGTTTCCCATTGCGCAACGGCACTTCGCGTGACCCCGACTGTACGTGCCAATTGTTCCTGGGTTAGGCCCTGGCCGAGCCGGGCGGCGCGGATGCGGGAGGCAAGTTCGGTGGCGTGGGGGGCGGGCATGCCGCTCCTATAGGTGAACATATCTAACGGGTCAATGTGAAAATTATTGACATGTAGCAGTTAGAAGAGATAACTTTGGGTGGTCAGAGCGTGAGGATCCCCATGACGGCAAGCGACGGGACTTGGTCGGCGCCCCAAGATTTCAGACTGCGGTTGATGCGTCTGGAAGGCGCGGCGTGGGACGAAATCGCGGAGGCGCTGGCGGTCGCTCCGGTCGCGGCAATCGCGCGCGCAGTCAGGATCGGGGCGCGCCGGCCACGGCTCAACCTGGCGACGATTGAGGATCCGGCGCGCGAGCCACTGCCAGCCGGCCATCCGCAGGCCTGGGATGTGCTCACCGAGGGAACCTGGCTGGCTGGAACCCGTTATCCGATGCGGGTGAGCGCAGGAGATGTGGCGTGACGCGGGCAACAATGTGCACCGTTGGCAGGAGTGAAAAACCCAGAACATGTCATACGGTTGAAATAACAGATAGAGCTGTAACAAAGTTTTCTCATATCGAATTTTACGATGCGCAGCTGGTATTGGCACGATTAGAGGAGGCGGGTCGGGCCTTACTGGCTTTGCCCCCGAGTGGGTACTCAACAGGTTTACGAATGAACGTGGCAACGTTGGTTCGCTTTATGATTGAAGCCGGAGGTGGCGAGCCGGAGCATCCACGGATACATCCACCGGTGCCCTCGGCGGCGGGGATCACGCGCATGGACGAGGCTTTGGGGTGGATTCCGCTTATTCCGCGTGATCGCAGCGTATTGCGGCGGATCGTGGGTGCAAGGGCACTGGTCAACCCGTTGACTGACCGGCACCTGTATCCGTGGCGGCGGTTGGGGGCGATGCTCGGTGCCGACCACAAGGCGGTCCAGCGGTGGCATGCTCAAGGCGTGGACATAATCGTCAGCGCGCTGAACGCGGCGGCCTGACACGAAGAGCGTCCGGACGACGTGCGGGCGGCTGGCGGCCGGTCCGGATCGCGGGAACCCTGGCGTCATCTCCACGGCAACAGGGAGTCACCGATGTGGGAGAGACGAAATGCGGTGCTGCAGCGTGGGGTTCCATAGGTGCCGCTGGCGACCTCACCCTCGATGTGGCCGGTGACAGTGAGAGTAAAGGCCTCGGTGCCGGCGTGTCCCTGCCGGTCGCGCCCGGGCGAATTGGTGACGAGGGAGCCGGCAAAGCTGCCGTCGGGCGCCACGTTGCCCGAAACGACCAGGGCACCATCGGATGGGGCGAAGCTGAAGCGGTCGGCGGCCCGTACGAGCGTCACCTGTGCACTCGGACCGACCGTGCAACCGGGCAGGTTACCGACGTAGCGGGCTTGATGGGTAAGCGGCATACCACAGCGGGTGCCGATAAGGCAGCCGATTAAAACGATGGCGGCGCGGCTGGTCAGAGCGGAGTAAGCGTGACCATGGCCACGCCTCGCTCGAGGATGCCGAGCTCGCGGGCCGCTGCGCGGGAGAGGTCGATGATGCGCCGCCGCGTGCCCGGCCGGTCGTTGATGGTGACCACAACGTTGCGTCCGCTGCCTACCAGGGTGACGCGGACACGGGTGCCGATCGGCAGGCTGGCATGGGCGGCGGTGAGGGCGTCCTGGTCGTAGATGCTTCCGCTGCTGGTGCGATTGCCGTGCCAGCGATGGCCGCCGTACCAAGAGGCGAGGCCGCTTTCCTGGCCTTCCGTCGTCACCGCGCTGTCGTCGAGAAGAGTCGCGGGGCGAGTCGACGCGACGCGCGTCGCAGCGTGGCCGGCATTTGGGTGAAGGGCCGGTGGGCGGCGCAGGCGCTGGACCTGGGCAACGTTGTGGCGTCCTTGGCGGGTCTGGGCGGTCTTGCGGTGCTCAGCGGGGGTCGGTGCTTTCGGATCCGGGGTGTCCTGGGCCTGGGCCGGCAGCGCGAGCGTGGGTCCCATCAGCAGAACCGATACGACGACACCCGAAAGGGCGCTTCTTGCTCGGTCGATCATCAAACGTATTCCCGTTCCAGTGCCGCGGCCCGGTGTTGGGGACACGACCATGAAGGAGCCGCCTTACCCGAAACCAGGGAGGCAGCAATGGTGCGGATCAAACGGCGCGCATTGAACCGACAAAACACGGAATGATCAACCCCGGAATTGCGGCTGAATTGCGGCTTAGGCGATGGGATGCTGATGGGGAGCAGATTGTGACTGGAGCAGGCCTGCGGACGTTATCAATGAATTGTTGGGTTTTGCTGCAAGGACAACGGGTTCGAGGCCGTTGCGTGCAGAGCGAAACGCGGCGAGGAAAAAGTTCTTCGATTCTGGAAGTTATTCCTTGCCCAAATACCCCATTCTGGCGTATAAGGTCCGCCATGATCGACGGCGTGCGCGGACGGAAGTCCGGCGCGCCGTTTTCCGTTTCAAACGACAGTGAGGCGCGGGCCCGGGCACATGGCAGGGCCGTTGCTAAGATTGTCAGAGTGGGCGAAAACGGCGCTCGCGCCGCTCGTACCCGCGGCGCATCATTTGCACCTGCTGGCTGAGCTGGAGCGGCTGGAGGCCGGAGAAACCGACCGGCTGATGGTGTTGATGCCGCCCGGCAGCGCCAAATCGACATATGTATCGGTGCTGTTCCCGGCATGGTGGCTGTATCGCCGCCGTGGCAGCGCGGTCATCACCGCATGCCATACCGCCGATCTGGCCGAGCATTTCGGTCGGCAAGTGCGGCACCTGGTGGGCGAGCATGCGCAGGTTTTGGGCTATGGTCTGGCCGCTGGCGATCGTGCGGCGGGGCGCTGGGCGACGACTGACGGCGGCACCTATTTCGCTACCGGGGTCCGCGGGCCGCTCACAGGCCGGCGGGCCGACCTTGTGGTGATCGATGACCCTATCAAGAGCCACGCCGAAGCCGACAGCGCCGTATACCGCGATCACACGTGGAACTGGTTCCGCAGCGACCTGGTGACCCGGCTGCGGCCGGGGGCACGGATCGTGGTGGTGATGACGCGTTGGCATCCCGACGATCTGGGCGGGCGGCTGCTAGAGGCCGATGATGGTTGGACGGTGTTGCGCCTGCCAGCACTTGCAGAGGCTGACGATCCACTCGGACGGGCTCCGGGCGAGGCGTTGTGGCCGGAATGGGAGGATCGCGCTGCGCTCGAACGTAAACGAATACTCGTGGGCGGCCGGGTATGGGCGGCACTATTCCAGCAATCACCGCGCCGCGACGACGGGTCGCTGTTCCCGGTCAGGCGGATCGATGTGGTCGAAGCAGTGGCGGAGCTAAGCAGCGTACGCGCCTGGGATCTGGCGGCGACCGCGGATAGCGACGGGCGCGATCCCGATTGGACGGTTGGACTGAGACTCGGACGCGAACCGTCAGGCCGCTTCATGGTGCTCGACGTGGTACGGTTGCGCGGCGGCCCCCACGAAGTTGAGGAGGCGATCGTGGCGACCGCGCACCAGGATGGACGGGCCGTGCCGATCGGTCTCCCGCGGGACCCGGGCCAGGCCGGCAAGCACCAGGTGGCGTGGTTGGCAGCGCGATTGGCTGGGCATCGGGTGGTCGCTTCCCCCGAGACGGGGGCCAAGCTGACGCGCGCATTGCCGGTGGCGGCACAGGCGGAAGCCGGGAATCTGCGGTTACTGCGCGGCGAGTGGAACCGGGCGCTGCTGGACGAGCTGCGTGACTTTCCTCATGGACGCAAGGACGATCAGGTGGACGCATTGTCTCGCGCCTTCTCGATGTTGACTGATGCACCACCGCCAACGCGGCGCCTGCACCTGTCGATTATGCCCCGCTGAGGTACAGGAAGCGATGTACGAGACTATCTGCGGAATGATTCCGGTCGATCCGGATTACAGCGAACGTACCCGTCGGCTGGAAATTTTGAAACGAGTACTGGAAGGCCGCCTGTACGACGTACTGCCCTATGAGTTCCACGAGGAACGCAGCGCGGGTGGCGAGTACATCCCCCTCAGGTCCCGTCGACCTTCAGTACGCTATCCGCTGGCGCGCGTTGTGGTGGATGACAGCGTGTCACTGGTGTTTGGCGAGGGGCACTTCCCGACTCTGGACAGCGAGGACGCAACAGTACGCGCGGCGCTGGCCGATATTGCCAAAGAGACCGGACTGAACCGGGTGATGTTGGACGCGGCGTTGCGTGGCTCGGTGGGATCGGTGGCGATCCAACTGAGGGTACTGCGTGGGCGCGTGTTTCTTCAGGTGCTCGATTCCGCGTATCTGACGCCATGTTGGGATCCGGAAGAACCCGACACGCTACTGAGCCTGACCGAGGCGTACAAGGTGCCAGGTCGGATACTGGCGACGCAGGGCCATGTGCTGAGCGACGACACCTCCATGTACTGGTTCATGCGGTGCTGGGACACCGAGACGGAGACCTGGTATGAGCCGTGGCCGGTGGGGCAGCAATGCATCCCAGTGGTCGACGTGGTGCGAACGGTGCGGCACGGGTTGGGCTTCGTGCCACTGGTATGGATCCGCAACCTGCCAGGCGGCGACGGTGTGGACGGTGCCTGCACCTTCCGACCGGCGATCGAGACTGCGATCGAGATCGACTACCAGCTCAGTCAGGCAGGACGCGGACTGAAATACAGCTCGGATCCTACGCTGCTCGTGCGCGAACCGGCAGCGATGGACGGTGAATTGGTCCGCGGTGGTGGCAACGCGTTGGTGGTGTCCGAAAAGGGTGACGCCAAACTGCTGGAGATCAATGGTACCGCGGCGGCGGCAGTGATCGAATATGTGCGCACTCTGCGCGAGCTGGCGCTGGAGGGCGTGCACGGTAACCGCGCCTCGGCGGAGCGGCTGTCAGCGGCACAGTCGGGGCGCGCGTTGGAACTGATGAACCAGGGGTTGGTGTGGCTCGCCGACAACCTCCGAGTCAGCTACGGTACCGGGTTGCTGGAACTGGCGAGAATGGTGATCCGCGCTTCCAATCGCTACACGCTGCGCACGTATGAAGAACAGATTCCGCCGCTCGATCTATCGGTACGGGTTGGTCTGAAATGGCCGCGATGGTACCCGCCGACGGCAGAAGACCGCCTGCGCGACGCACAGACGCTGCGCGTGCTGGCTTCCGGCGGCACCATCTCGAGACAAACCGCACTCAAATCCATTGCTGACGTCTATGACATTGAAGACGCCCCAGCGGAGTTGGCGCGGATCGCAGCCGAGAGGATCCCATGAGCGAAGACGACCTGCAGAGCGTGCCGGCTGAGGACGCGGAGGCGCGTGCCGTGGCACTACAGCGCCGCCTTACGGAGATGGAAGCACAGAGTCGCGAGCGGCTGATTCGCGCGGAGTTAAAGGCCGAGGCGCTACGCGCCAGGATAGTGGACCTCGATGGGCTAAAGTTGGTCGACACCAGCGTGCTTACCGTCGACGAGGCCGGAGATGTGCAGGGCGCGGCAGAGCTGATGCAGTCGCTACGCCGGACCAAGCCGTGGCTGTTCGCCGGTGCAAGTGCGTCGAGTGCGGCAACGCCGCCGCCGGCGGAGCCACCACGGACACGATTGGCCACTCAGATGACGACCAAAGAGTGGCTCGCCGCGCGCGCCGATCTGCTGCGCCGGCGCTGAAAGATTGCGACAGACGGACCGACCGGGACCCCGCGGCGATGGGCGCCGGGGATCGTGCAACCACGAGAGTAGAGCATGGGCATCCAGAATTTTCCCGCCGCACTGCAGTCGATCATCCAGCAGGGCTTCCTCGAACGCGAGTTCGAGGAAGCCCTGCGCAGCCGCCTCGGCTATCGTGCTGTGGCGGACCGCGAGGAATTCGCGGTCGGCATCGGCGAAACGTTGACCAAGACGCGTGCCGGACTGAAGCCAAGCGTGACGGTGCCGGTCGTCCCTTCGACCAACACCAATCTGGACAACGGTCTGACGCCGCAGACCTTCTCCGTCGAACAGTACACCATCACGATCAACCATTATGCGGCCACCACCGATCTGAATATGGTGACCAGCCGCGTAGGCATCGCCAGCCAGTTCCTGTTGAACGCGGCGACCAATGGCGAGCAGGCCGCGCGCAGTCTGGACGAACTGGCTCGTAACGCATTGTTCGCTGCATATTTCGGCGGCAATACCTGGGTGCGGACCACGCTGGCATCGCCCGGGCTGACGGTGGCGGTAGACGACGTGCGTGGTTTTCAGACCACGTTCGTCAACGGCGTGCAGACACCAGTGGGTGGGTCTGCGTCGCTGACCGTGACCGTCGGGTCGGATGCCTACACCCTGGTGGGGACGAGCGTCGACGCGGTGAATGTGTCGACCACGCCGGGCGGCGTCTCGGGAACGCTGACCTTTTCCGGCGCGGTGACGGTGGCCGATGCCACCATGCTCAATACCGTGACGGCGGCGACGGCGAGTGCTGTGGTGCGACCGAACGCACGCAACAACACGACCGCACTGCAAACCGGAGATACGCTGACCATGGCGGCGCTGCTGAATGCGGTGGCGTTGCTGCGGATGAACGCGGTGCCGGAGATCGACGGCGTGTTCAACTGCTATGTCGATCCCGTTTCGGCCCGGCAGCTGTTCGCGGATAATGACTTCAGACAACTGTTCATCGGTGCCACCTCGGCCAACCAGGTGTTTCGCAAGGGGATGATCAACGACTTCCTGGGGTTGCGCTTCATCCCGACGACCGAAGCATATGTGCAGCCGCATCCGACCCTTGCCGGGGCGGTGGTGCGGCGGCCGATCGTGTGCGGCAAAGGAGCGTTGATCGAGGGTGACTATGCCGGGCTGGCGGCGGCCGACGTGGCGCCGAAGGACAGTATTATCTCGGTGGTGGATGGGGTGGCGATGGTGACACGCGAGCCGATCGACCGGTTGCAGCAGATCATCGCACAGTCTTGGTACTGGATCGGCGGGTTCTGCACTCCGTCGGACACCACGACATCGCCGACCACGATACCAACCGCAACCAACGCCGCCTTCAAACGGGCGGTGATGATTGAGCATATCGGCTGACGGCGGGCCACGGCGGACGGCGCAAGCAGCGCGGTCCGCCGGCGGAACTGGTGTTCGGCATTCGTGGGACGGGAGCGACGGCATGGCGTTCAGCGAGGCCGAGAAAACCGAGATACGCCGTTTCTGCGGCTATCCTGCACACGGTGTGGGCGGGTTGCTGCAGGGGTGGCGGTATTACCAAGTGTATGGGCTGCTGGAGTACCGCCTTCTGTGGTTGTCCGCCTCGGAGGAGGTAGTCGTGCGGCATTTCCTACCCACGCTAGCGGGGCTCGAGCGGGCGGTGACAGAAGCTGCCGGGAACCTCGACACCGATCAGGCCGGGGTGTGGACACACAACCGCGACGAGGTACGTGACCGCACAAGACTGCTAGATGACTGGCGGCGGCGGCTGTGCGGCTTCATGGGTGTGCCACCCGGGCCAGCGTTGGGTAGCGGCGGTGTGGTGCTGGTGGTGTGATGCACGAACGTACGCTGAGCGCCAAGGTGTGGCACGGCCTGGGGATGGCCGCGCGGGCAACCGGTGAAACGACGGATGCCTACCGGCCAACCGATAAAGCTGATCCCCTACGACTGACGAACCGTTATCTGCGACTGCGGGCTGCGTTCAATCGACCGCGTATCAGGGCCGTCCGTGCAGGCGGCTACGGTGACACGTTATGGGAGGGTGTGTTCGACGCCACCTATACGCAACCCGGCGATTACCTGGTGCGCGCGGATGGCGCGACCTGGTTCGTGGCGGCACAGCTGCCGATCGTGGCGCCACTGTGCGTACGAACGCTCCGGCGGTTAAGCTTCGTGCGCCCGTCTGGACCGGTGAGCGCGGGGGCAAATTCGTATGGCGGCGTGACGTCCGGCACGGCGTCCGTCG
>CAYWOW010000022.1:0-36335 GCA_964459005.1 uncultured Acetobacteraceae bacterium
TGATGCCGTTCATCGTCGTCGGCGGCATCTGGTCCGGCCTGTTCACGCCGACCGAGGCCGCCTCCGTGGCCGTCGTCTACGGCCTGTTCATGTCGCTGGTGCTGTACCGGGATATCACCGTGCGCGATTTGCCGCCGATGCTGCTGCGCGCGCTGCGCACCAGCTCGGTGGTGATGCTGATCGTCGGCGCGACCGGTGCGCTGGCGTGGCTGATTACCGCCGAGCAGGTCGCGGTGGACCTGGCGGCCTGGGTCACCAGCGTCGCCCACCATCCCTGGGAGTTCCTGCTTCTCGTCAACGTCTTCCTGCTGATGCTCGGCATGTTCATCGAGCCGCTGCCGGCCCTGCTGCTGACCGCGCCGCTGCTGCTGCCGATGGCGGCGGCATACCACGTCAATCTGCTGCATTTCGGCGTTCTGGTCACCTTCAACCTGGCGATCGCGCTGGTGCATCCGCCGGCGGGACCGGCGCTGTTCATTTCCGCGAAGCTGGCCAATGTCGGCATCGGCGCGGCAACCATTGCGCTGCTGCCGCTGCTGGCGGCGATGATCGTCATCCTCCTGCTGATTACCTACATCGAGCCGCTGTCGCTGCTGCTGGTCCACTGATCGCGCGCCATGACAAACCGTCTCAGGAGGCATCCATGAGTCCGGAACAAGAAAACGCGGGACAAAAACCCGAAGTCGAGACCACGACCATCCGGCGGGTCGCCATGACCCTCATTCCGTTCCTGATGGTGTGCTACCTGGTTTCCTTCGTCGACCGCATCAACGTGGGCTTTGCCGCGTTCCAGATGAACAAGGCACTGGGGCTGACCGCGTCGATGTTCGGCCTCGGCGGGGGATTGTTCTTCCTGACCTATTTCATTTTCGAGGTGCCCAGCAACCTGGCGATGCAGCGCTTCGGGGGGCGGCGATGGCTGGCGCGGATCATGATCAGTTGGGGGATCGTCGCCACCGGCACCGCTTTCGTGGTGGGTCCCTGGTCCTTCTATGCGAGCCGCCTGCTTCTGGGTGCCGCCGAGGCCGGATTCTTTCCCGGCGTTCTGCTCTATCTGACCTACTGGTTCCCGGCCGAATATCGCGCCCGGATGGTCAGCCTGTTCTACGTCGCCGTGCCGATCTCCGGCTTCGTCGGCTCGCCGGTGTCGGCCGCCCTGCTCGAGATGAACGGAATCGGCGGCCTGCAGGGCTGGCAGTGGCTGTTCATCGTGGAGGGATTGGCGCCGGTGATTCTCGGCATCCTGACCCTCGTCGCCCTGCCCGACCGGCCGAAGGACGCGCGCTTCCTGTCCGGCGAACAGCGGTCCTGGCTCACCGGCCAATTGCTGGCCGAGCAGCAGACACAGGTCCGGGCGGTGCGCGACAGTCGCGCCTGGGCCGTCATGTTCAACCCCCAGGTGCTGCTGCTCGCCCTGGTCTACGCGGGTGGCTCGGCGGCGAGCAATGGCCTGTCGATCTGGCAACCGCAGATCCTCAAGTCATTCGGCCTGACCAACATGCAGGCCGGTCTGATCAACTCGGTGCCGTTCGCGCTGGCCTCGGTGGCGATGGTGCTGTGGGCGCGCTACTCCGACCGCAAGGGCAAGCGGATCTCGTTCACCGTCCTGCCGCTCGGACTGTCCGTGCTCGCATTGACGGGCTGCGTGCTGTCGAAGGATTTCTGGCCAGTCGTGCTCTGCCTCACCCTCACGTTGGTCGGCACGTTCAGCATCAAGGCGCCGTTCTGGGCGCTGGCGACCGAAACGCTGTCGCCCGGCGCGGCGGCGGCGGGCTTGGCGATGATCAACGCGCTGGGCAACCTGGGCGGGTTCATCGGCACCTATCTCATCGGCATGCTGCGCGACGCGACCGGCAGCTACCTGCTGGCGCTGTCACCGATCCTGATTCTGGAAGCGATCGGCTGCGTGGTCGTGCTGGGCATCGGCCAGCATCAGAAGCGTCTCGCCGAGACCGCCCGGGCGGCCGCGGCGCCGGTTTAAGCCAGCGGCGCGCAGGCCGCCGCGAGCCAGGCGCGGGCGGCGGCATCGAGGCGCGGGCCGACCTCGGCGGCGACACGGGCGTGGTAGGCGTCGAGCCAAACAACTTCCTCGGCGGTCAGCAGGTCGCGCGCGATCAGGCGGCGATCGAACGGGGCGAGGGTGAGAGTCTCGAAGCGCAGGAACGGCTTCTGCGCCTCCGGCAGGTCGGCGGGCTGGACGAGCACAAGGTTCTCCAGGCGGATGCCGTAGCGGCCGGGCGCGTAGTACCCGGGCTCGTCGGACAGGATCATGCCGGCCGCGATGGGCACCGGTTTGGCGGTGCGCGACAGGCTGACCGGGCCCTCGTGCACCGAGAGATAGCTGCCGACCCCGTGACCCGTGCCGTGGTCGTAGTCCAGGCCGGCGCGCCACAGGGCGGCCCGGGCGAAGGCGTCGAGATGGGGACCGGCGACGCCCTGGGGGAAAACCAGGGTGGCGATGGCGATGTGGCCCTTGAGCACGCGGGTGGCGCGGTCGCGCAGTTCGGCGGGAGGCGCGCCCGGACCGGTCCAGACCGTCCGGGTGATGTCGGTGGTGCCGTCGGCGTACTGGGCGCCGGAATCGATCAGATAGAGCTCGCCCGGGTTGATCGGGCGGTCGGTTGCCGGGGTGGCACGGTAGTGGATGACGGCGCCGTGCTCGCCGGCGCCCGAGATCGCCGGAAAGCTTTCGCCACGGAATTCCGGCGCCTCGGCGCGCAGGCCGAGCAGGACCGCGGCGGCGTCCATTTCGCTGGCCCGCCCGGCGGCGGTGTCGAGCCAGTGCAGGAAACGGCAGACCGCGACGGCATCGCGCGCATGGGCGTCGCGGGCGCCCTGCTGCTCGACCGGGTTCTTGCTGGCCTTGGGCAGCAGGCAGGGGTCCATGCCGGCGACCACGGTGGCGCCGGCCGCGCGCAGGGATTCGGCAAACCAGACCGGCGCGGTGGCGCCATCCACGCGCACGCGCCGGCCGGCCAGGCCGGCCAGCGCGCTGGCCAGGGCCGGTCGGTCGTGCACCGCGACGGCGTTGCCCAGCCAGACCCGGGTGGCCTCGGGTAGCTTCTCCGGCGCCATGAACAGGTCGGTATGGCCGTCCGCCCGCAGGATGGCGAAACCCAGCGCGAAGGGGGTGTAGGGAACGTCGGCGCCACGGATGTTCAGCAGCCAGGCGATCGAGGCGGGATCGGTCAGGATGGCGGCGTCCTGCCCGGCCTCGCGCAGCGCGCCGGCGAGCTCGGCACGCTTGCCGGCGCTGTCGCGGCCGGCCCAGGCGATGGCGTGCGGCACGGCGGGGCCGAGCGGGGGGGCCGGCCGGTCGGTCCAGAGGACGTCGATCGGGTTGCCCGCGACGGGCTGCAGGACGAGGCCGGTATCGCGGTAGCGTTGCAGGCCCTCCTCGCTGATCAGCATGGGATCGTAGCCGATCGGCGCGCCGGCCGGGGTGTGTTCGGCCAGCCAGGCCGGCGGCGGCTGCTCGGTGATATGGCGGCGCTCCCACAGCGCCGGATCGGTCTGCTGGGCCAACTGCAACACGTAGCGCCCGTCGGTGAAGACGGCGGCGCGGTCGGGCAGCACGGCGGCGAGTCCGGCGCTACCAGTGAAGCCGGTGAGCCAGGCCAAGCGTTCGGACGAAGACGAAACGTACTCGCCGAGGTGCTCGTCGGCCCGGGGAACGATGAAACCGTGCAGTCCCTGACGGGCAAGTTCGGCACGCAGCGCGATCAGGCGGGCGTCATGCATGTGTGGCACTTTCGGGGCAGCTTAGCGATGAATTCATGGCTCCTCGTTCAGTCAAGCGTTTCATGCATAGCTGACGCGGAGACCTAGCAATTTTCCTTAACCTGGAAAAGCCTATGTTGCGTCGCAGCAGAGCCGCGCGACGGAGTGCATTCAGGCACGAAGCCCACCACGGATCGACAGTTTGGGACTTGATACGATGCACACCCGTGTTGCCAAGGAGGAACTGGCGATCCTCCTGCCGAATACAATGTCGCACTACTTCCAGGACGAGCCCGCCTATACGGCCGAACCCCAGGTTTCGCGCCCCGGCCTGTTCGCTCATCTGCTTGCCGCGCTACGCTGGATCGCCGAGATGCCGAAGCGCCGGGCCGTGATGGACGAGCTGAGCATGCTGTCCGACTACGAACTGGCCGACATCGGCCTGAGCCGCGCCGAGCTGCCGCATGTGTTCGATCCGGCCTTCGCCGCCGAACGCGCGGCCCAGCGGAACGGGACCCGCGTTTTCGCCGGCCGGACCGCCAGCGCCTACTGACCCCTTCGGCTTTGCGCCGCTGAAAACGGGGCCTGGACCGCCGATGCGCGGGCCAGGCCCCGTTTTTGTGTCCGCGCGGATCATCGGCGCCGCAGCACCAGGGTGCACCATTTGCCCTCGGTCAGCGCGCGTTGCAGGACCAGGCCGTGGCAGCGGTGCGCGGCCAGCACCCAGCGCGCCTGGCCGGTCAGCAGGCCCGCCAGGATGGCGGTGCCGCCGGGGGCCAGGTTTCGCGCCAGGTGGCGCGCCATTCGGCAGAGCGGGCGGGCCAGGATGTTGGCGAACACCAGGTCATATGGCCCGCCCCAGGTGACCGCGGGCGAGGTCCAGCCGTCGGCGCGGACGAAGCGGGCGAGATTGGCCAGCCCATTCAACCGGGCGTTGGCGGCGGCGGTGCGCACGCTCCAGGGCTCGATGTCGGTGCCGAGCACGCGCCGGTGCAGCAGCCCAGCGGTGGCCAGCGCCAGGATGCCGGAACCGGTGCCGAGGTCGAGGATGCGGCGGGGCCGGCGATACACCAGGCGCTCGAAGGCGCGCAGGCAACCCCGGGTGGAGCCGTGCTCGCCGGAGCCGAAGGCGACCGAGGCGTCGAGCAGGATGGTCAGCCGCCCGGGCGTGAGCGGACCGCGGACATGGGTGCCGCGGACGGCGAAACGCTGGCCCACCAGTTGCTCGGGGAAGGCCTCGCGGGTGCGTTCCAGCCAGCCCTCGGCGGCGGTGGCGCGGCGCGCGGGGGCGGCCGGCACGCCGCTGACGAGCGCGGCGAGCGCCAGCGCCGCCACCAGTTCGGGCTCGCGGGCACCCTGGTCCTTCACCCCCTCGACGGTCCAGAGGTCGGCGTCCTCGTCGAAAAAGAAGCCGACGGTGCCGCAAACCCCGGCGAGCGCGGCCTCGTAGGCTGCGAGCGCGTCCGGCGGGACGGTGACGGAGACGGTCTCCAGCGCGGTGGCGTGGCGGCGGGTCATGCCTTTTCGACAAACCGGTCCAGGACGCGCTTGTCGCCAGCCTTGTCGAAGGCGATGTCGAGCTTGTCGTCCTCGGCGGCGGTGACGATGCCGTAGCCGAATTTCTGGTGGAACACCCGCGCACCAACCGCAATGGCGTCCTCGCGCGGTGGACGGACCGGCTGCTCCCAGGCCTCGACCGTGCGGGGGCGCCGCGCGGCGAACAGGAAGCCGCCGGCGAACACCGACGGCGCGGCCAGCATCCGGTCGCGCTGCAAGGCCGCCGAACCGGTGCTCTCGACCTGCGCCTCCGGCAGTTCGTCGATGAAACGGCTGGGGATGCTGCTCTGCCAGTTGGCGTAGATGCGCCGGTTGGCGGCGTGGCTGATGAAGACGCGGCGGCGGGCGCGGGTGATGCCGACATAGGCGAGCCGGCGTTCCTCCTCCAACCCCTTGGCGCCGCTCTCGTCCATGGTGCGCTGGTTGGGGAACAGCCCCTCCTCCCAGCCCGGCAGGAACACGGTGTCGAACTCCAGCCCCTTGGCCGCGTGCAGGGTCATCAGCGAGGCCCGGTCGCCTTCGGCGTTCTCGTCGTTCTCCATCACCAGCGAGACATGGTCGAGAAAACCGGCGAGCGTCTCGAAGTCGGCGAGCGCGCGCACCAGCTCTTTCAGGTTTTCCAGCCGGCCCGGTGCCTCGATCGACTTGTCCTGCTTCAGCATCTCGGTGTAGCCGGATTCGTCGAGCAGGGTGGCCAGCGCGACGACGTGGCCCTCGCTCGCCAGGGTCTCGCGCCAGCGGGCGAAGCCGGCCAGCAGGTCGCCGATGGCGGCGCGTGGCTTGCCGCGCAGCCCGCCCTGCTCGATCAGTTGCGCGGCGGCGGCGGTCAGCGGGATATTCCGTTCGCGGGCGGTGGTGTGGAGCGCGCGCAGGGCCTGCTCGCCGACGCCGCGGCGGGGAACGTTGATGATGCGCTCGAAGGCCAGGTCGTCGGCGGGCTGGTGCAGCACGCGCAGGTAGGCGATGGCGTCGCGGATCTCGGCCCGCTCGTAGAAACGCAGGCCGCCGACGACGCGATAGGGCAGGCCAAGCGTGATCAGCCGCTCCTCGAAGGCGCGGGTCTGAAAGCCGGCGCGCACCAGCACCGCCATCTCCGCCAGTTTCTCGCCGTCGCGGTGCAACTGCTCGATGCGGCCAGCGACCTCGCGGGCCTCCTCATCCGAATCCCACACGCCGATGACGGTCACTTTTTCCCCACGCGCGTCGTTGCGGCCGGGGAACAACGTCTTGCCGAGCCGCCCCTCGTTATGGGCGATCAGGCCGGAGGCGGCGGCCAGGATGGGGGCGGTCGAACGGTAGTTGCGCTCCAGGCGGACGATGCGTGCGCCCGGAAAGTCCTTCTCGAAGCGCAGGATGTTCTCCACCTCGGCGCCGCGCCAGGAATAGATCGACTGGTCGTCGTCGCCGACGCAGCAGATGTTGCGGTGGGACTGCGCGAGCAGCCGCAGCCACAGGTACTGCACCAAATTGGTGTCCTGGTACTCGTCGACGAGGATGTAGCGGAAGGCGCGGTGGTAGAGCGCCAGCACGTCGGCATGGCCGCGCAGGATTTCCGTCATGTGCAGCAGCAGGTCGCCGAAATCGGCGGCGTTCAGGCTGCGCAGGCGGGCCTGGTAGGCGGCGTAGAGCGCGCGGGCGCGGCCGGCGGCGAAGTCGGTGTTCTCGGCGGCGGTCACGCGTTCGGGCGGCAGGCCACGGTCCTTCCAGCGCTGGATCACCGCCATCAGTGCCGGCGGGGCCCAGCGTTTGGTGTCGAGCCCGTCCGCCTCCATGACCTGCTTGAGCAGGCGAAGCTGGTCGTCGGCATCGAGGATGTTGAAGCTGCTGGTCAGCCCGACCAGTTCGGCGTGGCGGCGCAGCATGCGGGCACAGAGCGCGTGGAAGGTGCCGAGCCACAGCCCCTCGGCGGGGCGGCCGAGCAGGACGCCGACGCGCTGGCGCATCTCGCGGGCCGCCTTGTTGGTGAAGGTGACGGCCAGCACCTGACCGGGAAAGGCGCGGCCGGTCAGCAGGATGTGGGCGAAGCGGGTGGTCAGCACGCGGGTCTTGCCGGTGCCGGCGCCGGCCAGCACCAGCAGCGGCCCATCGACGGCCTCGACGGCTTCGCGCTGTTCGGGGTTCAGGCCGCTGAGGTGGTCGGTCATGGCGCCGATATAGAACGCGGGGCGACGGCGGCCAACCGCGGGACGGGCGTTCAGGGCGGCGTGGTGGCGATGCCGCTGGGCCGGTTGGCCGCCGTCGCCTCGGCCGGGGCGCCGCCCCTGGGCACCGGCAGCACGTCCGCGGTCGTCCAGCCCGGCTCGATGCTGAGCAGCGGCATCGCGCACAGGTTGACGCCACGGCGTTCCTCGGCGGCACGGTTCTCGAACACCACCCGCAGGTCGGCGTTGCAGTCGCCGTGCCAGGTGACGGCCCGCCGGTCGGCTACCGAAATGCTCCCCTCGCCCAGGCGGTCATCGCCCCACTGGCTGGCTTCGGCCGGCGAGATGAACACCTGCTGGATCGGCGCCGCCGACTGGTTCACCAGCGTGATGCTGTGCGCGGCGTCGCTGTCGGGCGCCGGGGTGGCGGCCCTGCCGTCGAAAGCGAGCTGGCGCGTGTGGCACAGATCCACGCCGCGCTGCTCCTCGCGGCTGGCGTCGTCGTAGATGATCTTGAAGTCGAACACGCAGCCCCGCGTCCTGCCCAGGTGCACCCGGAGGGAAGCGCCGGGCTCCAGCGTGCGGTCGCCGAGACGGTCGTCGCCCCACTGGTCGGCGGTCTGCGGCGAGATGTAGAGCTCGTTGATTGGCCGGGAGCCCTGGTTGAGCACCATGACCTGGCGCCCTCCCGGGGGTCCCGGCACGGGGTCCGGCCCATCGGCGCGGGCCGGCGCGGCCAGCAGAACGGTGACGGCCACCGCACACAAAACGTGCCGCCATCCCGCCCATGCCTGCCCGCACGCCCCGCGCATGCCCGTCCCCGCTCGTCACCCGAGGATCAGGCTTTGGACCCCCGGGTGCGGAACGGGCAAGCTATACGAACGGACTGTGGCGATTTGGCCAGTCAGTGTGGTACGGAAGCCGCGGCCCCGCGAACCCGCGCTATTCCAACCATTTCGCGGTCAGTCTGGCGTAGTCGCCGGTCTCGGTCTCGATGTGCAGCCACTGGTCGATCCAGGCCTTCAGCACCACGTCGCGCGGCAGCAGATAGGCGAGTTCGCCGAAGTCGAACGGATGGTCCGGGTGAATCGCGCACAGCTCGTGGTGCAGCTTCTGTTGCAGCCGGGTTTCCACCGAGTCGGTGATCATGACGTCGCCGCGGCCGGCCACCAGTTCGTCGAAGATTTTGGCGTTGTCGGGGAAGACCACGATGTCGGCGGCCTTCAGCGTGGCGCGGTCGAAGCGCTCGTTGGTGCCGCCCGGATTGGTCAGCACTTTTGTTCCGGGCCGGTCGATGTCGGCCAGGGAGGCGAAGCGTTGCTGGTCGGTGCAACGGGCGATCGCGGCCTTGCCGGTGCGCACCAGGGGGGTGGAGAAGAAGGCGGTCTTCTGCCGCTCCAGGGTGACGGAAATGCCGCCCATGGCGAGGTCGAACTTGTCGGCCGCGAGGTCGGCCAGCAGCCCGCCCCAGGTGGTCGGCACCAGCTCGACCTTGGCGCCGAGCGCGCGGCCGAGGGCGTCGGCCATG
The DNA here is from genome assembly GCA_964459005.1 of uncultured Acetobacteraceae bacterium. Classification (GTDB taxonomy): domain Bacteria; phylum Pseudomonadota; class Alphaproteobacteria; order Acetobacterales; family Acetobacteraceae; genus Rhodovastum. The sequence continues at coordinate 8,947 of CAYWOW010000022.1, forward strand.
TCGACGTCCAGCCCCTCGAAGTGGCCGGTGGTCTTGTCGAGCAGGGCGAATGGCCGGTAATCGCCGGTCAGGCCGACCCGCACCGTGCCGCGGGCCAGGATGGCGTCGAGCTTGCTCGCCGGCGCCTGGGCGAAGGCCGGGGCGGTGGCCAGCAACAGGACGAGAAGGAAAGGCCGCAACAAGGTCCGCATGGAGTCCCCCCTGGGTTTGGTGGGGCATTCAAGCGGGTCCGCGGGCTTGCCGCAACCGGCCGATGCGCCATAAAGACGGTCATGCCCGACAGCAACGACAAACCGCCGCCGCCCCCCGCCCCGGCCAAGCCGCCGCCGAAGCCGCCCGAGATGCCGAAGGAGATCGGTGGGGCGCCCGGCCCCGAGCCGACGCGGTATGGGGACTGGCAGCACAAGGGGCGCGTCACCGACTTCTAGCGGCCCGCTAATGCACGCCGGCCGAGGCGGCCGGTGGCGCGGCGACCTTTCTCAGCAACGGCACCAGGCAGGTGGCGATGACGAAGGCCACCATGATGGTGCGGAATGCGTCGGCATAGGACAGCGTTTGGGCTTCCCGGTAGGTGAGCTGCCACAGCTCCTTCAAGGCGGCCTGGTGCGCCGCGACGGGCGAGCCGAGGGTCATGGTCAGGCGCCGGGTCGCGCCGGCGAGCAGGCCGGTGGTCTGCGCATGGGCATCGGTCAGGTTGGACGCCAGCGCTGCGAAGTGAAAATTCGTGCGGTCGTTCAGCACGGCACCGCAAACGGCAATGCCGACCGCGCCGCCAAGGTTGCGCATCATGTTGAACAGCCCGCTGGCGTATTTCAGCCGCGCCGGCGACAGGCTGCCCAGACCGAGCACGACACTCGGCGCGACGCAGAATACCTGCGGGAAGCCACGCAAAATCTGGGGCAGGAGCAGCTGGTCGCCGCCCCAGTCGTGGGTGATGAAGGAAAAACTCCACATGGAGAGCCCGAACAACGCAAGACCGAACATCATGATCCAGCGCAGGTCGAACCTCCGGGCCAGCGCGATATAGACGGGCACGCCGACAATCGAGGCGGCCCCCGTCGAGAACACGGCGACCCCGGTCTGCTCGGCGGAAAAACCGCGCACATAGCCCAGGAAAAGCGGCGTGAGGTAGATCGTCGAGAAGATGCCGATGCCGGTCACAAACGACAGAAAGCAGCCCAGGGCGAAATTGCGGTCGGCCAGGGCGCCGAAGTCCACCACGGGGTTTTTCACCATGGCGCTGCGAACGATGAAGGCGCCCAGGGACAGCGCCGCGATCCAGGCGCAGGCGGTGATCGTGCGATCGCTGAACCAGTTCCAGCGCGTGCCTTCCTCGAGGAAATATTCCAGCGTGCCCAGACCGATGGCCATGAGGACGATGCCGACGTAGTCGGCCTCTTTCAGCAGCGGCAGGTCGGGCTCATCGATTTTCACCAGCAGCGGCACGGCGAGCGCCACCGCGGTGCCCGGGATGAGATTGATGTAGAACAGCCAATGCCAGTTCAGGGCGTCGGTGATGTAACCGCCGATCACCGGGCCGGCGGCCGGCGCGACCGAGGCGATGGTGCCGATGACGGCGGCGGCGTAGATCCGCTTCGGGCCTCGAAAGTAGTGAAAGGAAGAGGTGAACACGGTGGGAATCATCGAGGCGCCGAGCAGACCCTGCAAAGCGCGGAAGACGATCATGCTGTCGATGTTCCAGGCGAGGCCGCACAGCATGCTGGTCAGGGTGAAACCCGCCGCCGACGCGGTGAACAGCCAGCGCGTGGAGAACACCCGGGTCAGCCAGCCCGAAAGCGGAATCACGATGATCTCGGCGATCAGATAGGCCGTCTGCACCCAACTGATCTGATCCTGCGCCGCCGACAGGCCGCCGCCGATATCTTGCAGGGATGACGCCACGATCTGAATATCCAGCAGCGCGACGAACATGCCGACGCACATCACCGCGAAGGGGATGGTCGCTTTCACGGCGCGGTTCCTGCGCCGGATCGCGTATCCACCTCGGCCGTCACGGACAGGCCGGGACGCAACCGGCCGAGCCGCGAGGCATCGCCGTCCAGCACAACCCGCACCGGCACGCGCTGCACGATCTTGGTGAAATTGCCGGTGGCGTTTTCCGCGGGCAGCACGCTGAACACCGCTCCCGTGGCGGGCGCCAGACTTGCCACGTGACCGGTGAATTTTTGGCCCGGCAGCACATCGGCCCGGATGGTGACGGGCTCGCCGGCGCGCATGTGGGCGAGCTGGTCCTCCTTGAAATTGGCGTCCACCCACAGTCCGTTCGCCGGCACGATGGCGACGAGTTGCGCGCCGACGATGGCGTAGCCGCCCGGACGCGCGCTGCGATTGCCGACGGTGCCATCCACGGGGGCGCGAATTTCCGTATAGTCCAGGTTCAGTTGCGCGTTGTCGAGATCGGCCGACGCGCCGGCCAGGGCGGCGGTGGCCTGCCGCTTCTGGGTGTCGATCACCGCCAGTTGCGCCTGCGCCGCGGCCAACGCCGCCTGGGCCTTCTGCACGCCGGCGGTGGCCTCGTCGTAGCCCGCATCCGCGGTTTGCGAACTCTTTACGGAGCCGTCCTGGGTGGTGGCCAGTATGCGGTAGCGGACCTGGTTCTGGCGCGCCAGCACGGTCCGCGCGATGGCGGCAGCGACGTCCGCCCGCGCCTCGTCGATGCGCGCCAGTTGCAGGGTGCGGGTGGCGTCGAGATTGGCCAGCGTCGCCTGATCGCCCGCCACCGCCGCCTGCGCCTTCGCCAGCGCCGCGCGGTAGTCCCGGTCGTCGATTTTCACCAGCAGATCGCCGGCGTGGACCTCCTGGTTGTCGCCGACCGCCAACCCCGCGATCAGCCCGCCCACCTTCGGCGCGAGCTCCGTCACATCGCCGCCGACATAGGCGTCGTCGGTGCTTTCGATATATTGCCCGACCGTCCAATAGTCGTGGCCAAACCAGGCCGCGCCGAGCAGCACCGCCAAGCCGGCGCCGGCCAGCAACAACCGCCGGCGCGTGCGCCGGCGCAGCGCCGGGCGCGGCGGCGCGATGGCGCCATCCGCCACCAGGGACGCGCTCATCGGGGCGCTCCGCCGGACACCGTGGGAAGGACCGGTGCGGTTTCGATCGCCGCCGGCATGGGGATACGCGACATGATCGACGTCCTTGTCGGAATAGGGCCCGAATTGCCCGGTGCCGGTTCATATATCCTTCCATTTTGACGCAGTATCCGGCATTTTTAGGAATGACTCTTCCATTAAATGGAAATATCGATGGACCGTTTGGAATCGATGGCGATCCTGGCGCAGGTGGTCGAGGCCGGCAGCCTTTCGGGCGCCTCCCGCCGCCTGAAAATGCCGCTGGCCACGCTGAGCCGAAAAGTTTCGGAGCTTGAGGCGCATCTCAAGACGCGCCTGCTCAACCGCTCCACGCGCCTGCTGACGCTCACCGGCGCGGGCGAGTCCTACCTCGCCGCGGCCAGGCGGATCCTTGAGGATGTGGAGGCCGCCGAACGCGCCGCCAGCGGCGAATACAACGCGCCGAGGGGCGAACTGGTGATGACCGCACCGGTGGTGTTCGGCCGCGTGCACATGGTGCCCATCGTGGTGGATTTCCTGCGCGCCTACCCCGAGATCGACGTCCGGCTGACATTGAGCGACCGCGTGGTCAACCTTCAGGAAGGCCATATGGATCTCGGCGCGCGGATCGGACGGCTACCCGACAGCAGCCTGATCGCGGTCCGCGTCGGCGATGTCCGCAGGATGGTCTGCGCCAGCCCCGGTTACCTGGCGGCCCGGGGCAGGCCCGGGCACCCCGCCGATCTCATCGGCCACGATTGCATCAGCTTCTATCCGATGTCGTCGGCGGATGAGTGGGATTTCCCGGTGGGCAAGGGCAGCGAAATGTTTCCTGTCCATTCCAGGCTGGCGGTTACCACCGCCGAGGCAGCGGTCGATGCCGCCGTCGCCGGCGCCGGGATTTGTCGGGTGTTTTCCTACCATGTCGCGCAAGCCCGGCGGGACGGCATCCTGACGACCATGCTCGAGGGCTACGAACCACCCCCGTTGCCGGTGCAGCTGATCCATCCGGCGGGCCGGATGATCCCGCTGAAGCTCAGGTCGTTTCTCGACTTCGCCACGCCACGGCTGAGGGCGGGGCTGATGGAGGGCGGCTGACCTGAAAGCCCCGCCGGCCTCAGCCGCGACGCGCCAGCGCCGCCGTCACCGTGTTGTCGAGCAGGCAGGCGATGGTCATCGGCCCCACCCCGCCCGGCACCGGCGTGATCGCGGCGGCGTGGGCGGCGCATTCGGCGGTGGCGCAGTCGCCCACCAGGCGGCCGTCGGGCAGGCGGTTGATGCCGACGTCGATCACCACGGCGTCGTTCGCCACCCAGTCGCCGCGCACCATTTCGGCCCGGCCCGCCGCCACCACCAGCACCTCGGCGCGGCGGCACTCGGCGGCCAGGTCGCGGGTGCGCGAATGGGCGACGGTGACGGTGGCGTCGGCATTGGTCAGCAGGGCGGCCATCGGCTTGCCGACCAGGACGGAGCGGCCCAGCACCAGGGCGCGGGCACCGCGCAGCGAGGCGCCGACATGCGCCAGCAGGCGCATCACCCCGGCCGGCGTGCAGGGCACCAGGGCCGGCCGGCCGTCGCGCAGGCGGCCGGCGTTCACCGGATGCAGGCCGTCGACGTCCTTGGCCGGGTCGATCGCCTCGATCACGGCCTGCGGGCGGATTTGTTGGGGCAGCGGCATCTGCACCAGGATTCCGTCCACCGCCGGATCGGCGTTCAATTGGGCGACGGTGGCAAGCAAGGCCGCCTCGGTGGTGTCGGCGGGCAGGCGGATCGTGCGGGCGGCGATGCCGGCGGCGGTGGCGGCACGGTCCTTGTTGCGCACGTAGATGGCGCTGGCCGGATCGTCGCCCACCAGCACCACGGTGAGTCCGGGGGTGAACGACAAGGCGGCGACGCGCCCCGCCACCTCGGCGCGCAGCGCGGCGGCCACCTGCTTGCCGTCGATCAAGGTCGCGGTCACAGCGCCTCCAGCCGGGCTTTCAGGGCGGCCGGATCGCCGGCCACGCGCAGCGTTTTCTCCCGGCTGGTCAGGCCGGCGGTGACGGCGACCGCGGACGCCGGCAGGTCGAGCGCATGGGCCAGGACGGCACAGGCCGCGCGGTTGGCCCGCCCTGCCTCGGCGGCCTCGGCGACGCCGATGCGCAGGCGCTCGCCGTCGACGGCCGGGGCGCGGCCCTGCACGCCGGGGCGGCGGGATTTCGGCTGCACCTTCACCGCCACCGACACGCCGCCCTCGGCGGGGCGCCAGAACGGGGTCACAGGATCAGGCCGCGCACATTGCCGTACAGGATGGCGGCTTCCAGCCGGACCACCAGCGCCTCGGCGGCGTAGATCAGGATCAGCAGGATGATCGGGCTGATGTCCACCGGACCGAGGTTGGGCATCCACCGGCGAATCGGCCGCAGCGCCGGTTCGGTCAGCCGGTAGAGGAAGTCCGCGATCGCCCAGATCGCGCGGTTGCGGGTGTCCAGCACGTTGAAGCTGATCAGCGTGCTGACCACGGCGGCAAGAATGACCGCCCACCAGAACAGGTTGAGCAGCATGAGGATGATACTGAACAGGATGGTGATCACGAGCGGCCCCCCCTGAGGCGGCGCGCAGGCTAGCTTTCGGCCGGCCGCCGCGCAACCGGGCTGCGGAAAGCGAGGGGCTGCCGCCGCTTGACTTGCCAGGTCCGCCTCTGCATGTTCCGCCCGCCGCGCGGGAGGGGGCTGTAGCTCAGCTGGGAGAGCGCCTCGTTCGCAATGAGGAGGTCAGGGGTTCGAGACCCCTCAGCTCCACCACCGCCCCGCGGGCTGCCCTTTTGCAGGCGTCATCCCCCAGGGAATGATTGGCGCGCGGACACCCCTCCCCCGCCTTGGTCCGCTTCGCGGCCCAAGCCCTCAAGGGGAGGGGAGAAGGAGGGTCAGTAGATCATCGTGCTCATGGTGATCTCGCGCCAGACCTCGCTGACCGTGCGGGTCATCTCGATCTTGCGGTCGGTGTAGTAGGTGTGCAGCAGCTTGTGCGCCTTCTCGGAATAGGGATGGCCGAGGAAATCGCGGTACAGCGCCTGCACCTGCACGTTGTTGTGCGACTGGCGCGCCTTTGCGTTGCGGTCGATGTTGAACAGGGTCTCCCGCCGCTTCAGGGCCTGCGGCAGGTAGGCTTTTTTTGACCGCAACGTGCCGCCGCCGTCGACGCAGCCGCCGGGGCAGGCCATCACCTCGATGAAATCGAAATCCGCGGTGCCGGCGAGCACCGACTCGACGATCTCGCGGGTCGACTTGAGGCCGTGGCACATCGCCACCTTCACCGTGCCGACGGCGCCGCCAAGCTCGACCGTGGCGGTGCGCACACCCTCGAAGCCGCGCAACTGGGTCAGCTCGATGTGCTCCAGCTCGCGGCCGTTGATGGTGTGATAGATGGTGCGCAGCGCCGCTTCCATGACGCCGCCGGTGGTGCCGAAGATCGCGCCCGCGCCGGAGAACTCGCTCATGTAGGGATTGTCGAATTCCGCAGGCTCCAGCGCGGTGAAATCGACGCCCTCGCGGCGCAGCAGGCGGGCGAACTCGCGCGTGGTAAGCACCACGTCGACCTCGCGCACGCCGTCATGCATCAGCTGCGGCCGCACCGCCTCGTCCTTCTTGGCGGTGCACGGCATGATCGAGACCACGCGGATGCGCTTGGGATCGATGCCCATCCGCTCCGGCAGGTAGGTCTTGGCGATGGTGCCGAGGCATTGCTGCGGCGACTTGGTCGAGGACAGCAGCGGCAGGATGTCCGGATAGTGCCGCTCGGCGAAGTTGATCCAGCCCGGACAGCACGAGGTGAAGGTCGGCCGCTGGCCGCGGCCGAGCCGGCCGAGCAGCTCGGTGCCTTCCTCCATGATCACCAGGTCGGCGGCGAAGTTGGTGTCGAGCACGATGTCGAAGCCGAGCTTGCGGCAGGCGGAAATGATCTTGCCCTGCACGTTGGTGCCGGTCGGCAGGCCGAACTCCTCGCCGAAGCCGACGCGCAGCGCGGGGGCGAACTGGACCACCGTGACGATGTCGGGATCGTAGAGGAAATCGATGACGCGGTCGGTCTCGTCGCGCTCGCCGAGCGCCCCGGTCGGGCACACCAGCACGCACTGGCCGCAGGTGACGCAGCTCGATATCTTCTGCGACAGTCCGTCGCGCAGCCCGACGGCGGTGCCGTGGCCGGTGTCGGTGATCACCAGCGCATCGACGCCCTGGCCGTAGCGGCACATGGCCACGCAGCGCTGGCAGCGGATGCACTTGGTCATGTCGCGGATCAGCGCCGGAGACGAGGTGTCGATGGGCCGCATGGCCACCAGCGCCGGGTCGGCGAAGCGGTTCTGGCGCAGGCCGACGAACTGCGCCACGTCCTGCAATTCGCAATTGCCGTGGCGGATGCAGATAGCGCAGTCGTGGTCATGGTCGGCCAGCAGCAGCTCGACCTGCAGCCGCTGCATGTCGCGCAGTTGCTCGGTGCGCGTCATGATCTCCAGCCCCTCCTGCATCGGCGTGTTGCAGGCCGTCAGGATCAGCGTGCGCTCCTGGCCGGGCAGGCGCGCCTCGACGAGGCAGACGCGGCAGGTGCCGGGCGTGTGGTTGAGGTCGTCGAGCTCGCACAGGGTGGGAATGTAGAAACCGAGGCGGCGGGCGCACTGCAGGATGGTCTCCTGCGGCCGCGCGGTGACCGGCTTGCCGTTGATGCTGGCGTGGATCGCGACGGCATCAGCGGTGGGGAGATCGGTGTCCATGGGTCACACGGTTCCTTGCGGGATCGGCAGTTCGGTGACGACGGAATAGATCCGGTAGCAGCGCAGGCAGCGATTGGCCTCGCGATAGGCGTCCGCGGCGGAGATGGTCTGCTCGACTTCCTCGAACATCTGCTTGCGCACGTCCGGCGCCAGTTCGGGGTGATGCACGCGGTACTGGTGGCGCACCGGATATTCGATCGAGTCCGCGGCGAGCATTTTGTGCTGGTTGAGGATCTGGCGCATGCGGCTGCGCGGCGAGAAGCGGACGTGGCCGAGTTGCAGGTAGTCGTCGATCGCGCGCGCCGCCTTCAGGCCCGCGGCCATGGCGTGGATCAGCGTCGAGGCGCCGGTGGCGCAGTCGCCGCCGGCGAACACGCCCTCGCGGCTGGTGGCCAGGCTGGCCGGATCGGCCGAGACGCAGTTCCAGCGGTCCATGTCCACGCCGTCGGAGTGCGTCAGCGCGCCCGCCTGCACCTGCTGGCCGATCGCCGCGATGATGGTGCTGCACGGCAGGACCGTCTCGGAGCCCGGCACCGACTCGACCTTGCGCCGGCCTTTCGCGTCGGGCTCGGTCTGGCGCATCTGCACCAGCTCCACGCCGGTCACCCGTCCGTCCTCCGAGAGGATCCGCGACGGGTTGGTGAGGAAATGGAAGATGATGCCTTCCGCCTCCGCCGCCACGATTTCCTCGGCGTCGGCCGGCATGTCCTCGCGGGTGCGGCGATAGACCAGGTGCACCGCCTCGCAGCCCATGCGCAGCGCCGAGCGGGCGCAGTCCATGGCGACGTTGCCGCCGCCCACCACCACCACCTGGCCGGTGAGCGTGGTCGTCTGCTTGCCGGCGACGTAATCGTGAACCTTCAGCAGGAAGCCGATGCCCGGCTCGTAGCCCTCCATGTCCGGGTCCTCGCCCTCGACGCCGAGGGTGGTGCCCTGCTGGCAGCCCAGTGCCAGGAACACCGCGCGATAGCCCCGCGCGAAGACGTCGTCGATGGACAGGTTGCGGCCCAGCGCCTGGTTGAACAGGATGCGCCCGCCCAGCGTGGTGATGACGTCCGATTCCGAGCGCAGCACGTCCTTCGGCAGCCGGTAACTGGGAATGCCGATGGCCGCCATGCCGCCGGCCTCGTCCATCGCCTCGAGCACGTCGACATGAAAGCCGCGCAACAGCAGGTGGTAGGCGCAGGACATGCCGGCGGGTCCGGCGCCGACCACCGCCACGCGCATGTCGGGGCTGAGCGGGGCCGCCGCCATGCCGCGGGTGAACTGCAGGGCCTGCGGGCCGGTCTGCTGCTCGGCGACGTAGCGCTTCAGCGTCTTGATGCCGACCGCCCGGTCCACCAGGTTGCGCCGGCACGCCATTTCGCAGAACCGCACGCAGACCCGGCCACAAGTGGCGGCCATCGGGTATTTCTGCAGGATCACGCCGAGCGAGTATTCCGGCTTGCCGTCACGGATGTAGTCGATGTAGCGCGGCACGTTGACCTTCGACGGGCAGGCCTCGATGCACGGCGCCGTCATGTACGACATGCCGTATTGCTCGGGCGCCGCGCCGTGCTTCAGTTCCGCCTCGAGGACGTCGCGGAAATGGTCCAGCGCCGCCGTCAGCGCCCGGCCGCAGGTCTGGCCCAGGCCGCAGAGCGAGGTTTCGTTCATCTGGTGGGCGAGGGTCGCGATGCCATCGAGATCGAGCGCGCCGGTCTTGCCGTGGCGCATCGCGTCCAGCGCGTCGCGCACCAGCAGGGTGCCCATGCGGCAGGGCGTGCATTTGCCGCATGACTGCTCGGCGGCCTTGTCCATGTACTGCCAGAACGCGTCGATCAGGCTGACCTTCGCGTCGAACACGAAGAAGCCGCGATCGCCGACGAAGGCGCGGATGGGGTTGCCCTCGTTGAAGGCGTCAAAGCCGCGCAATTCGTCGACCGCCGTGCCCGCGCCGGGGGACTTGCCCCGGTTGTCGAGCAGTTCGCCATTCCAGAAACCGTATACAACATGCGTCATCGCAGGAGGTGCTTTCCACCGGCCACACCCGCGACGTAGCACCACGCAAGCTACGTCGCCTTAGCATGGATCAATTTATTGGCAGAGATAACGGAACGTACGGCCCCGAATCAGGCCCCGTCCCGAGCAGTCTGGTATGCGTCCAGCGCAGCCGGGAAGCATTCCAGTGCGCGTGGCAGCACACCTTGCAGCAGCGAGATGGCGACGCCGTAATTGGTCATCGGCACGCCCTGGCGCTCCGCCCGGTAGAGCCGGGCCAGCATGTGCTTGCGGGTGGTCATGCAACTGCCGCAGTGAATCACCAGCCGGTACGGCGTCAGGTCCTCGGGCAACTCGGCCCCGCCGGCCACGTCGATGTCGAGATGGGCGCCGGTGAACTGGCGCAGCCAGCGCGGGATTTTCACCCGGCCGATGTCGTCGGCGAGCTCGCAATGGCTGCACGTTTCCGTCACCAGCACCCGGTCGCCGGCCGCCAGCCGGTTGATCGCGGCGGCACCGCGCGCGAGCTTCACCAGATCGCCCTTGTAGCGGGCCATCAGGATCGAGAACGTGGTCAGCCGCACCGCCGGCGGGGTGTCGGCGACGGCCTTCAGCACCACCTGCGAATCGCAGATCACCAGCCGCGGCGGACGGGTCAGCCGGCCGAGCGCCTCGCGCAGCTCGCGTTCCTTGACGACGACGCACATCGCGTCGCTGTCGAGGATTTCGCGGATCACCTGCACCTGCGGCAGGATCAGCCGGCCCTTCGGCGCGCCGAGGTCGATCGGCACCACCAGCACGGCAAGCTCGCCGGCGGGCACCAGGTCGCCGACCAGATGCGGCTCGTCCATGCGTTCGTCGGGCACCAGCCGGGTGATCGCCTCCTGCAGCCCACCGATGTTCCGCCCGGTGGCGGCGGAAACCAGTTCGACCGCGATTTCGGCGGCAGTGAGACGATCCAGAGCGGCCTGCGGCGGGCTGGCGAGGTCGCATTTGTTGAACACCACCAGCACCGGCGTGTGGCGTTCGTCGAGCGCCGCCAGGAGCTTTTCCTCGTACTCGCCGAACCCATCGGGGTCGCTTACCAGCAGGGCGATATCCACCCGCTCCAGCACCGCGGCGGTGCGCTGCATGCGCAAGGCGCCGAGGTCGCCCGCGTCGTCCACGCCGGCGGTATCGACGAACACCACCGGCCCCACCGGGTCCATCTCGAAGGATTTTTCCACCGGATCGGTGGTCGTGCCGGGCGCGGCCGAGACGATCGACACGTTCTGCGCGGTCAGCGCGTTGATCAGGCTCGACTTGCCGACGTTGCGGCGGCCGAACAGGCCAATATGCAGCCGCAGGCTCTTCAACTGGATCATCCGCGCCACCCCAGGGCCGTCATCGCATCGGCCGACAACAATCGCCGCACCGTCCCGGCGTCCAGCAGGCCGCGCTCGATCACCAGATCGACGACGGAGCGGCCGGTTGCCTGCGCCTCCTTGGCGACCTCGGCGGCGCGCTCGTAGCCAAGGCTCGGCAGCAGCGCCGCGACGGTCGCCCAGGAGCGCGCCACATGCGCCGCACAGGCTTCCCGGTCGGCCTCGATGCCTGCCACGCAGCGCGTGCGGAAAATCGTGCAGGCCGCGTCCAACACCGACAGGCTCTGCAACAACGCGTGCGCGAGCAGCGGCAGGAAGGCGTTGAGTTCGAGCTGGCCGGACCCCGCGGCCAGGGTGACGATGGCGTCGTTGCCGATCGCCAGCATCGCGGCCTGCCCGACCGCCTCGCAGATCACCGGATTGACCTTGCCCGGCATGATGGACGAGCCGGCCTGCACCGCCGGCAGCTTCAACTCGCCCAACCCGGTGCGCGGACCCGAGGCGAGCAGCCGCAGATCGGACGAGATCTTGAGCAGGTTGACCGCATGCGCCTTGAGAATGCCGGAGACCTCGACGAAGGCGTCGGCGTTCTGGGTGGCGTCGACCAGGTTCTCGGCGCGGGCGAGGCCGAAGCCGGTCTCCTCGCGCAGCTTGTCCACCACGCGGAAGATGTAGTCGCGCGGCGCGGTCAGGCCGGTGCCGATGGCGGTGCCGCCGAGATTGACCACGCGCAGCCGTTCCTCGCACTTGAACACCCGCCAGCGGTCGCGCGACAGCGCCTCGGCCCAGGCCGAGAACTCCGCCCCCAGCGTCATCGGGCAGGCGTCCTGCAACTGGGTGCGGCCGATCTTCACCACGTCGGCGAATTTCGTTTCGTTGGCCTGGAACGCCGCCTGCAGGCCGGCGATCGATTTTTCCAGCCGGCGCAGCAGCGTGATGGCCGCCACCTTCAGCGCGGTCGGAAAGACGTCGTTGGTGGACTGGTGCAGGTTGACGTGGTCGAGCGGGCTGATGCGGGTGTAGTGGCCACGCGCCCCGCCGAGCAATTCGTCGGCCCGGTTCGCCAGCACCTCGTTGACGTTCATGTTCAGCGAGGTGCCGGCGCCGCCCTGCAAGGCATCGACGACGATCTCGCCGGCGAGATCCCCCGCGATCAGTTCGCGGCAGGCCTGCACGATGGCGCCGGCGGCCGCATCGTCGAGGAAGCCGAGTTCGTGGTTGGTGCGCGCGCAGGCCAGCTTGACGGTGGCCATGGCGGTCACCAGGGCGGCCGACGGGGGCTGGCCGAGCAGCGGGAAGTTCGCCACCGCGCGGGCGGTGTGGATGCCCCAATAGGCGGCGGCGGGCACCGCATGCTCGCCCAACGGATCGTTCTCTACCCGCATCGCGGGCGGTTCGGATGCTGTCATGGCGTCATCGCCTCGAACATGGCGGCGCGCAGGTCCACCGGATGGGGGCACAGCTTGTTGTCGATGAGGAATTTCATGTCCTGCTGCAGCGAGGTCAGGTCGGCTTCCATCAGCACGGTCTCGAAACTCTGCCAGGAATACAGCTCGCGGCCGACGGCGGGGTCGAGGCCGTTGACCTGGCAGCCCAGGCGGATCGCCCCATTGGGGTCGGCGGCGACGATCGCCATCGCCTCGCGCTGCACCGCCTTGTAGAGCCGCACCAGTTCGGGGCGCTGCCCGACCAAAGCGGTGCGGGCGCAGACCACGTTGACCGGCTCGATCAGCTGCGGCCGGGTGGGGATTTCGCGCGCGCCGGCGTGCTGCGCCGCGAGGATCAGATCGGCCACCAGCACCCCCGCCGCGATCCGCCCGGAAAGCAGCGCGGCATAGGTGGGCGCCAGGTCCATGTCGAGGAAGGTCACGTCGCCGATGTCCAGGCCCGCGGATTGCAGCGCCTTGATGAGAAACTGGTGCGGCAGGGCGCCCTTCAGGCCGCCGACGACGCGGCCCCTGAGGTCGGCGATGGTTTTGATCGCCGGATCGACGGTCAGGATCGCGGCGAGGCGGAAATTGCGCGCGAAGGCGGCGACGATTTTCATCGGATTGCCGTTGGCCAGCGCCAGGATCACCGAGATCGGGTTCATCACCGCGCCGATGTCGAGCGACCCCGCGGCCAGGGCCTGTGCCTCCAGCACGCCGGAGGTGATGTCGTGCCACACCACCCCCATGCCGAGCGGTGCCAGCCGTTGCTCCAGCAGGCCGCGCTGGCGCATCACGATCTGCGGCACGTTGAAGGGCCGCAGCACGTAGGAAACGTGCAGCGCGTCGGCCGCCCGCGCCGGCGCGCGGGTGGCGAAGGCGGCGGCGCCGGCGAGCAGGGCGCGGCGGGGGACGCGGATCATCGGGTCGGCCTCCGTGCTGTCATGCGGTTCTCGGTGCGGGGCGCGGCGGCAAACAGGGTTCTTAGCACCAACTCCTCGAGCTCGCGGGCGGCGGCGCCGCGCGGCGGCGGATCGCCGGGGTGGGCGCGGATGACGAAGCTGCGCGCGATGCGGCCGCCGACCAGCAGCGAGACGCGGTCGGCCAGACGCACCGCCTCCGCCACGTCGTGCGTCACCAGCACCGTGGTGCGCGGGAAATGCACCCTGAGACCGGCCAGTTCGTCCTGCATCTGCCGGCGCGTCAGCGGGTCGAGCGCGCCGAGCGGCTCGTCGAGCAGCAGCAGCGCGGGCTGGCGCACCAGGGCGCGCGCCAGGGCGGCCCGCTGGGCCATGCCGCCGGACAACGCCGCCGGGCGCAACCCGGCGCAGCCGCCGAGGCCGACCACGGCCAGCACGGAAGCGATCCTGGCTTCCTGCTCGCCGCGCTCCAGGCCGGCGCGGCGCAGGGCAAGACGCAGATTTTCGGCGACATCGGCCCACGGCAGCAGCCGCGGCTCCTGGAACACCACACCGATGCGCGGCCGCGCGGGCTCGCCGTCGAAGCGCACGGTACCGCGGTCCGGCGTCTCCAGGCCGGCGATCAGGCGCAGCAGCGTGGTCTTGCCACAGCCGCTGAAGCCGAGCAGGCCATGCACCTCGTCGGATTCGACGGCCAGGTCGAGCCCGTCCAGCACCTGAACGGCACCGCCGGCCGGACGGGGAAAACTCTTGCTCAGCCCGCTGAGCTTAATCCTGGGCATCGCCGCCGCCCGCGCCGCGCGTCAGCAGGAAAAACGCCTGATCGGCGAGAAAGCCGAGCGTGCCGATCACCAGGATGCCGGCATAGACCACGTCGATGCGCGCGATCGCCTGGGCGTCCATGATCAGGAAGCCCAGGCCGACCGATGTCGCGATCAGTTCGGCGCCGACCAGGGCGCGCCAGCAGTTGCCGAAAGCCAGCCGCAGGCCGGCGACGAAGGTGGGCAGGGCCGAGGGAACGATGACGAAGCGAACCCGCTCGAGCGGCGTCAGGTCGAGCGTGCGGGCCATCTCCAGCAGATCGGGCGGCACCGAACGCAGCCCCGCGGTGGTGTTGAGCAGGATCGGGAAGAAGCTGGCGAGCAGGATGACGACCCATTTCGCGCCCTCGCCGATGCCGAACCACAGCACCAGCAGCGGCAGCAGCGCCAGCGGCGGGGTGGCGCGCAGGAAGTTCAGCGGGAAGCGCAGCAGCCGGTCCAGGGGGCGCCACCGCACCACCGCCACCGCCACCGGCACCGCCGTCACCACGCCGGCGGCGAAGCCGATCAGCACGCGCTGCCCGCTCGCCCAGACGTCGCGCGCGAGCTCGCCGGAGCGCGCCAGCGCCACCCCGGCGCGCAATACCGTCAGCGGCGCCGGCAGCAGGTAGGCGTTCAGCACGCCGGCCCGCGCGGCGATCTCCCAGGCCACCAGGACAGCCAGCGGAATCGCGGCCCCGGTCAGCAGACCCGACCACCCCGGCGAACGCGCGCAGGTCACGGACGTGGCGGTTTCTGCGAATGGCCGGGGCCGGCGCCGATCTGCCGGCCCAGTTGCTCCAGCCGTCCCGCCACGCAGAACGCACACATGCCGCCGGTCTCATCAACGCACGGCTTGTCGGGGTAGAGCATGTAGTCCCGGCGATACTGGCCCGGCGTGCTGTTCGGCATGAACACGTTGGCGCCGCGCTGCAACGCCAGATCGCGCCCGGAGGGACTGGGAAACAGCGCGTCGAAGGCGGTGGTGGCGGGGATGTGGGCGTCGGGGTTGGCGATGCGCAGCGCGGCCAGCGCGACGAAATGCATGTCCGGATCGCCGGCATAGGCGTTGGCGGCGCCGGCCAGAGGGGTCAAGGGATGCGGGATGAACGGGCCGATGCCGATCATGTCCAGGTCGAGCGCGCGGCAGAGCAGGATGTTGCGTGCCAGGATGTCCAGCGTCTCGCCGGGCAGCCCGATCATGAAGCCGCTGCCCACCTGCACGCCGAGGTCGCGCAGGTCATGCAGACAGGCCAGCCGCTCCGCGAGGTCGCAGTCCGGGTGGAGGCGGGCGAACAGTTCTGGGTCGCTGGTCTCGAAACGCAGCAGGTAGCGGTCCATGCCGGCGGCCCGCCAGCGCGCGTAGACCTCGCGCGGGCGGTTGCCGACGGAGACGGTGACGGCGAGCGGCGTTTCCGCCTTGATGCGGGCGATCAGCGATTCCATCCGACGGTCGCCGACGGGGGAGGCGGACTCGCCGGCTTGCAATACAATGGTATGCTGGTGCCAGTCGTCCATGCGCCGGGCGACGGCGAGCACCTCGTCTTCGGTCATGCGGTAGCGGTGCACCTCGGCGTTGCCGGCGCGGATGCCGCAATAGAGGCAGTCGTTGGTGCAGATGTTGGAGAACTCGACGATGCCGCGCAGATAAACCTGCTCGCCCATGGTGGCGCGGCGGAGCGCGTCGGCACGGTCGTACAGCGCCTGCCGCGCGGCGGGAGGCACCCGCAACAGGCTCAGCACGTCCTCGGCCGGCAGGCTGTCCAGCATGAAACTCCCCTCATGGCGCCGCCCGCGCGCGGGCCGGCGGCGCGGTTTCTATAGCACCGCCGGCTGCGAATGGGCCGCAATAACCGGATGGCGGCGCTGCTGTCGGGGCGTTGCCCCGCTAGAACGGCCGCCGCGCCCGAAGCGCGGCGGCCAGGGTGCCGTCGTCCAGCACGTCGAGCGCGCCGCCGATCGGCATGCCGTGCGCGATCCGGCTGACCGTCACCCCGAAGGGCTGCATCCGTTCGGTCAGCCAGTGCGCCGTGGTGGCGCCATCGACCGTGGCGCCGAGCGCCAGGATCACCTCGGCCACCCCGCCCTCGGCCAGGCGGGCGAGCAGCGGGGCGAGGTTCAGATCCTCCGGCCGGGTGCCGGCCAGCGCCGACAGTGTGCCGCCCAGCACGTGGTAGAGCCCCCGGTGCACATGCGCCCGCTCGAGCGCCCACAGGTCGCCGACGCCCTCCACCACGCAGACCAGCGTGTGGTCACGGTCGCGGTCAGAGCAGATCGTGCAGGGATCGCGGCTGTCCAGGTTGCCGCACCGCCCGCACGGGCGCACCGCGCGCGCCGCCTCGGCCAGGGCCGCGGCCAGCGGCAGCATGCGCGTCTCGGGCTGCTGCAACAGGCGGAGCGCGGCGCGGCGCGCGCTGCGCGGACCGAGGCCGGGCAGCTTGGCCAGCAGGCCGATCAGGCGCTCGACTTCGGGACCGCCCACGGCCGTTCAGAACGGCAGTTTCATGCCGGGGGGCAGGCTCAGCCCACCGGTGACCTTCTGCATCTCGGCCGCGGCGGCGGCCTCCATCTTGCGGCGCGCGTCTGCGTGGGCGGCCAGCAGCAGGTCCTGCAACATTTCCATCTCGGCCGGGTCGGCCAGCTTGGGGTCGATGGTCAGCGTCTTCATCTCGCCCTTGCCGTTGATCGTCAGGGTGACCATGCCGGCGCCGGCCACGCCCTCGTGCGTGGTGGCCTCCAGGGCGGCCTGCATTTCTTCCATCTTCTTCTGCATCTGGGCGGCCTGCTTCATCAGGCCGGCGATGTTCTTCATCGGTCAGGTCTCCCAATCCTCTGGCGGCCCGTCCGCGAACCCAGCGTCCACGGGGGCAAATTCGGGGCCGTCCAACTCGGG
Source organism: uncultured Acetobacteraceae bacterium (assembly GCA_964459005.1). Taxonomy (GTDB): domain Bacteria; phylum Pseudomonadota; class Alphaproteobacteria; order Acetobacterales; family Acetobacteraceae; genus Rhodovastum. Next base: position 26,149 of record CAYWOW010000022.1, read on the forward strand.
CTCGCCGCCCAGCACCGGGGCGGCGATCAGGCCGTAGGCATCGGCGCGGGCATCGTGCACCGCCTCGATGCGCGCGCCCGGAAAGGCGTCGAGGATGGCGCGCACCAGCGGATGCGTGGCGGCGGCGACGCGCCGCGCGGTATCGGCGGCGGTGCCCTGCACGGCCAGCGTCGGCTCGCCGGCGACGGCCGAGAGCGCGATGGTCCAGCGGGCACCGGTCGCCTCGGCCAGCACGGCGGCGAGCCGGGCGGCGAGGTCGCGCGGGGCGGCCGGTTCGGGACGCAGCTCGATGACCGGCGGGGCGAAGCGCACCAAATGGACGGAATGCACCAGATGGGCGTGCAGGATGGGGTCGCGCTGCTCGGCCACCAGGGCGGCGACGTCGCGGAAACTCGCCAGCCGCGGCGCGGTCTCCGCCGCCGGCGCCGGCATGGTCCCGCCATTGGCCACCGCCCGCGCGCCGCCGCCCCCGCCGGGGGGCAACCGGGCGGCGCCCGGGGCGGCGGGAGACTCGGTCAGCCGGCGCACCAGATCGGCCGGCGGCGGCAACTCGGCCACGTGGCACAGCCGGATCAGCACCATCTCGCCCGCGGCGCGCCGGTCCGGCGCCGCCTCCACCTCGCCGATGCCCTTCAGCAGCATCTGCCAGGCCCGACCCAGCGTGACCATGCTGAGCCGCTCGGCCAGCGCGGCGCCCCGGCTGCGCTCGGCCTCCGGCAACTCGGCCGCATCGCGCAGCGCCGGCACCGACTTGAGCCGCGCCAGGGTGTGCACGAGGTCGAGAAGATCGGCCAGCAGCACGCCGAAATCGGCGCCGAGCGCATGGGCGCGATCGGTGATGGCGAGCACCTCCGCGGGCCGGCCGGCCATCAGCGCCTCGAACAGGTCGAACACGGTCATCCGGTTCGCCAGGCCCAGCATCTCCGCCACCGCCGCGGCATCGATCGGCCGGCCCAGCTCGGCCTCGGCGATCGCCTGGTCGAGCAGCGACAGCCCGTCGCGCACCGAGCCGTCGGCGGCGCGCGCGATCAGGGTCAGCGCGTCCGGCGCGATGGCAACCTTCTCCTCGGCGGCGATGCGGCCGAAATGGGCGGTCAGTTCGGCCGCCGATATGCGCCGCAGGTCGAAGCGCTGGCAGCGCGACAGCACGGTCACCGGCACCTTGCGGACCTCGGTGGTGGCGAAGATGAATTTCACGTGCGGCGGCGGCTCCTCCAGCGTCTTCAGCAGCGCGTTGAAGGCATTGCGGCTTAGCATGTGGATTTCGTCGATGATGAACACCTTGGTGCGGATCTTCATCGGACGCGAGCGGGAGAACTCGATGATCTCGCGCACGTCGTCGACGCCGGTGCGCGAGGCGGCGTCCATCTCGAACACGTCGGGCTCGCGTTCGGCCAGGATGGCGATGCAGTTGGGGCAGACGCCGCAGGGGTCCACGGTGGGGCCGCCGGTGCCGTCCGGACCGGTGCAGTTGAGCGCCCGGGCGATGATGCGGGCGGTCGTGGTCTTGCCGACCCCGCGCACGCCGGTGAGGATGAAGGCGTGGGCGACGCGGCCGGTGGCGAAGGCGTTGCGCAGCGTGCGCACCATCGCCTCCTGGCCGATCATGTCGTTGAAATTGGCCGGGCGGTATTTGCGCGCCAGCACGCGATAGGGGGCGGCCTCGGCGGCGGGGGGTGGGGCCTCGGGCAGGGCTTCGCCGAACAGGCCCGGGCCGGCTGGCGGCGGGGGCACGGCGTCGGCCGCGGGCGGGTCGTCATGGAACAGGCCGGACATGCGCGGCGCCGGGCTCCGACCCGTGGGGCTAGGGGGTTGCGGGTGGGAGGCCGACAAACGACCCGGGCGGAAACTCGTTGCGGCTGCTTCCTTCCGGACCTGACCGGGTTGGCGAGGCGCCCGTCCGCCGCCGACCTCCCGCACCACATATCACGCATCCCTCCCCCGGGCGCAAGGTTGCCGGTGCGGCGAGGGCGTGGCAGGTTCGACGCCCCGCTGCCCACAGGATTGCCCGTGAAGCCGATCGTCGCCTCAAGACCCAACATCTACACCGGCAACCCGCTGGAGTGGGCCACCGAGAAGCGCGAGGACGGGGCCTGGGTCGCCGCCGCGCTGGACGGGGCGGAAACGCTGTTCGCGCCGGTCTGGCGCAGCCGCAATCTGATGCGCGGGGTGGCGGAGGGCAGGCCGGAGGCGGTCTTCGTGAGCGGCGAGGCGGCCGCGCTGGTGCGCGACGCGCCGTGGGCGCTGCTCGGCCTGCAGGGCCCGCAGCCCGTCTTCGCCGTCGATGTCAGCGCCACCGAGGAGCCGCTGGCGCTGCTGCCGGCCGGCGCGGGAACGTTCACCGACCTGCGCGCGGTGGCCGGCGCGCTGCCCCGCGGGGACGCCTCGATTCTCGCCCATGCGCGCGGGCTGATGCACTGGCGCGGCCAGCATCGTTTCTGCGGCGTATGCGGCGGCGCCTGCGAGCCCCAGAGCGCCGGCCACGTCATGCGGTGCACGGTCTGCGGCACCAGCCATTTTCCGCGCACCGACCCCGCCGTGATCATGCTGGTGCACCGGGGCGACCGCGCGCTGCTCGGCCATTCCCACCGGTTTCCCAATACGAAGATGTATTCTACGCTGGCTGGCTTCGTGGAGCCCGGCGAAAGCCTGGAGGAAGCGGTGGCCCGCGAGGTGCTGGAAGAGTCCGGCGTGCGGGTGGGGCGGGTCTACTACCACAGCAGCCAGCCCTGGCCCTTCCCGGCCAGCATCATGCTGGGCTTCTATGCCGAGGCGCTGTCAGAGGAGGTCACCATCGACCCGACCGAACTGCAGGACGCGCGCTGGTTCAGCCGCGCGCAGATCCGCGACGCCGAGGCGAACGGCTTCAGCCTGCCGCGCCTGGACAGCATCGCGCGGCGGCTGATCGAGGACTGGGTGGCGGCGACATGAGATATTGGTCGTTTCTCGGCGGGCTGCTGCTGGTCCTGCCGATCGCTGGCTGCAATTTCTTCGGCAACCAGTCACAGGTCTATGGCGACGCGCCGGCCACCAGCCTGCGCGGCCAGTGCGAGCGCGCCGCCTATGACGATCCCGCGGTCAAGACTGCGTTGGCGAACGAAGCCGGCACGGGGGGCATGTACGATTACTGGGCCGAACAGTTGCAGAGCGCCAAGCTCGCCGCGGTGAAGCGCTGCGTGCAGCAGCGCGGCGGCGGCGGCGAGACCGGGGGCGGCGTCGAACTGCCCAATTCGTGAGTCCCCCTGCCCTTCACACCATCGGCTATCAGGCCAGCACGGTGGACCGCGTCATCGCGGCGCTGCGGCAGGCCGGCATCGCTCATCTGGTGGACGTGCGCGCGGTGCCGAACTCCCGCAAGCCCGGCTTCTCGCGCCGCCAACTGGAGGCGGCGGTGCGCGATGCGGGGATGCAGTACACCCATCTGCGCGCGCTCGGCACGCCCAAGCCGGGCCGCGAGGCGGCGCGGCGCGGCGATGCGGCGACCATGCGCCGCATCTTCGCGGCCCATGTGCAGTCCCCGGAGCCGCAGGCCGAGCTGGCCCGGGCGGTGGCGATCAGCCGCGAGGCGCCGTGTTGCCTGCTCTGCTTCGAGCGCGATCCCCTGATGTGCCACCGCGACATCCTCGCCGGCCTGATCCATGACCGCACCGGCGCGCCGGTGACCCACCTGCTGGCGGCGGAAGCGACACTGTTTCCGACCTCGTGATCGCTTGGCACGCAATGTGAAGCTTGCCCTGCAACCCCCTGTTGCGGCACACTGCGCTGCCCGAGTCGCTCTTCCGACACCCTGTCCCCCAGTCCGGGAGATGCAGCCCATGATCCGCCTTCTCTTCGCCGCCGTGCTGGCCCTGCTGCCGCTGGCCGCGCGCGCCCAGACCGAACAGCAGACGCTGGTCGACCGCTCCACGCTGGCGGTGCAGGAAATGATCGGCGCCGACGAGCACAGCGAAGCCCGCACGCTGCTCCGCCGGGCGCGCGGGGTGATGATCTGTCCGCGCGTGTTCAGGGCCGGCTTCATCCTGGGCGGCCAGGGCGGCGGCTGCGTCATGGTGGGGCGGTTGCAGTCGGGCTGGACCCCGCCCGCCTTCTACGGCCTGGGCAGCGGCAGCTTCGGCCTGCAGATCGGCATCCAGGACGCCGAGGTCATGTTCATCGTGCTGACCGAAAAGGGACTGCACGCCCTGCTGGACAGCCAGTTCAAGTTCGGCCCCGACGCCGGGGTCGCCATTGCCACGCTGGGGGCCGGCGTGTCGGGCTCGACCACCGCCGCGCTCCGGGCCGACGTCGTCGCCTTCGCGCGCGCCCGCGGCCTGTACATCGGCATTTCGCTCGACGGCACCCTGATCGGCCAGCGCAGCGAATGGAACCAGACCTATTACGGCCAGCCCCTGGGCGCCCAGCAGATCGTGCTGCAGGGCGACGGCGCCAACCCCGGCGCCCAGCCCCTGCGCGAAATGCTGGGCCGGTTCTCGGGCGGGTAGCGGTCCCGCCGCCGCTGGGCTAACCTGCGGGGCGATGTCGCCCCGCGCCCCCTTCTGGATGACCAAGCGCCTCGACGAGATGACGCTCGAGGAATGGGAGAGTCTGTGCGACGGCTGCGGCCGCTGCTGCCTGCACAAGCTGCGCTACGAGGACACCGGCGCGCTCAGTTTCACCAACGTCGCCTGCCGTCTGCTCGACCTCGGCTCCTGCCGCTGCCGCGATTACGCCAACCGCCGCCGCGCCGTGCCGGACTGCGTCAGCCTGACCCCGAAGGACCTGGCCGAGATCGACTGGCTGCCACCCTCCTGCGCCTATCGCCGCCTCGCCGAAGGGCACGACCTGGCGTGGTGGCACCCGCTGGTGTCGGGCGACCCGGAGACGGTGCACCGCGCCGGCATTTCGGTGGCCGGCCGCGCCGTCGGCGAGCGCCAGGCCGGCCCGCTGGAGCACCATATCGTCGACTGGCCCGGCCGCATGCCCCGCGCGAGGCGGGACGCGACGGCCGGACCCCACAGCAAGGAAGCATCGCCATGATGAAGGACGCCCTGTTCGGCGGCGTGAATGCCGCGGCACTGACCGCCATGACCGACACCCTGGCGATCGATCACGACCGCACGGCCCGGCACTGCAAATGGCTGCTGGCCAACGGCTGCAACGGGTTGGCCGTGCTCGGCACCACCGGCGAGGCCAACAGCCTGGGCATCGCCGAGCGCCTGTCGCTGCTGGAGGGGCTGGTCGAGCGCGGCATCCCGGCCAGCGTCATGCTGCCCGGCACCGGCACCACGGCGATCCCCGATACCGTGCTGCTGACCCGTCGGGCCGAGGAACTGGGCTGCCGCGGCGCCCTGCTACTGCCGCCCTTCTACTACAAGAACCCCACCGACGACGGGCTGTTCGCCTACTTCAGCGAGGTCATCCAGCGCGTCGGCGGCAACATCAAGATCTACCTGTACCATTTCCCGCAGCAGTCGGCGGTGCCGTTCGGGATCGACCTGATCGGGCGCCTGCTCCGCGCCTATCCGGGCAAGGTCAAGGGGCTCAAGGACTCCAGCGGCGACTTCGCCAACACCAAGGGCTACGTGGACCACTACGCGCGCGACGGCTTCGAGGTCTATTGCGGCGACGACGGCGCGCTGCGCGGCCTGCTGGCCGAAGGCGGGGCGGGCTGCATCACCGCGGCGAGCAACATCGGCTGCTCGGTCTCGGCGCAGGTTTACCGCAACTGGGACAACCAGACCGGGGCTGACGCCCAGGTGACGCTGGCGGCGATCCGCAAGGCGGTGGCCGGGGCCACCCTGATCCCGAACCTGAAGGCGCTGGTGGCGCGCAACGCCCGCGATCCGGCGTGGCTCAACAGCCGCCCGCCGCACCTGAAACTGCCGGCCGAGGCACAGGCCAGGCTGTTCGCCGCGTTCGACGCCTGCGGGCTGAAACCGGACCCCGAAGCCTAGGCCGGGCGCACGCCCCTGCGCGCGGCGGTTGCGCGGGGGCGGGCCGAACCGGTATCATCGCCCAAAATAACCTGGGGGTGATGACCATGACTCTCGTGTCCCGCCTGCTCGTCGTCGTCGTGCTGATGATGGCGGGCGCTTTTCTGTCGGCCTGCAACACCACCGCCGGCGCGGGCCAGGACCTGTCGGCGGCCGGGCATGCGGTATCGAACACCGCCGAGAAGGTGAAGAACGCGATGTAGGCGCGCCCGCACCCGCACGGAGTGATTGCCGACACGCACAAGACTTGCCAATCTGTGCGCAATGGACGCCGCGATTTCCGAAATTCTGTCGCTGCCCGGCGGGCCGACGCGGGTGGAGTGGCGGCGCAGCCGCCGGGCCCGCCGCGTGAGCCTGCGGATCGATCCGCGCGGCGGCGGCGTGGTGGTGACGCTGCCGCCGCGGCACGGCCGGCCGGCCGGCATGGCGCTGCTGATGGACCAGGCCCACTGGGTCGCCGAACGGCTCGCCGCGCTGCCCAATGCCGTCGCCTTCGCCGATGGCGCCCTGGTGCCGTTGCACGGGGCGGACTGTCGCATCCGCCACGTCCCCGGCAAGATCGGCGGGGTATGGGTGGAGGCGGACGAAATCCTGGTCTCCGGCGAGGCCGCGTTCCTGCCCCGCCGGATCGCCGACTTCTTCCGCGCCGAGGCGCGCCGGAGCATCTCCGCGCTGGTCGCCGCCAAGACACAGGCGGGTCAACTGCGGCCGTGCCGGGTGACGGTGAAGGACACCCGCAGCCGCTGGGGCAGTTGCGCGGCCAGCCGCAACCTGGCGTTTTCCTGGCGCCTGGTGATGGCGCCCCGCTTCGTGCAGGACTACGTGGTGGCGCACGAGGTGGCGCATCTGCGCCACATGAACCACGGCCCGCGCTTCTGGACCCTGGTGGCGGAACTGACGCCGCACACCAAGGCCGCGGTGGAATGGCTGCGCACACACGGACCGCGCCTGCTGCGCGTGGGTTGACCCACGCGCGACCGCGCGGCCGGGGAGATCAACCTTGGACCCTCTGACCGCCGTCCTGAAGGCCGCCGAACGCGCGGCCCACTGGCATACCGGGCAACGCCGCAAAGGCGCGGCTCAGGAACCCTATATCAACCACCTGATCGAAGTGGCCCGCCTGGTTGCCGAGGCGACCGGCGGCGACGACCCGAACCTGGTGGTGGCCGCCCTGCTGCACGACGCCGTCGAGGACCAGCCGGTCAGCCGCGCCGCCATCGCCCAGGAATTCGGCGAGGACGTCGCCGCCCTGGTGGTGGAAGTGACCGACGACAAGACGCTGCCCAAGCAGCAGCGCAAACGCCTTCAGGTCGAGCATGCGCCGGCGCTGTCGCCGCGCGCCGCCATCCTCAAGCTCGCCGACAAGACCAGCAACCTGACCGCGCTGGCGGTCAGCCCGCCGGCCGACTGGAATGCCTCGCGCCGGCTCGAATATGTGCAATGGGGACGCGACGTGGTGGCCGGGCTGAAGGTGGAGAATCCGTGGCTCGCCGAACGCTTTGCCGACGCCGCCGACGCCGCCGAGCGGGCGGCGCGGGGGTAATCAGCCGCCGGTGGCGGATCTCGGCGCTGCCGTGCTCCAGCCCGTGGCGGGCGGCGGCGCGCCCTGTTTGGGGTCCCAGTGGCCCGCCTTCTTGAGCGCGTCCACCACTTCCTTGGGCATATAGGTCGCGTCGTGCTTGGCCAGCACCTCGGAGGCGCGGAACGTGCCGTCGGGCTCCATCGTGCCCAGCGCCACCACGCCCTGCCCTTCGCGGAACAGGTCGGGCAGCAGGCCGGCGTAGTTCACGGTGACGGCGGCGGTGCCGTCGGTGACGCGAAACCGCGCCACCGGACGGGTCCCCTCGTGGGTGCGGGTGACGCTGCCCTCCTCCACCAGTCCGCCCAGCCGGAAGGTGCGGCCCGCGCGCGGCGCCTTGGTGGTCAGGTCCGACGGCGCCAGGAAGAACACCAGGTTGTCGCTGAACGCCACCAGCATCAGCGCCACCGCGGTGCCGAGGCCGAGGCCGCAGACCAGAAGCAGAACGAGGCGGCGGCGCCGGCGCGTCATGGACGGCGCGTTCGGGGATCGATGGCGGCCAGCCGCCGGCGGGCCCGGCGCATGCGCAGCCAGGCATCGAGGGAAAAGGCAACGCCGACCAGCACGGTCAGCCCGTACGAGGCCACGATGAAGGGCAAGTGCGTCATCGCGCGTCAGCCTCCTGGGCGCGCGCCATCAACAGGCCGCGGATGCGGCGTTCCATGACGGCGGCGCGGGTGCGGGCGATGGTGATCGCGGCGAAGCCGAAGGAGAAGCCGAGCGCCGACAGCAGCAGCGGCCACAACATGCCGGCCGCCATGGTGGGCGCGCCGGTGAGCGTGATGGAGGCGGGCTGGTGCAGCGTGTTCCACCAATCGACCGAGAACTTGATGATCGGCAGGTTGACCACGCCGATCAGCGCCAGGATGGCGCCGGCGCGATAGCCGCGCTGCGGGTCGTCGAAGGCGCGCACCAGCGCGATGTGGCCGAGGTAGAGGAAAAACAGCACGAGAACGGAGGTCAGGCGGGCGTCCCACACCCACCAGGCGCCCCACATCGGCTTGCCCCACAGGCTGCCGGTGGCCAGGCACAGCGCGGTGAAGGCGGCGCCGACCGGGCCGATCTCGGCCGCCGCCAGGTCGGCCAGCGGATGCCGCCAGACCAGCGAAAGCACCGAACAGACGGCGAGGGACAGATACCCGAACGAGGCCAGCCAGGCCGCCGGCACGTGCACGTACATGATCCGCACCGCGTCGCCCTGCTGCCAGTCCGCGGGGGCGAAGAACAGCCCCCAGACCAGGCCGGCCAGCGTGAACCCGAGGCCCGGCACGGCAAGGAACGGCAGCACCCGGCCGGACAGGCGGAGGAACTGTCCCGGGTTGGCGAAGCGTTGCAGGGGGCTTCCGGCGGGCGGCGAGAGGGCGGCAGAGGCGTCCACGTATCGTGTCCTTTCGTCGCACAATACCGGGCCACGATGGCGGTTTGAAGCGGCGGGATATTACCCTAATGTCATCCCGCTCTGACAAAGGAAAGCCAATGCTGTTCGCCCTGATCTGCACCGACCGCCCGGGTGCCCTCGACCTCCGCATGGCCACCCGCCCCGCCCACCTGGCCTTCCTGGAAACCTACCAGGCCAAGCTGGTCCATGCCGGCGCCCTGACCGACATCGACGGCCGGCCCTGCGGCTCGCTGCTGGTGATCGACGTGGCCGACCGCGCCGAGGCCGAGGGCTTCGCCGCCAGCGACCCGTACGCCAAGGCCGACCTGTTCGAGAGCGCCGTCATCCGGCCGTTCCGCCCGGCCTTCAAGGACGGCGAAAAGCTGGGCTAGAGCGTGATCGACCCTGTCGGAATCGGCCGAGGGCGTGAATCACGCTCTCAAACAAAGGCTTAGAGCATGATCACTTCGTCTATCAAAAGTGATCATGCTCTAACGGCGGCGCGCCGCCGGTTCTGGCTGGTCAAATCCGAGCCGGACGCGTTCGGCTGGGACCAGCAGGTCGCGCGTGGCGTCGAACCCTGGACCGGCGTGCGCAACCACACCGCCAAGAACAACCTGAAGGCCATGCGGGTCGGCGATCTGGCGTTCTTCTACCACTCCAATGTGGGCCGCGAGATCGTCGGGGTGGTGGAGGTGGTGCGCGCGGCCTATCCCGACCCGACCGCCGAGAGCGGCGACTGGGTCTGCGTGGACATGCGGGCGGTCGGGCCGATGCCCGTCCCCGTCGGCCTGGCCGCCATCAAGGCCGACCCGGCGCTGGCGGGGCTGGCGCTGATCCGCCAGTCCCGGCTGTCGGTGTCGGAAGTGTCGGCGGCGCACTGGGCGCATCTGTGCAGGCTCGGTGGCTGGACCGGGTCGCCGGCGCGGTGAGCGGGCCTGCCGGGCCGGCGTGGCGCGCGCTCTGCGGGCTGGACGACATCCCCGAGGGCGGATCGCGCGGCTTTCCCCCGGCGCCCGGCGGCTTCATCGGCCTGTTCGCGGTGCGGCGCGGCGGATGCGTGTTCGTCTATGTCAACGCCTGCCCGCATGTCGGCACGCCGCTGGACTGGGCGCCCGACCGGTTCCTCACCGTCGATGGCGAGCGCATCGTCTGCGCCACCCACGGGGCGGAATTCGGCATCGAGGACGGAATGTGCGTGCACGGTCCATGCCTTGGCGACCGGCTGGAATCGGTTATAAGCGAAATCAAGAATGGC
>CAYWOW010000023.1:0-34168 GCA_964459005.1 uncultured Acetobacteraceae bacterium
AGTCTACGCCCGCGGCAAGGCGGCCGAGGCCGCGGGCGACTGGCCCACCGCGCTCAGCCTGTTCATGGATGCGGCCGAACAGGGCTACGCTGCCGCCGAGAACAGCATTGGCTGGTTCGCCCAACACGGCCAGGCCACCCGAAAGGATCCGCAGATCGCCATGCAGCACTACCTCCGCGCCGCCCTGGCCGGCGTCGCCGACGCCCAGAACAATCTCGGCCTGCTCTACCTCAACGGCGAGGGCGTGGAGCGCGATCCCGCCGAGGCGGCGCGCTGGTTCACCCGCGCCGCCGAGCAGGGCTTCGCGCCGGGGCAGACCAACCTGGCGATCCTGCTGGACAGCGGCGACGGCGTGCCGCGCGACCATGCCGAGGCGGTGCGCCTGTACCGCCTGGCCGCCGCCGCCAACCCGGTGGCGATGAACAACCTGGCCAACATCCTGGTTGCGGGCGACGGCGTCGAGGCCGATCCGGCGGAGGCGTTGCGGCTCTATCGCGCCGCCGCCGATGCCGGGTTGCCCGCGGCGCAGAACGCGCTCGGGGTGATGCTGGAGCGCGGCATCGCCGGCGCGCCGGACCGCGCCGAGGCGCTGCGCTGGTACATCGCCGCCGCGGTGCAGGGCCTGGCGGCGGCGCAGGCCAATGCCGGCGACCTGCTGTTTCGCGACAAGGGGGCGCTGCGCAACGACGCCCAGGCGGCGCTGTGGTTCGGCCGGGCCGCCGCCCAGGGCGACGCGCGCGGCATGAACGGGCTGGGCAACATGGCCTTCGCCGGCCGCAACGGCCCGCCCGACATGGCCGCCGCCACCGCCTGGTACCGCCGCGCCGCCGAAGGCGGCCTGGTCGATGCCCAGGCCAACTACGGCACCATGCTGCTCAACGGCCAGGGCGTGGCCCGCGACGTGGGGGTGGCGGTGACGTGGCTGCAGAAGGCGGCCGATGCCGGCAATGCCTCGGCGATGTACCGCCTCGGCACGGCCTACGAGCAGGGCCTCGACGACACGCCCGACTACGCGCAGGCGCTCGCCTGGTACCGCCGCGCCGCCGCGCTGGACGACCCGAACGCGATGAACAGCCTCGGCGATTTGTATCGCTACGGCGACGGCGTTGCCGCCGACTCCGCCGAGGCGGTGCGCTGGTACAGCCGCGCCGCTGAACTCGGCCATGCGCCGGCGCAGTCGATCCTCGGGCAGTTGATCCTGGTCGGCGAGGGCGCCGAACCGGACGACGCGGCGGCGCTGCGCTGGTTCCGCGCCGCGGCGGCCCAGAACGACGGCGCGGGGCTGCTCTACGCCGGGGTGCTGACCCTTCAGGGCCGTGGCACCCCGGCCGACCCGGCGGAGGGCGTGCGCCTGTTGCAGCAGGCCGCCCGTGCCCCGGAACCCGAGATTCGTGCCGAGGCGGAACGCTGGCTGGCGAGTCTGCCCGTCCAGCGCTAAACCACCTGGGTCCAGCGAGGAGTCCGCACCGTGCCCTTGAATCCCCGGCTGTCCGTTGTCCTGCCGTTGCTGCTGGGCGCCGCCCTGTCGGTGCAGGGCTGCCAGACGCTCCATCAGGCCGGTTCGTCCGTGGCTTCGGTGTTCCACAAGCAGCAACCGCCGCCGCCGCCGCCGGCGCTGACCCCCGAGGAACTCACCGAAAAGGGCATGGAAGCGCTGCGCCAGCACGACTGGGCCGCCGCCCGGACCGCCTTCGAGCCGGCCGCGGAGGCGGGCGACACGCGCGCGCAGGTGGCGCTGGGCAGCATGTATTTCACCGGGCTCGGGGTGGTGCGCGACTACGCCGACGCCGCCCACTGGTTCACGCCGGCGGCGGCGAAGGGCGACGCGGAGGCCGAATACAATCTCGGCCTGATGAGCAATCTTGGCGGCACCGGCATCTTGCAGGACCACGTGGCGGCGGCGGACTGGTTCGGCAAGGCGGCCGCGCAGGGCCATGTCTCGGCGGCGTACCACCTTGGCCTGCTCTACCAGGACGGCAACGGGGTGCCGCAGGACCTGGCCCGCTCGGCGGCCTGGTTCCGGCAGGCGGCGGCTGGCGGCAGCGGGCCGGCGATGACCGCGCTCGGCGCGATGTATGACCAGGGTCGCGGGGTGGAGCAGGACGAGCGCCAGGCGATGATCTGGTATCGCCGTGCCGCCGAGGCGGGCGACACCGAAGCGATGCGGCTGATCGGCGAGGCCTACTACGACGGCGTGGGCCTGCCGCAGAATTCCGCCCTCGCCCGCGAGTGGCTCCAGCGCGCCGCCGCCGGCGGCAACGACGAGGCGGCCACCCGGCTGTCCATGCCGGAGGCGGGCAGCTCTACCGGCGATACGGTACCGGCAGCAGTGCGCGCACGGGCAGCTTCACCGGTCCCGGCACGATGACGAAGGCGTCCGGCGCGTAGTCGAAGATCATCTCGCGGCAGGCCCCGCAGGGCGACACCACGGCGATTTCCCGGTTCTCTTCGTCCGCCTTGGGGTGGCGCACGGCGACGGCGACGGCGACGTTGCCATCGCCCTCCAGGATGGCGCGGCCCAGGGCCACGGCCTCGGCGCAGATTGCCAGCCGCCCCACCGTCGCGCCGAGGTGCACGCCGGTCCAGATCCGTCCGTCGCGGCCGCGCAACGCCGCTGCCACGGTATGCCAGAACGGCCGGTAGTGCCGCAGCATGACGGCCCGCGCCGCCGCGATCAGCTCCTGGTCCGCCGCCGCCAGCGGCAGGCCCGGCAATGCGGGATGATCGGACACGACATCTCCATGAGCAAAAGGGCGCGGACCCTAGCATGACCCGCGCCATAAGAAAGCGTGCGGCGATCTTTCCCCTTCCTCTTGTGGGCTGGGGTCGCGAAGCGGGCCAAGGTTGGCGCGTGACCGACCCTGCCGGAATCGGCCGAGGGTGTGAATCACGCGATCAAACATAGGGTTAAAGCTGGATCAGCGCGCCCTTCAGCGCTCATCCAGCTCTAGTCAGGGCACTGTCCAAACTTGCAGGTCAGGCTGCTTTCGGTCGTATTGGTGTCGCGCAACAGACCACCAGAGTCGAATACGAACATCACGTTCTTTGTTGTGATCGTAGTCTCGGAACCAGCAGCCCATCGAGCGAATGCCACATGGCTCTGTGCGTTCCCGACGGCGTCTTTGGAGGTGTAGGTCAAGGTGAGACCACCGTCCGGGTTTTGGGTCGTTTGCTGCGGTTGGCCGAGTGTCGCCTGGACCTCGGACGCGGTCGTGGCGCCCTTCTGGAACTTGTCGATCTGAGCCTGATCGACCTTGGTGCCGCTGGTCTTGGCCGCGTCCGAAGCCGCTGTTGTGCCTGCGACGATTGCACTGGTGATACAGCCTGACAGGAGCAGACCGCAGCCAACAAGGACGACGGGTAGGACGACTGATTGCCGACGCATTCCCCTATCCTTTCCTGAGGCTTGAACCGGCATTTCCCAGATGGCCGGCCGGGCCGGCTCAGCCGGCAGCGAGCATAGCCGCAGCCGGCCATGATCGCAACGAATTTGGTGTCGATTACAACGATCCTGGCGGTCGATCAAGGCGGCAGCGGCAGCACCTTGAGGGGCGACGTGTACGGCTCGATGCGCAGCGTGTCCTGGCGGAGGATCGCGATGCGGCGCAGCGGGGCCTGTTCGAGATCGCCATTGGCCGCCTTGTGGACGCTGTACTGCCAAACGGTGATCTGCCCGTCCGCAACGAGGCGTTTGGCGAGCGTATCGAGGTCAAGCCCGACGGCCGCAATGACCACATCGTCCTTCGGCGACACGATCTTGAACAGCGTCGGGGCGCCCTGCGCCAGGACCGCGCTCGTTGCCAATGCCAGGCCCAGCGCCAGCGCCGAAACTCGTTTCAGCATGTACACCCCCATCGAGAAACCCGCGTGGATACGGCGGCGGCAAGCATAGTCCGGAATGCCGACGCGTTGTAGCCTTGGTCGCCCAAGTAACGGGGTCCAGGGGCCTCACGGCCCCTGGCGGGGGGCGGGGCAGAGCCCCGCGCTTCCTTACCTTACTTCATCGGACTGCACGCGGCCGTCGCCGCCCGGGCCAGCACCACCATCCGCCGCGCCGCCACCCCCGCCCCGGCGACGTCCCCGGCCAGATGTTGCAGCAGCGGGTTGGACAGCACCGCGCGGGTCGCCGAGTTGATCGCCACGTCCGCCGCCGCCACCCCCGCCGCCGACAGCGCGGTGCGCCGCAGCAGCGCCAGCGTGCCGAACAGTCCGGGCCGCAGCCCGTGCAGTTCGGCGACCTGGCGCACCAGCCGCACGCCGCGCCAGCCCACCACCAGCGCGTCCAGGGCCGGCGAGGGCATTGCCGCCGTCACCGCGAACACCTGCATCGCGGCACCGCGGCCGAGCGCGTCGGCGCGCTGCTGCAACTCCGCCGCCACCCGCGTGCGCAGCAGCGCCAGCACGGCGTCCGGGTCGTTCAGCGCGCGTACCGCGGGCAGCAACGCGGCGCCGTCCGGCAGTTCGGCGAGCCACGCCCGCGCCGCTGCCGCGATGCGCCGGGGTTCGCCGGATTCCAGCCCGTCGCGAATGCGGTCCACCCCGCGCAGGGCCAGCAGCCCGGCAATCTCCCGCCACACGCCCGCGCCGACCAGGCCGAAGCCGGCGCCCGCCACGGCCAGCGACGCCCAGCCCAGCACCGGCGTCCGGGCGAACTCGTCGGCGACGAAATTGCCGGCCGACAGCAGCGCCAGCCCGAGCACCAGCACCGTCGCCCCGGCCAGCGCCAGCACCACGCTGCCGACCCCGCCGCGCGGCTCGTCGCCAACCGGCGGCGGCGCCGGCTCCAGGCGCGGCACCGGGCCGTCTTCCAGCTCGAATCGCGGCGGGATGCTCACAGCACATCCTCCAGCAGGAAGCCCAGCAACGCGTCGAGATTGACGTGCGGCACGCCGCCCCGTCCGTCCAGCGGCAGGCGCATCGGCTCGAAATTGGGCAGCGCCAGGAACGGATGGGCCCAGAATTCGGGTCCCGGCGGCTTGTCCGGCACCTCGCCGGGGTAGGAGCGTCCGGCCCGTTCCGCCCCCGCCACCCGGCCGCGCACCGCCGATACGGGGTGGCCGTCCAGCGTCCACACTACGTCCTCGGTGCAGCGCACCGCGGCGACGGCGAAGCTGGCGGTGCGCATGAAGCGGCCGACCGCCAGGCGGGTGACGGCGGCGGCCAGGGCGGCGAGGTTGCTGCGCTGGCGTTCCGCCACATGGTCGGATTTGCTGGCAACGAAGGCGACGCGCGAAATTCCCAGGCCGAGCAGGGCGGAAAGCCAGTCCGGCAGCAACGCCGGGCCGCGCCAGCGCAGCGCCTCGGCGACCTCGGCCAGGGCGGCGGTGGCGTCGGCGAAGGCGGCCGCGCCGCCGTGCAGGGCGGACAGCAGGTCGGCCAGCACCACCAGCCCCGCCAACCCACCGAACGCGGGCGAGAACAACTGGGCGCGCACCGCCGCGACATAGGCCTCGTAGCGCGAGCGCAGCAGGCCGGCGAGCGGCCCCTCGCCGGAGTGCGGGAAAAACTCCAGCCAGGGCGGCGCGCCCCCCGGCGCGGGCACCAGGAAGCGGCCGGGCTGCAGCAGGGAAAGCCCGGCTTCCTCGCGCAGCCGCGACAGCAGCGCGCGGTAGAGCCGGTGGCCGCTCAGCGCGAGCGCCTCGTCGGCCGGCGCCGCGGCCGGCAGGGCGCGGACAAAAGCCAGGAAATCGGCCGCCTCGCGCCGCTTTTCCAGCCGCCGCAGGGTGGCCGCCGACCATGCCCCGAAGCCCAGGCCGAGCAGCGGCAGGTCGAGCAGCCACTCGCCCGGATAGTCCAGCAGTTCCAGCCGGACCCGCCGCGCGGGCAAGGCGGCAAACAGGCCGGGCTGGTCGATCTCCAGATCCAGCGCCAACAGGCTGATGGCCTGGGTGCGGGCCGGCCACGCCGGCGGGTCGCGCGCCAGGGCGGCGAGGTGGAAAGCGGTGTCGAAGCGGGGCAGATCGGTCGCCCCGCCGGGCGCCACGCTGACCCGCAGGCGCCGCCCCGCCAGCCGCGCGCCCAGCGCGGGCAGCGCCGGCAGCCCGGCGCCGGCGGCCAGCAGATTGGCCGCGATCGAGGTCAACAGCGCCGTCTTGCCGGCCTGCGCCAGCCCGGTGACGCCGATCCGGACAACCCGGCGCACGGGTACCAGCCCGCGCGCCGTGGTCACCCAGCCCATCGGGTCAGGCGCGCTGAATCAGCTCGATCTTGTAGCCGTCCGGGTCCTCGACGAAGGCGATGATGGTGGTGCCGAACTTCACCGGCCCCGGCTCGCGGGTGATCTTGGCACCGGCGGCGCGCAGCTTCTCGCAGGCCGCGTAGATGTCCGGCATGCCGACGGCGACGTGGCCGAAACCGGTGCCGATCTCGTATTTTTCCACCCCGTAATTATAGGTCAGCTCGATGGCGGCGGCGCCGCTCTCTTCCGACGCATAGCCGACGAAGACGAGGGTGTACTTGCCCTCCGGGATGTCGCGCCGGCGCAGCTCCTTCATGCCGAGCAGCTCGGTGTAGAACTTCACGCTGCGTTCCAGGTTGCCGACCCGGATCATCGTGTGCAGAAAGGAATGATTACCAGCCATCATTGTTCTCCTTCATTCGGATCAACCCCGAGCAGAAACAGCCCGGCCTTCTCCGCGGTTGCCACCATGGCCTCGCGTTCGGCGAGCAGGGTGCCGCCCGCCTCGAAGGCCACCCCCCGCAACCCCGCCTCGGCGGCGGCGCGGATGGTTCCGATGCCGATGGTGGGCAGGTCGGCGCGCCGATCCTGCCCCGGCTTGACCAGTTTCACCAGCACACCACCGGGGCCGGGACGGCGCAAGGTGGCGGCGCGGGCCAGCATGGCGTCGGTGCCCTCGATGGCCTCCACCGCCAGCACGATGCCCTGCTGGATGACGCAGCACTGGCCGACATCGACGCGCCCGATCGCGCGCGCCACCGCGACTCCGCGGGCGATGTCGGCCAAAGCCGTGGCGTCGGGGCCGGTGCGCGTCAGCAGCCCCTTGGGGCCGACCGCCTCGGTGAGAATCTCGTGCGCGCCGACGACGGCAAACCCTTCCTCGCCGAGCACGCGCACCACCGCGGCGAGCAGCCCGTCGTCGCCGGCGAAGGCGGCGCGGCCGACCCGGGCGAGCAGGCGGGCGCCCTCGGTATCCGGGCGCAGGTCGAGCAGCGAGGGGCGGCGCACCGGGCCGACCAGCACCAGGTCGCGGCAGGCGTTGTCGCGCAGCAGCTTGAGGATGCGCCCGGCCGCGCCGATGCGGCAGGTGGCGTGCGGGAAGGGCGCCAGCACGGCGGGCTCGGCGAAACCTTCCAGGCCGACCAGGAAAACGCGCCGTCCGGCGGCCTGCGCGGCGGCGGCAACCCGCCCGGGCAGGCTGCCGCCGCCCGCGAGAATCCCAAGGCAGGCCGGTTCGCGGGCGCCCATGGCGTCAGGCCCGGTCAGGCCGCGTCATCCTCTTCCTCGATCGCGGCGCGGATCAGGCCGCGGCGGCTCGGAGTGTCGATGAAGGCCAGTATCTCGGCCACCAGCGCGTCGTCGCCCCAGGTCTGGCGGGTCTGTTCCACCCGGTCGGCGAATACGCCCGCGCCGCGGAACAGCAGCCGGAAGGCGGCGCGCACCGTATGGATCTGGGTCCGGTCATAGCCGCGACGGCGCAGGCCAATGATGTTCAGCCCGGCCAGCCAGGCGCGGTTGCCCATCACGCTGCCGAACGGAATCACGTCCGCCTCGACGCCGGAAACGCCGCCGATCATGGCGGCGCGGCCGATCCGGACGAACTGGTGGATCGCCGCCGCCCCGCCGATCACGGCGTTGTCGCCGATGCTGACATGGCCGCCCATGACCACGTTGTTGGCGATCACCACGCCGTTGCCGATGGCGCAGTCGTGGGCCACGTGCACCACCGCCATCAGCAGGCAGTCCGCCCCCACCCGGGTGACGCCGGTGCCGGTGGCGGTGCCGCGGTGGACGGTGACGTGCTCGCGCAGCACGCTGCGGGCGCCGACTTCGGTCTCGGTCGGCTCGCCGGCGTATTTCAGGTCCTGCGGTCCGAGGCCGACGGTGCAGAACGGGTAGAGTTTCGCGCCCTCGCCGATGCGGGTGCGGCCGTCCACCACGACGTGGCTGATCAGTTCGGCGCCGGCGCCGATGACCACCTCGGGGCCGATCGTGCAGAACGGCCCGATGCGGACGCCGGACCCGACCGCGGCCCCCGGGGCCACGATCGAGGACGGATGAACTGAAATTTCCACGCTAGCTGCCCGCCATCTTGTCCATGATCATGGCGGCGTAGGTGGCCTCTGCCACCGAGATGCCGTCCACCCGGGCCACCGCGTTGAACTTCCACACATTGCCGCGGCTGCGTTCCTTGGTGACGTGGATGCGCAACTGATCGCCCGGCACCACGGGGCGGCGGAATTTCGCGCCCTCGACCGACATGAAATAGACCACCCGGCCGACCGCCGCGTCGCCGAGCGTTTCCACCACCAGCACGGCCGCGGTCTGCGCCATGCTCTCGATGATCAGCACACCGGGCATCACCGGATGGCCGGGGAAATGGCCCTGGAAGAAATTCTCGTTCACCGAGACGTTCTTGATGCCGATCGCCGATTGGTTGAGCACCAGCTCGACGACCCGGTCGATCATCAGGAACGGAAAGCGGTGCGGGATCGCGTGCATGATGCGCGCGATGTCGACGACCTCACCGATGACGGCCGGGGTCGCGTTCTTCTTGGTAACTGCGCTGGTGTCCATGGCTGTTCAGTCCGAAGTCTTGTGTGCCGTCGGCGGCCCGCCGCCGCGATTGTCGCCGGCGCCGCCGGGGGATCGCCCGGCCAGCCGCCTCAAGGTCGCCACCTGGCGGAAGAACTCGCGCACCGGCATGGCGGGGCTGCCCACCACATCCGCGCCGGCCGGGACATCGGCCATGATTCCCCCCTGCGCGCCGATCCGCGCCTTCCGCCCGATATGCAGATGCCCGGTCAGGCCGGCCTGGCCGCCCACCTGCACGAAGTCCTCAAGCACCGTCGAGCCGGAAATACCGGCCTGCGCGACGATAACACAACACCGGCCGAGGCGGACGTTGTGCCCGAGTTGCACCAGATTGTCGATCCGCGTGCCGGCGCCGATGACGGTGTCCTGGATCGAACCGCGATCGATCGTGCAGTTGGCGCCGATCTCCACGTCCTCGCCGATCACCACCCGGCCGAGTTGCGGCACGGTGACGAAGCCGGTGGCCGTGGTCGCGAAGCCGAACCCCTCCTGGCCGATGCGCACGCCCGGGTAGATGTAGGTGCGCGCCCCGATCAGCGCGTGGCTGACGGAGGCGTTCGCGCCGATGCGGCAGTCCGCGCCCACGACCACGCCCTCGCCGATCACGGCGCCAGGGCCGATCCGGCAGCCCGCGCCGATGCTGGCGCGCGCCCCGATCACGGCGAGCGGGCCGATCTCGGCGGTGGGGTCCACGTCGGCGTCGGCATCGACCACCGCGCTCGGGTGGCGGCCGGGCCGCGGCGGCGGGGTGGGATGGAACAGCGCCGCCACCCGCGCCCAGCCCAGATAGGGTTCGGCGGTGACGATCGCGGCACAGCCCTCCGGCACGCGCGCCGCCAGGTCGGGATGCACGACCACCGCGCCGGCGCGGGTCGTCTCCAGCAACGGCGCGTATTTGCGGTTGTCGAGGAAGCTGACGTGCTGCGGTCCGGCCGTTTGCAGCGGGGCCACGCCCGACAGCATCAGCGCGCGCGCCTGGGCCGTGCCGCCGGCCGCCGCGGCCACGTCGGCGAGGGCGTACGGGCCGGCGCGGCCGAAGAAGCGCGCATCGCCGGCCGTAGGCGGAGGCGACCCGACGCCAGATTCCGGCGCGGTGGACACGGCTTACTTCTTGGGCGGAGCCGCTGCCGGCGCTGCGGCGGGTTTCGCCGGCGCCGCGGCCGGTTGCGCCTGGGCAGGCCCACTGGGCGCTGCCGCCATCTCCGGCGGCAATGCCCCGTCCGGCGGGATGACGACCGAGGGCAGCACCTTATTGAGCTCGTCGATCGTCTCGGCGGTGATGTCGAACTCGTTGACGTTCAGCGCGACCTGCTGGCGATGCAGCACGATGTTCATGCCGCGGCTCTCCGCCACCCTCTGAATGAGGCCGACCAGCGTGCGCTCGATCTGCGCCAGGCCGTACTGGGCGGCCTGCTGGATGATGGCGCCGCGCTCGCGGAAGTCCCGCTGCGCCTTGGTGATGCGGTCCTGCAACTCGCGCTCGCGCGCCCGGATCTGGTCGGGCGAGAGCTTGCTGCGGTCGTTCGCCAGGGCCTGTTGCATGTCGCGCCAGGCGGCCTGTTCCTTCTGGGCGTCCTCGTTCAGCTTCTCGCGGCGCTCGCCGATGGTCTTCTCGATCTGCTGGGCGGCGGTGGAGGCGCGCATGATATCCGGCACGCCGATCACGCCGAGCACGGAGGCCGGCGGGCTGGGGCCGCGCTGCAGGTCGGGGAGGGTGGGCGGCGGCGGCAGTTGGACCCGCGGCGACAGTTGTACCGGAGCCTGTTGTTCCTCCTGGTCAGGCGCCATCTGCTGCTGCGGCACCTGCTGCGGTGCGGGCTGCGGCCGGGTGGCCTGGGCAGGGCGGGGGGCGGTGGCGGCCGGGGGGCGTTGCTGCTGCTGCTGGCCGGGGACGAAGAAATCCTGGTTCGGGTTCTGCGCCGAAGCCGGCACGGCGAAACCGAACAGAGCCGCGACCAGCGCGGCGGGAAGGCAACTACGCATCATGTGTACTAGAACCTTGTTCCGAACCCGAGACGGAAAAACTGCGTCTCGTCGTAATGTTGTTTCAGCACGGCCTGGGCGAAGTCGAGGTTGATGAGCCCGAACGGCGTTTTCCAGGAAATGCCAACGCCGGTGCCGATTCGTGGGCTGGCGCTGTCAACCAGGGGCTGCCGCACGCCGCCCACGTAGAGCGCGCTGACCTGGCTCAGCCCGCCCATATCGACGAACACCCGCCCGGACAGGCCGAGGTCGGGCGAGACCGGCAGCGGGAAGCGCAACTCGGTCGACTGCGTCCAGATGAACCGCCCGCCCAGGCTGTTGCTGTCCGGATAGGCGGTGGTGGGTATGGAGTGCGGACCGGCACCGCCGATTTCGAAGCCGCGCAGATTGTCACCGCCGAGGAAGAAGCGGTCGATGATCTGTTCGTGCCCGTCGAAAGTGAACAGGTAGCCGGTGCCGGCCGTGATGGCGATGTCCCAGTCGTTGCTGCCGAACCACCGTTCCAGCGGGATGAAGTATTCGCCGTCCACCTTGGTGCGAACGTAATGGACATCGCCGCCAACGCCGGCGAAGTCGGTCCCGCCGCGCACCAACCAACCCTGGCGCGGGTCGAGGCGGCTGTCGGTATAGTCCAGCGTCAAGGTCTGGCCGACCTGCGACATCAGCGTCACGCCTGACGCGTTCTGCACGTATAGGCTAGCGCTTGGCTGGACATTGTAAATATCTCGCTGGACCAGCGAATACGTCCAGGTCTGCCGCAAATGCTCATTGAACTCGTAGCCGGCACTCAACGAGAAGCCGATACGCCGCTCTTCGTAATCGGAGATCGAAATGTTGTTGTTTTGTACCAGGAAGACGTTGGCACTGGTAACGATGTTGCGATCGAGGAAGTAGGGGTCGGTGAGCCCCAGGTTGATCTGGCTCTCCTTCTGCGCCAGCGTGGTGTCCAGCCCGGCGTCCAGCCCGGTGCCGACCAGGTTGCGCTCGTGGACGCCGAAGCTCACCAGCGCGCCGATATCGGTGGAGTAGCCGCCGCCGACGGTCAGTTCACCGGTCGATTTCTCGTCGATCTGGGCGTTGACGATCGCCTTGTCGGGTGCCGAGCCAGGCTGAGTGGTCAGGGTGACGGCATTGAAATAGTCCAAATCCTTCAGCCGCTGCTGGGTGCGGCGCATCAGCGCGGCATTGAAGGCGTCGCCCTCGGCAAGGCGGAACTCGCGCCGGATGACCTTGTCCTTGGTGCGCGCGTTGCCGACGATGTCGATGCGCTCGACATAGACGCGCGGCCCCTCGTTCACGTTGAAGGTGAGGTCGATGGTGTGCTTGTCGCGGTTGCGCTCCACGTGGGGGTCGACGTTGACGAAGGGCTGGCCGTGACCCTGCGCGTAGTCGGTCAGTGCCTGGACGGTGCGCTCCACGGCGTCGCCGTCGAACCAGTCGCCAGACGACATTTCCAGCACCGGCTCCAGCACCGCGTTGGGCAGGTCGCGCAGGGTGGAATTCACCGCAACCTTGCTGAGCCGGTAGCGTTCGCCCTCGTTCAGCGTGTAGGTCAGGAAGAAGGCCGTCTTGTCCGGGGTCAGCTCGGCCGTCGCCCCGGTCACCTGGAAATCGGCGTAGCCGTTCTTGAGATAGTAGCGGCGCAGCAACTCGCGGTCATAGGCGACGCGTTCGGGGTCGTAGATGTCCGAGGTGGACAGGAAACGCCACCAGGCCGTCTCCCGGCTGCCCACCACGTCCCTCAGCGTGCCCTCGCCGAACGCCTTGTTGCCGACGAAAACGATGGTCGCGATCAGGGTGGCGGAGCCGTCGTTGATCTCGAACACCACGTCGACGCGGTTCTGTGGCAATTCGATGATTTTCGGGGTGACCGTGGCCGCGAAGCGGGCGCGCTTGGCATAGGCGTCGAGGATGCGCTGGCGGTCCGCCTCGGCCAGCGTCGGCGTGAACACGGCGCGCGGCTTCAACTGGACGGCATCGCGCAGGGCGTCGTCGTTGAGCTTGTGGTTGCCCTCGAAGGCGACCCGGTTGACGATCGGGTTCTCCTTCACGGCCACCACCAGGGCGGTGCCGTCGCGGCGGATCGCCACGTCGCTGAACAGGCCGGTCGCGTACAGCGTCTTCAGGCTGAGGTCGACCCGGTCGGCGTTGTACGGATCGCCCGGCACCACCAGCATGTAGGAGCGGATGGTGCCCGATTCGATGCGCAGATTGCCCTCGACCCGGATCGCCGTGATGGTGGCGCCGGCCGGCTGTGAGGCGGCTGCCGGACGCACGGGCGCGCGCGAGGGCTGCTGGGCCGTCGCGAGCAAGGGGAACAGAAGCCAGAACGCCGACAGCACCGCCAGCAGCGCCGCGCGAGTACGAATCAAAAACTGATCTCCCATCGCAAAGCAACGCAACCCGGACCCGTCGGCCCACCGATGGCGCGGACTCTACAGGCCAACCCGATACCGTGCTAGCCCGGGGGGGGCAGGAAGTCCAGGGGCTCTACTCCATCGGCCAACAAGTTGGCGCCGGACGGCCGGCGGACCCGGACCGCCGGACCCGGTGCCTAGGGCCGCCAGCCCTGCAGGATGCGGATGTAGTTGGCGCGTTCGTAGGCCAGGGGGTCGCGCAGCCGGGCCCGGCTCATGCGGCCCTTGATGTCGGCGAGGTCCGCCCCGCGCGCGTCGAGCCACTCCGCCAGCCCGCCGACCAGGCTCGCCATATGGCCCACGCCGTGGCGCAACAGGGCGGACGTGGTCATCACCGCATCGGCCCCGGCCAGCAGGTATTTCACCACCTCGTCGGCGGTCTCCACCCCGGTGCTGGCGGCCAGCGAGCCCCGCAGCGTGCCGGCCAGCACGCCGATCCACAGCAGCGGCAGGCGCAGCTCGACCGGCCCGGAGAGCACCAGATCGCGCTGCACCCGCATCGTCACGAGGTCGATGTCGGGCTGGTAGAAGCGGTTGAAGAGAACGAAGCCGTCGGCGCCGGCGCCGTCCAGCGCACGCACCACGGCGCCCGGCGCGCTGAAGAACGGACCCAGCTTCATCGCCACGGGAATCCTCACGGTCGCCTTCACCGCGTGCAGCACGTCCAGGTAATGCGCCTCCACGTCGCTGCCGGTCAGCGTGGGGTCGGTCGGCACGAAGTAGACGTTGAGCTCGATCGCGCTGGCGCCGGCCTGCTCCAACTCCCTGGCATAGGCGGTCCAGCCCGCCGCGGTGACGCCGTTCAGGCTGGCGATCACCGGAATGCCGACCGCGGCGCGGGCGCGGCGGACGGTTTCCAGCATCTCATACGGGCCGCCGTGCCAGACGCTCGGCGGCATGAAGCTGGACGCCTCGGCGACGCTTTCGGCGCCCATCTCCATCGCCCCCTCCAGTTCGTCCGCCTCTTGCTCGATCTGCTCCTGGAACACCGACGGCAGCACCAGCGCGGCGGCGCCGGCGTCCTCCAGCGCCCGGATGTTGCCCAACTCGCGGGTGAGCGGCGAGGCCGAGGCGATCAGCGGGTTGGCCAGCTTGAGGCCGAGATAGGACGTGCTGAGATCGGGCATGCTGATACCTCACACAGGCTTGGCCGGGTGGAAGCGGGTATGCTCCCAGCCCGCCATGTCTTCATACAGGCGGTATTTCTCGTCGATCGCTTGCTGGGCGCTGCGCAGCAACACCTCGGCCTCTTCGGCGCGGGTCTGCGCCAGCACCTTGTAGCGCACCTCGTTGTAGGCGTAGTCGCGGAACCGCATGGTCGGGCGCGGGCTGTCCAGGCGGAACGGGTTGGCGCCGGCGTGGCGCATCGCCGGATTGTAGCGGAACAGCGGCCAGTAGCCGGTGGCCACCGCCAGGTCCTGCTGGCGCAGCCCCTGCTGCATGTCGATGCCATGCGCGATGCAGTGGCAGTACGCCACGATGAGCGACGGTCCCGGCCAGGCCTCGGCCTCGCGGAAGGCCAGCAGGGTCTGCTGCGGGTTGCCGCCCATGGCCACCTGGGCGACGTAGACGTTGCCGTAGGCGATCGCCTGCAACGCCAGGTCCTTGCGCGCGGTCCGCTTGCCCGCGGCGGCGAACTTCGCCACCGCGCCGATCGGCGTCGCCTTGGAAGCCTGGCCGCCGGTGTTGGAATAGACCTCGGTGTCGAGCACCAGGACGTTGACGTCGCGCGCGGTGGACAGCACGTGGTCCAGGCCGCCGTAGCCGATATCGTACGCCCAGCCGTCGCCGCCGACGATCCAGACGCTGCGGCGGACGAAATGACCGGCGAGCGACAGCAACTGGCGCGCGTCGGGATCGTCCAGCGCGCGCAGCCGGGTCGCCAGCTCGGCCACCCGGCCGCGTTGGGCGCGGATCTCGGATTCGCGGATCTGTGGCGCGGCCAGGATGGCCTGCACCAGCTCCTCGCCGAGCCGGGGGGCGAGGCGGTGCGCCAGCGCGGTGGCATTCTCCAGATGCTTGTCGGCGGCGAGCCGCATGCCCAGGCCGAATTCGGCGTTGTCCTCGAACAGCGAATTCGACCACGCGGGGCCGCGCCCCTCGGCGTTCACCATCCACGGCGTCACCGGCAGGTTGCCGCCATAGATGGAGCTGCAGCCCGTGGCGTTGGCCACCACCATGCGGTCGCCGAACAACTGGCTCAGCAGCTTCACGTACGGCGTCTCGCCGCAGCCCGCGCAGGCCCCGGAGAAGGCGAACAGCGGCTCCAGGAACTGCACCCCGCGCACTTCGGCGAAATTCACCCGGGCGCGGTCGTTCATCGGCAGCGCCTCGAAGAATTCCATGCTGGCGCGCTCGGGCTCGACCAGCGGCAGCTTGTCTCGCAGGTTGATCGCCTTGGTGTTGGGCTCCAGCGCGCTGAACGCCGGGCAGGCCTCGGTGCACAGGCCGCAGCCCGTGCAGTCCTCGACATGGATCTGCAGGGTGAAGCGCACGTCGGGGAAGCCGCGCACGTTGATCGGCGCCGAGCGGAAGTTGGCCGGCGCGCCCTCCAGCCGGCTCTCGTCGTAGTATTTGGCGCGGATCACGCCGTGCGGGCAGACGAAGCTGCACTGGCCGCACTGGATGCAGATGGTCGGCTCCCAGACCGGCACGAAGTCGGCGACGTTGCGCTTCTCCCAGGCCGCCGTGCCGCTGGGGAAGGTGCCGTCGATGGGCATCAGGCTGACCGGGATGTCGTCGCCCAGGCCTTCCATCATGCGGGCGGTGACCTCGCGCACGAAGGCGGGCGCGCTCGCCGGCACCAGCGGCGGACGTTCCCAGGCGCTGCTGGCGCTGGCGGGCACGGCGACCTCGTGCAGGCGCTCCAGCGTCGCGTCGACCGCTTTGAAGTTCCGCGCCACCACGTCGGCGCCCTTGCGCAGGTAGGTCTTCTCGATCGACTTCTTGATCTCGCGGATCGCCTCGTCCTTCGGCAGCACACCGGAGATGGCGAAGAAGCAGGTCTGCAGGATGGTGTTGGTACGGCCGCGCAGCCCGACGTCCTGCGCCGCCCGCGAGGCGTCGATGACGAAGAAGCGCAGCTTGAGGTCGATGATGCGCTGCTGCATGGAGCGCGGCAGGTGGTCCCACACCGCGTCCGCGCCGTACGGGCTGTTCAGCAGGAAGGTGGCGCCGGGCGCGGCCAGGCGCAGCACGTCGACGCGCTCGACGAAGCTGAACTGATGGCAGGCGACGAAGCTGGCCTGCGCGATCAGGTAGGGCATGTGGATCGCATCCGGCCCGAAGCGCAGATGCGAGACGGTCTGCGCGCCCGATTTGTGGCTGTCGTAGACGAAATAGCCCTGGGCATGCAGCCCGGCGTCCTCGGCGATGATTTTCACGCTGTTCTTGTTCGCGCCCACCGTGCCGTCGGCGCCGAGGCCATAGAACACCGCTTCCACCAGCCCCGGGTGGCGCAGCCGGAAGGCCGGGTCGGGATCGAGGTGGCTGTGGGTGACGTCGTCGACGATGCCCAGCGTGAAGCCGTTGCGCGGCTGCGGCTTCGCCAGTTCGTCGAACACCGCCTTGACCAGGGTCGGCGGGAAATCCTTCGACGACAGGCCGTAGCGCCCGCCCACCACGCGCGGCATGGTGGCGCGCGCCCCGTTCGCCACGGCCTGCGCCAGGGTGGCGATGACGTCCTGGTAGAGCGGCTCGCCGGCCGCGCCCGGCTCCTTGGTCTGCTCCAGCACGGCCAGCGCGCGCACCGTCGCGGGCAGGGCGTTGACGAAGGTGTCCGCCGCGAAGGGACGGTAGAGCCGCACCTGCACCACGCCGACGCGCTCGCCGCGCTGGCGCAGCTCGGCGACGGTTTCGCGCGCGGTCTCGCTGCCCGAGCCCATCAGCACGATCACCCGGTCCGCATCCGGGGCGCCGTCGTAGTCGAACAGGTGGTACTGTCGGCCGGTCATCGCGGCGAGGCGGTCCATCGCCGCCTGCACGTGGCCGGGCACGGCGGCGTAGAACGAATTGACGGTCTCGCGGGCCTGGAAGTACGTGTCCGGGTTATGCGCGGTGCCGCGCACGAACGGCCGCTCGGGGTCGAGCGCGCGGGCGCGGTGGGCGCGCACCAGGTCGTCGTCGATCATGGCGCGGATCTGCTCGTCGCTCAGCAGCTCCAGCGCGTTCACCTCGTGGCTGGTGCGGAAGCCGTCGAAGAAGGCCAGGAACGGCACCCGCGAGGCCAGCGTGGCGACCTGCGCCACCAGCGCGGTGTCATGCGCCTCCTGCACCGAGCCGGACGACAGCAGCGCGAAGCCGGTGCCGCGCGCGGCCATGACGTCGCTGTGGTCGCCGAAGATCGACAAGGCCTGGGTGGCGAGCGCGCGGGCGGCGACGTGGAATACCGTCGCGGTCAGCTCGCCGGCGATCTTGTACATGTTCGGCAGCATCAGCAGGAGGCCCTGCGACGCGGTGAAGGTCGTGGTCATGGCGCCGCTCTGCAGCGCGCCGTGCACGGCGCCGGCGGCGCCGCCCTCGCTCTGCATCTCCTGCACCACGGGCACGCTGCCCCAGATGTTGGTCAGCCCCTCGGCCGCCCACTGGTCGGCCAGTTCCGCCATGGTGGAACTGGGGGTGATCGGGAAGATCGCCGCCACCTCGGTGGTGCGATAGGCGACATGGGCGACCGCGGTATTGCCGTCCATGGTCGCGCGCCGGTCATTCGCGCTCATTGCCCCGCCTCCGCCTGCATTTCGATGGCATGGCACGGACACTGCTCGTAACAGGTCGCGCACCCCGTGCAGAGCGCCGGGACCAGCTGGTAGCCGCGGCCCGGGCCGAGCTTTTCGATGGCGTTCTCGGGGCAGGCGGCGAAGCAGTTGTCGCATTCGAAGCAGCGGCCGCAGGACAGGCAGCGCTGCGCCTCGCGCTGCGCCTCCGGCTCGGTGAGCCCGGCCATGACCTCGGTGAAGCTGGACTCGCGTACACTGCCCAGCAGGCGTTTCTGCGGCGTCGGCTCGGCGTCGCTGAACACCGGCAGGTTCATCATCGGCCAGGTCACCACGGCCGGCTTGTCCGCCGGCACATGCATGGTGCCGCGCAGCCAGGCGTCGATATGGCGGGCGGCCAGCTTGCCGTGGCCGACCGCGACGGTGACGGTGCGCTCGCTCGCCACCATGTCGCCGCCGGCGAAGATGCCGGCCGCCCCGGTCATCATGTCGGGCCCGACGATCACGGTGCCGTCGGCCTTCATCTCGACGCCGGGAACGCGGCTCATGAAGCCGCTCTCGGTGTCCTGGCCGAGCGCGAGCACGACCGAGTCGGCCTCCAGCGTCTCGAACTGCCCGGTCGGCACGGGGCGGCCGTCGGGCGCGATGTCCATGCGCTCGACGGTCAGCGTGTGGCCGGCGAATTCCTTGATGGTGGTGAGCCACTTGATGCGGATGCCTTCCTCCATCGCCTCGTCGGCCTCGAAGGCATGCGCCGGCATGTGCGCGCGGTCGCGGCGATAGACGATCATCGCCTCGTCGGCGCCGAGGCGGCGCGCGGTGCGGGCGGCGTCCATGGCGGTGTTGCCGCCGCCGTAGACTATGACGCGGCGGCCGAGCAGCGACGGCGTGCCAGCGGCCACGCTGTGCAGATAGCCCACCGCGTCGAGTGTGCGGCCGGCGTCGCGGGCGGGGATCTCGACATGCTTGGACACTTCCGCGCCAACCGCCACGAACACCGCGTCGAACCGGCCCTCCTGTTTCTCGACGGCGAGGTCCTCGACGCGCCGGTTCAGCACGAAGGTGACGCCCATGCTCTCGATGCGGGCGATTTCCTTCATCAGGTCGCCGCGCGGCAGCCGGTAGGCGGGGATGCCGAACTGCATCATGCCGCCCGGCACCGCGCCGGCCTCGTGGATCTCCACGACATGGCCCAGGCGGGTGAGATGGTAGGCCGCCGACAGGCCGGCGGGACCGGCCCCGACCACCAGCACGCGCTTGCCCGAGGGGGCGGCGTCGATGGCGGGCTGCCAGCCCAGCACGGCGGCCATGTCGCCGAGGAAGCGCTCGACCGCGTGGATGCTGACCGGCGCGCCGAGTTCGTTGCGGTTGCACGCGCCTTCGCAGGGGTGGTAGCAGACCCGTCCGTGCACCGACGGCATCGGGTTGTCGCGCATCAGCACGTCCCAGGCCTGGCGGTATTTGCCGGCCTGCGCCAGCGCCAGCCAGGCCTGGATGTCCTCGCCGGCCGGACAGACGTGGTTGCACGGGGGCAACAGGTCCTGCCAGATCGGGTGGCTGGTGCGGACCGGACCGGCGCCGCGTTCCGAGGTCAGATCGACCGCGCGCGTCATGTCCGCCGCGCGCCGCTTGCTGTCGGTCGGCGATGGGGGGCTGGCAGGCATTGTTGTTATCCTCCGCAAAGGGTCGCGGACGGACAGGCCGCGCGGACAATCGCCGGAACGCTACCCCGATGCCGTGGAACGCGTCGGAATGTCAGTCCTCGCCTCGGCTTTCAGAGTCCGCCTCGAAATGGTCCGTGTCATATCAATTGGCTGCGATACGTTGCGATCCCGCGCGAGAGACGGGGCGCAAAAAGAACGGGCCTGGGGCGATCGCCCCAGGCCCGTTCCATGCGTTCAGGCGCCGTCGTGGGGTCAGGCGAAGCCGTGCCGGACCTTGCTCTCCTGTTCCTGCGCCTTGAACTGGTTGAACCGGGGCAGGAACTTGTCCCAATCGATGATGTGGGCGTCGAGTTCCGGCCCGTCGATGCAGGCGTGCTTGCGCACCATCTTGCCGTCGATCGTCACCGGCACCATGCACGCGCCGCACATGCCAGTGGCGTCCACCATGATCGAATTCAGGCTGGCCACCGTCTTGACGCCGAAGGGACGCGTCAGGTCGGCGACGGCCCGCATCATCAGCGGCGGCCCGATCGCCACGACCTCGGCGATCTTGCGGCCCTTGCCCTCGGCGTTCTCGCGCAGCAGCCGCTCCAGCGGGACGGTGACGAAGCCCTTCTCGCCGAAGCTGCCGTCGTTGCTGGCGTAGATCACCTCGAGCTGGTCGCCGAACTCGGCCTTCAGGTCGGCGACGCGTTCGTCGTCCCCGGTCCAGAACAGCAGGTCGGCGTTGCGGAAGCCGGCGATCAGGGTGACGTGGTTACCCATCCGCAGGTGCTCGCGCATGATCGGATAGACCGGCGGCAGGCCGAGGCCGCCGGCGGCGAAGGCCACGGTCTGATTGCCCTCGTAGCGGTGCAGCTTGCTGGGCTGGCCGAGCGGGCCGCCGATGCCGGTGAAGGCCTCGCCGACCTTCATCTTGTTCATGGCGATGCTGCTGGTGCCCATGGCCTGCACCACCAGCGTGATGGTGCCGGCCTTGGCGTCCCAGTCGGCCAGCGTCAGCGGGATCAACTCGCCCTTGCCCCAGGGCAGCACGCGCACGAACTGCCCGGCCTTCGCCGCCTTGGCGACCAGCGGCGAATGCACCAGGAACTCGACGATGCCTTCCGACAGGTCGATCTTCTTGAGGATGGTCTGCGGCGAGGCGCCGGTCGAGGTGTACTGCGCGGCGCGGGTCACCAGGTCCTTGATGTCGGTCGCGCACAGGTCGATGTCGCCGACGATCTCGCGGGCCGCCGCCTGGCCGTCGCCGGCCGCGAGGATGGCGGTCGAGCCGCCGCGCGCCGCGTCGCCGCCGGTATAGACCCCCTCCACCGAGGTCTCCTGCGTGCCCTTGCCGACGCCGATGCTGCCCCATTTGGTGGTCTTCAGACGGGGCTCGGAGTCCTTGATGATCGGGTTCGGCGAATTGCCGAGGGCCATGATCACCAGGTCCACCTTCATCAGTTCGGTCTTGCCGGTCGGGACCGGGCTGCGCCGGCCCGAGGCGTCGGGCTCGCCCAGCTCCATCACGTCCAGCGTCGCCGCGGTGACGAAATGCGTCTTTTCGTCGCCGAGGAATTCGGTTGGCGCGCGCAGCACCTTCAGCTCGATGCCTTCCTCCAGCGCGTGCGCCAGCTCCTCCTTGCGGACCGGCATCTCGGCGCGGGTGCGGCGATAGACGATGGTGACGTGCCCGCCCAGACGATAGGACGTGCGCGCCGCATCCATCGCGGTATTGCCGGCGCCGATCACGATCACTTCCTTGCCCTTCACCATTGGCAAGGGGGTCTCGTATTCCTCCTTCAGCGCCTGCATGAGGTTGACGCGGGTGAGGAACTCGTTGGCCGACATGACCCCCAGCAGATGCTCGCCGGGCACGTTCATGAAGCGCGGCAGGCCGGCGCCGGTGCCGACGAAGATCTTCCAGAACCCGGCCGCCTTCAGCTCCTCGATCGTCGCCGTCTTGCCGACGATGAAGTTGGTGACGAACTTGCCGCCGAGCAGGCGGATCTTGCCGACCACGTCGTCGATCAGCTCGTTGGGCAGGCGGAACTCGGGAATGCCGTAGCGCAGCACGCCGCCGAGTTCATGGAAGGCTTCGAACACGGTGACCGGGAAGCCCTCGCTGGCCAGCAGGTAGGCGTTGATCAGGCCGGCCGGGCCGGAGCCGACCACCGCGATCGGCGGCTTCTCGGCGCGCTTCCAAGGATCGACGAAATCCTTCAGCAGTTCCTGCGCCGCGTCCGGATTCAACAGCTTGTCGCGCTGCGGCAGGAACCACTCGAGCTGGCCGATCTCGATCGGCCGGCCGGTGTGGGTGCAGACGCCCTGGCACTGCAATTCCTGCGGGCAGACGCGCCCCGTCACGTTGGGCAGCGGGTTGCAGCCCTCGATCAGCCGGAGCGCTTCGGTGAACTTCCCTTTGCCCAGCAGGTCCAGCATCTCCGGGATGTGGATCTTCACCGGGCAGCCGCCCTTGGGCTCTGTCCGGCCTTCGATGCACAGGCCGACCTCGCAGGGCCGTTCCTCGCACTGCTTGTCGCGCAGCACTTCCAGCCACACCAGCAGATCGACCTCCCGCGCGGTGTAGCCGACGTTCATGTAGCCCAGGTAGCCCTGGGTCACGAGGCCGAAGTCGTGCGCCCGCACCTCCGCGGGGCGCACGTACGGCGGGATGAAGTTCTCCGCCGGCCAGCCTTCCGACAGGCCCTTGAACACCGGGTAGCGGTCGGACAGGTGCTGGTCGAGGGCGCGGACGAACTTGCGCTTGAACTTGAGCGGCACGTCCCAGATGAAGCGCATCAGGATCGTGCTCATGTCGTCGTTGGCGAGCAGCAGGTCCCACAGCGTTTTGGCGAAAGCCTCGCCCAGCTCGTCCTGCTTGAACTCCCACGCGATGGCCTGCGTGCCTTCGGTGATGAAGGTCTGGCGGAACGCCTTGGGGTCGGCCAGCAGGCGCTTGCGCAACAGCGCCAACTGCTTCTCGAACAGCTCGACCTCGTCGCTCTGCGCGAGATTCTCAAGTTCCTGCCGCGTGGTTTCGAAAGCGCTGCTGGCCTGCTGGAAGCGGGCCAGCTGCGCGCCCGCGGGGGCCTGGATGCCCCCGCTCATCGAATGATCTCCGAGTCGCAGTTGGCCGCCACCTTGGCGATCCGGGCCTTCAGTTCCGGCGTCACCGTGATGCGGTCGAGCACGCCGGGGATCACCCGGCCCACTTCCTTGGCCGCGCCGTCGACGACGATGCGGGTCTTCTCGAAGATTTCGCTCAGGTCCTGGTAGCAGGTCTTGCAGTTCGTGCACTTGGCCTGGTCTTCCGGGGCGATCGAGACCAGCGCCTCGGTCCCGTTCGTCGGCGCCTCGGCCGCCGCCGGTGCCGCCGCGGTGGCGGCCGGCATCAGTGCGGCGAGGCCGCCGCCATTGGCCGGCGCCTTGGAGGACGCCGCCAGTTGCGACATGCCGCGGGCGATCTGGTCGATCGTGCTTTCCCGCTGCTTCACCGACTCGGCGTACTGCGCCTTCAACGCCGGCAGTTCGACGGCATGGTCGGCGTCCAGCTTCGCCACGTCCTTGCCGGCCAGGTACTGCAGGGTGCGCCAGTACTTCCGGCGCTCCTGGACCAGGTGGACGATGGTGGCCGACACCGACAGGCGGATCAGGTGCTTGTCGTCGTCGGTCGACCACACGAACGCCGTCTTGCCCGCGCGATCCGCTTCCGGCAGGTCGATGAACTCGACCATCGGCAGTGCCTCGACGCCGTCCTTCAGCTTCTTGAAGTGCTTCTTGAAGCGGCTCTCGCCGGCCGCGAAGTCGGCGGGGGTCAGCGGATATTCAAGCAGCTTCGACGAGCCGTCGGCATCGACGTATTCGATGCTGCCGGTCGCCCAGTCCTTGTCGGCGTCGGGGTTGCCCTCGAGGTTGAACCAGCTGTGGATGTTGGTGCCGCGCCGCGGATCGTGCACGAACACCGGGCTCATCCGGCTTTCCACCGCCAGACGCCCGTGCCGGCTGGCCTGCGGGTCGCCGATGCCGTGCTCGGCCTGGCAAGGCGTGTAGACGTCGAGCACCGCCGGGCTGTCGTTGTAGGTCAGGAACTCCATCACGTTCTTCAGGAAGTGCCCCTGCAACGACGTGCAGCTCTGCACCACGAACACGTTCGGGTGGAAGGCGGCGATCAGGCCGAGTTCCTTGCGGTCCTCCTGCTTGCCGGAGTGGGCGGCGCCGAAGCGCGACAGGTCGGAGTCCTGGCCGATGAAGCTTGCCGTCGAGGCCTGTCCGCCGGTGTTGGAATAGACACCGGAGTTCAGCACCATCACCTTGACCGGCGTGCGCGTGGCGAGCAGCCGCGACAGCGCGCCGAAGCCGATGTCGTAGGTGGCGCCGTCGCCGCCGATGGTCATCACCGTCGGCAGCAGGCCGAGTTCCTCAGGCGTGAACTGGGCCCACGACAGGTAGCGGAAGTACGGGTCGTGGGTGGCCGGCTCGTAGGCGTCCTCCAGCTCCAGCCGGGCGATGCGCAGCGCGCGCACGTCGTCCACCGCGCCGGCGGTCAGCCCCTCGAAGATGCCCTTGGCCAGCGGCTGGGCGTCCTGGAACAGGCTGTTCACCCACGGGTCGTTGTATGGGTTGAACGGGAAGGTCGAGGCATAGACGCTGCTGCAACCCGTCGAGTTGGCGATCACGCTGCTGGCCGGGCCGTTGCCGCTCGGGCCGCTCTCGAACATGTAGAGCCGCTTCTCCAGCACCTCGATGGTGCGGGTGATGCGGGCGCGGCGCTCGGCATCGCCCTTGGCGACGGTGGTCAGCTTGCCCGCCAGGTTGTCGATCAGCCCTTCCAGCTCGCGGACATGTTCACGCCGGCGACGGTCGTGGATGGCGTGGTTGGCCGAGGTGACCAGACGGATCGAGGTGACCTCGCCGCAGCCGCGGCAGGCGCCGTGGCCGCCGGTGGTGGCGTAGTAGTTGCCGCGGTCCAGCATCAGCCGCTTGATGTCGCCGTCAGGCTTGGTCGCGTCCTCGCTGAAGCGCGGCGGCGTGTTCGGGGTCTTGCTGAGGAACTCGAAGCGCGCCTGCAGGGTGTCCAGCAGGGCGGCGTCCTGTTCGCGCGCGACCAGTGCGCCGGGGCCGCAGACGTCGATGCATTCCAGGCAGCCCGAGCACTTCCACGGATCGATGTTGGCGGCGAACAGGCCGCCGCTGCCCGGGTTGGCCTTCTCCATGGCGTCGAAGAACGGCCGGGTCTTGGCCACCGGATAGACCGACAGCGCCTCGGCGAGACGCAGGAAGTTGCGCCGCAGCGTGGCGTTCTCGGTGACGATGGCGCCCGCCGCCTCGGCCACGATCTCATGGAACGGCTTGGGGTCCTTGCTCGCGCGATAGACGGTGCGGACCGCCTCGCTCAGCGCGAAGACGTGGTTGCGCAGCGCCTCCTGCTGGGATGCCGGCACGTTGAGCTCGCGGATGGCCGTGGTCAGCAGTTCGTGGATGTCGTGCACCGTGTTCGGGATCGCCGCGTCCGGGCAGACCAGGGCGCATTCCATGCAGCCCGTGCACAGGTCGGCGATGAATTCCGGCACGTTGCGCCGGAACATGCCCTTGTCCTTGAACGCGGCGCTGCCGGCCGGCATGAACAGGCCGCTGCCCGGCAGCACCGGCGCCTCGGCGATGGTGCCGTCGCGGAACGGGGCGCCCACCGTGTCGTCGTAGTATTCCTGGTCGAGGAAGCCGGCGGCCGAGGCCGGCGAGGCGGCCCGGCACATCGAGGCCGAGATGGCGACGGTGCGCGCGGACTTCTCCGCGACGACCTTTTCCGCCTCGGCGAACGCGGGGGCGTCGTAATCCACCCGCTTCGTCGCCTGCAGGCCCTCGCGGATCACCGCCATGTTGCCTTCGACGATGGCGCCGCCCTTGGTGTCGAACTTGTGGCTGATCTGCTCGCGGATCTTGTCGAGCAGCGCCTCGCGCGTGGCATCGGCCACGACGCGGTCCACGCTGCCAGCCACCGCGCCGATGAAGGCGATACCCATCATGCGGGTTTCAAGCTCGGGCGTCGGCGCATGCCGCTTGGCCACGTCGAAGGCGTCGATGACGAAGAACTTGATGTGCCGCTCGCGGATGGTCTTGCGGGCGGAGGCCGGCAGCTCGTGCCACAGCTCCTCGGGCGTGAGGTGGGTCTGCATGATGAAGGTGCCGCCCGCCACCAGCCCGCGCAGCGGGTTGGAATGGTCGAACACCTTGTGGTCGGGCGAGATGACGACTTCCACGTCTTCCAGCTCGGCGTTGGTGATCTTCACCGGCTCCGGGCTCAGCGTGATGTAGTAGTTGGTCGGTGCGCCGCTCTTCTCCGAGCCGTATTTCGGCGCCGACTTCGAGTGCAGGTCGAGCGCGCCGGCGAGGATGTCGGTGAGCAGCTTGCCCGAGGCGATGGTGCCGTAGCCGCCGATCGAGTGGAAGCGGATGCGGAAGGCGCCTTCCGGCAGCAGGTTCGGGTTGGCCTCGGTCTCCAGCGCCATGAACTCGGTCTCGGGGTAGGCGGCCTTCATCTGCGCCTGCAGGACGGCCATCCGCGGGGTCGGGTTCTTCGAGAAGAACTGCGAGCCGAGATAGATGAACGGCGCGCTGTCCTGCTTCTCCATGTTCTTGAAGGCGGCGACCAAGTGGCGCGGCTGCAGGTCATGCGCGCCGAGGCCGAAGATCGCGGTGGTGACGCGCGGCAGGGCGTCGATCGCCGGGATGCCGGCATGGCGCACGCCGTCGGCGTTCTCGCGCGCCTTGAACAGGGCCTGGGTGACCATCCCGGTCAGCGCGGTGACGTCCGAGCGCTCCAGCACGGTGACGGCCTTCTTGCCCTTCAGCACCGCGATCAGCTCGGCTTCCGGGAAGGGTTGCAGCAGCTTGATCGAAACCACGCCGACCTTCTTGCCCTGGCCGCGCAGATGGGCGGCGACCGCCTCGGCGTCGTCGGTGACCGAGCCCAGGCCGATCATCAGGTAGTCCGCGTCATCGGCCATGAAGGTCATGACCGGCTTGTATTCGCGACCGGTGAGGTCGGCGTATTCGACCATCGCCTCGCGCACGAAGTGGGGGATCTCGCTGGCGAAATGGGTGCGGTGATCGACCGCGCCGGCCTGGAAGTCGGGCTGGTTCTGCACCCCGCCGGTGAGGCCGGGGTTGTCGACGTCGACCAGCGCGGGAACCCGCTGGCGGGTGCCCTTTTCCGGCGCGTTCAGCCACTGCCGGCGCCACTGGGCCTGCAGCTCGTCGGGAATCCAGCCCAGCGTGTTGGCGACGAATTCGCCGGCGTTGTCGGGCTCGATCGCCTCGGCGTTGGCGTCGAGGTAGGTTTTCAGCTGCGCCAGGTCTTCCGGCGCGAGGTCGGCCTGATGGCGCGACAGGTACTGCTTGAGCTGGAACACGCGCCCCTTGGCGCCGAACAGCAGGGCCTGCGCGACCGTCGGCGCCTTGATGCGCCCGGCCGGGTCGCCGAGGTATTCCCTGAGCAGCTCGGGCTCGGGCATCAGCGCTTCGCTGAGCATGTGGCTGGTGGCGAAGCCGTCCATGCAGTTGGCCACCGGGATCAGCGAGGTCGCGCTGACCTTGTAGGAGATCGCGGCGAGGTCGGCGGCTTCCTGCGGGTTGCTGCCGAACAGGATGGTGTAGCCTGAGGACAGCAGGGCGTAGACGTCGTCATGCCCGGCCATCACGTTCAGTGAATGCTTGGAGACAACGCGGGCGGCCACCTGCAGGACGAAGCCGCCGACCTTCTTGCCGACGGTGACGTAGTGCGATTCCAGCCCGTAGAGGATGCCCTGGCTCGAGGAGGCGTTGGAGACATACTTGCCGCCGGTCAGTGCCGCGCCGAGGGCGCCGCTCTGGGCGGAGTGCTCGCCTTCCGGTTCGAAGAAGAAGGGATGCTTGCCCCAGACATTGCAGCCGCCGCCGGCGCGAAATGCCTCGTAGATCTCGGATATCTCGGTCGAGGGGGTGATCGGGTAACCGATGACGCCGCCGCAAACATGTCCCATGACCTGGGCCACTGCCCCGTTACCATGGATGACGCTCGGGATACCGGGGTACTTGTTGTTCATTTGGGCCTCAGTGTTGATGTCAGTGTTACCGCGCGAGCAGCGTTTTGCGGCTGTCGCGCTGTCCTGCCGGGGCAAACGGTCGGCTGGGCTTATAGCGCATGCCTGCGACGCATTCACGCTTTCGGCATCCCGGCGCTCGCAGGTCGCATATGCGTCGACGGTCGCAGTGCAGCGGGCTGGTGCGGGCCGGGCACGCGCCCGGCTCGATTGACAGGCCAACCGAGCGCGTCAGATCCGCCGGTTTTCTAGCCACATCCGTCCCCGAGCTGCAAATGTGCGCGGAAACTAGGCGGTGAAAACGGCGCCCGCCTTGATGCAAGTCAAGTCGGGGGGCCCGGTGCCCTGTCCCTGCTCTCCCGATACCCCTCCAAAAGTACTGGCAGCCCCGCGCCCGCCGGGCCTTGGCGGCGCCGGCCTCGGCCCGTTCCGCTGCTCAGTGCGCCATGAACACCGGCACCGTCATTTCCGTCAGCAGGCTCCGGGTGACCCCGCCGAACACCATTTCGCGCACCCGCGAGTGGCTGTACATGCCGGTCACCAGCAGGTCGGCGCCGATATCGGCGGCGTAGGACAGCAGCGCGTCGCCCTCCGGGATGTCGGTCGCCACCGTGTGCGCCGCCTCGGCGTGGATGCCGTGGCGGGCGAGGTGCAGCGCGATATCCGCCGCCGGCACGTCGCCGTCGCCGCGGATGCCGCGGCGCGGGTTGATCGACAGCACCGTCACCTTGTGCGCCTGCTGCAGGATCGGCAGGGCGTCGTTCAGCGCGCGCGCCGCCTCGGCGGTGGCGTTCCAGCCGACCAGCACGTCGTGGCCCACCACCGGGAAGGCGCCGGCGAACGGCACCATCAGCAGGGGCCGGCCGCACGTCATCAGCGCGGTGACCGGCAGATCCACCCCCCGCGCGCCCATGGGTTTGCGCGGGTCGCTCTGGCCCAGCACGATCAGGTCCGCATAGCGGCCATGCAAGGCCACTACCTCGCCGGCGACGCCCTCGGCCACCCGCCACTCGCCTTCCAGCCCATCGAGGTGCAGCCGCTCGCGGAACGCTGCCTCCAGGCGGCTCGCCTCGGTGGTGGCGCTGCCGTGCATGCGCTCGACGATGTCCTCGGCGCGCTGCAGGTCGAGGAAGGCCGACGGGAAGCCGTAGAACATGTCGGGCGGCGGGATGTCGATCACGCACAGCCCGGTCAGGTGGGCGCCGTGGCGCGCCGCCAGCCCGGCGGCGATCGCCAGCCGCACCTCGGAGCGTGCCGAGGCATCGAGGTGGACCAGGATATCCTTCAGTGGCATGGCGGTTTCCTCCGTCATCGGGCGTTCAGGTGGCGTGCGCGGCCAGCGCGGCCTTCATGCGTTCGGCGGTGAAGGGGGCCTCGCGCAGGCGGATGCCGGTGGCGTCGAACAGGGCGTTGCCGAGCGCGGCGGCGACCGGCGCGCAGGCCGCCTCGCCGGCGCCGAGGGGCTTTTCATGCGGCCGGTCGATCAGCTCGATCTCCAGCGCCGGCACGTCGGGGAAGGTCAGAATCGGGTAGCTCGTCCAGTCCGTGCTGGTCACCCCCGCGGCATCGAAGCTGACCGCCTCGAACAGGGCGCGGCTGAGCGATTGCAGGATGCCGCCCTCGACCTGGGCGCGCACGCCGTCCGGGTTCACCATCAGGCCGCACTCGTGCACGCAGACCACGCGGAGCACGCGAACCGTGCCGCTGGCGCGCTCCACCGCCACCTCCATGCCCATGGCGAGGAAATTCTCGGCCCCCTTGTAGTGGCAATAGGAAATGCCGCGGCCCCGCAGGGTGGCCGCGGCGGGATCGGCCGGGGCGGGCGAGGGGCGGGTCTGCCAGCCCAGCATCGCCGCCGCGCGCTGCAACGCCGCGATGCCGCGCGGCTCCTGCAACTGGTTCAGCCGGTATTGCACCGCGTCGACTCCGGCGGCGGCGGCCAGTTCGTCCATGAACCCTTCCACCGCCATCACGTTGCCGACCTTGCCGGGCGAGCGCAGGTTGGACGGGCGCAGCGGCGTGCTTTCCAGCCAGCGCACCGCCGCGCGGATGTGCGGAATGGCGTAGGGCGGGTCGATGTTCTGCTGGATCATGGCCGAGGTCATGCCGCGCGGCTGATCCAGCCCGGCGGCCTCCACTGCCAGCAGCGGCACCGTGCGCAGCCCCGGCGTGTTGGCGGGCAGCAGGGCGACCGTTTCCCAGGCCAGCACCTTGCCGGCCGAGTCGAGGGCGGCGCGGAGGTCGAGAATCTGCGGCGGACCTTTCGGGTCCCAGCCCAGTTCGTCGGCGCGCGACCACTGCACGCGGACCGGCGCGCCGACCGCCTGCGACAGCAGGGCGGCGTCGGCGGCGGCGTCATCGCTGCCGTTGGTGCCGTAGGAGCCGGCGCCGTTCACGTAGATCAGCCGCACCCGCTCGGCGGGCAGGCCGAGGAAGCGGGCGAACAGCGGGCGATGGGCGTGGGTGGCCTGCGAGGCCGACCAGATGGTCGCCGCGTCGGCGCGCACATCGGCCACCGCGCAGGACGGGCCGATGGAGCCGTGCGACTGGATCGGCCAGCGGTAGCTCGCCGCCAGCACCCGCCCGGCTGCGAGCGGCGGCGCCGGATCGCCGACCTGGCGCAACACCGCTTCGAGCGCGACCGGCGTAGTACGTACAGTATCGAACAGATTTTCCGAGCCCGGCAGCGTCCGGGGCGCCGTCCAGCGCGCCGACAGGGTCCGGACGGCGCGCTCGGCGTCCCACTCGTTGGCCGCCACCAGCCCGAGGAAATCGCGCCGGCGCACCACCCGCACCCCAGGGATGGCGGCCACCGAACTCTCGTCCACATCGATGAGGGAAGCCCCGATGGCGGGCGGGCGGATCACCCGCCCATGCAGCATGCCCGGAATGGTTATGTCATGTACATAAATATGCCGGCCGGTCACCTTGGCCGGCACGTCGGGGCGCGGCAGCGAGGTGCCGATCCAGCGGAACGCCGCCGGGTCCTTCAGCGCCGCCGCCGGGTCCACCGTCATCGCGAAAGCGGCGCCGTCCAGCAGCGCGGCGAAGCCGATGCCGGCCCCGCCGGCGCGCGGGCGCACCTGGCCATCGACCGCCTCCAGTTCCGCCGCGGGCCGGCCGAGCCGCGCCGCCGCCAGCGCCAGCAGGCGTTCGCGCGCGGTCGCGGCGGCGCGGCGGATCTGCATGGCGCCGACCGGCGTGCCGGTGCTGCCGCCGGTCGGACCCTGGTCCGGGGTCAGCGCCGTGTCGCCCTCGACCATCGCGATGCCCGCCGGCGCGACGCCGAGTTCCTCGGCCACGACCTGGCGCACCACCGCGCGCAGGCCGGTGCCGATGTCCGCCTTGCCGCTGTAGACGGTGACGGCGCCGTCCGGCCCGATCGCCAGGTAGCCGTCGACGGCGTCGGCGGCGACGCTGCGCGGCCCCGCGGCGGCCGGGCGGGTGGTGAAGACCACCACCAGGCCGGCGGCGGCGCCCAGCAGGGTGCGGCGCGCGAGGCGGGTCATGCGGCGCCTCCCGCCGCGCGCAGCACCGCGCGCAGCACCCGCGGATAGGTGCCGCAGCGGCACAGATTGCCGGCCAGCGCCCGGCGCACCAGCGCCTCGCTGGGGTGCGGCACCGCGCGGAGCAGCGCCACCGCCGACATCACCATGCCGTTGGTGCAATAGCCGCACTGCGCGGCCTGCTCGGCGATGAAGGCGGCCTGCACGGGGTGCGGCTTCTCCGGGCCGGCGAGCCCTTCGGCGGTGACGATGTCGCGCCCAACCAGGGTGGCGGCCGCAACCGAGCAGGAGCGGGTTGCCTTGCCGTCCACCAGCACCGTGCAGGCGCCGCACTGGCCCAGTCCGCAGCCGAATTTGGTCGCGGTCAGCGCCAACTCGCCGCGCAGCACGTAAAGCAGGGGCATGTCGTCGTCGGTCAGCGACACCGCGTGGTCGCGGCCGTTCACGTGCAAGGTCACGCTCGGCATCGT
Source organism: uncultured Acetobacteraceae bacterium (assembly GCA_964459005.1). Classification (GTDB taxonomy): domain Bacteria; phylum Pseudomonadota; class Alphaproteobacteria; order Acetobacterales; family Acetobacteraceae; genus Rhodovastum. The sequence continues at coordinate 31,589 of CAYWOW010000023.1, forward strand.
CAGCTCCCCCTGGAGACGGCGAAGCATAGAGCGGCCCGCGCATAGGTGCCACCGCGAAGGGCAGGGACCCCTTGACCCCGCCCCGGGAAGGCGGCAGGACCGCAACGATGGCGGGAACGAATGACCAAATACCGGCCGCCGCCAACCTGGTGGCAGCCGACCTCGTCGCGGTGCTGGTCGCCGTCAGCGGCGGCGAGCCGCTCGTGCTGACCGTCCAGAACGGCCGCGCGCTGCCGTCCGGACCCTTCCAGACCACCCACCGCTCGTTGCAGTCCGGCCTGCGCGCCTGGGTGGAGGAGCAGAGCCACCACCCCGTCGGCTACCTCGAGCAGCTCTACACCTTCGCCGACCGCGACCGCGCCCGCGAGGGCGGCGGCCAGTTGATCTCGGTCAGCTACCTCGGCCTGACCCGGCAACAACGCACGCCCGGGTCGGACGCGCAGTGGCGGAGCTGGTACGAGTTCTTCCCCTGGGAGGACCATCGGGCGGGTCCGGCGGCGGCGACCGGCGAGGCGATCGCCGCCGGCCTCGGCGACTGGGCGGGCGCCTCGAAGGAGCGGCTCGGCCGCATCGGCATCGTCTTCGGAACCAGCGCCGCGTTGAACGAGGAACTGGTGCTGCAACGCTACGAACTGCTGTTCGAGGCCGGCCTGGTGGCCGAGAGCACGACGCCGGACGCGGCACTCCCCGCTGCCGGGCGGTTCATGCTGTCCGACCACCGCCGCATCCTGGCCACCGGCATCGCCCGGCTGCGCGCGAAGATCAAATACCGCCCGGTCGTGTTCGAGCTGATGCCCGCCAGCTTCACCCTGCTCCAGCTGCAACGCTGCGTTGAGGCGGTCGCCGGGCGCCCCGTCCACAAGCAGAACTTCCGCCGGCTGATCGAGCAGCAGGAACTGGTGGAGGAAACCGGCGCATTCGCTCAGGATACCGGCGGCCGCCCGGCCAAGCTGTTCCGCTTCCGCCGCGCGGTGCTGGCGGAACGGGCGATCGCCGGCACCAAGCCGCCGCTGGCACGGGGTTGACCCGCCTTATGCTCAGGTACAACATATGCCCTCTTATACTCTGGAGGAGCATAAAATGCAGGCCACCGTATCCGCCCGCGCCGCCGCCCTCTACGAACGGGTCCGTGCCGTCATTCCGCCCTTCGAGTGGCCGTTCTTCGCCGGCGACATCGACGCCATCCTCGACCTCAAGGTGCAGCGCAACGCGGTGATCCTGGCGCACAACTACCAGACGCCGGAAATCTTCCACTGCGTTGCCGACCTGGTGGGCGACAGCCTGGCGCTGGCGCGCGCGGCGATGGCCAGCGACGCCGACGTGATCGTGCTCGCCGGCGTGCACTTCATGGCGGAGACCGCCAAGCTGCTGAACCCGGGCAAGACCGTGCTTTCCCCCGACCCGCGGGCGGGCTGCTCGCTGGCCGAGTCGATCACGCCGGCCGATGTCCGGCTGATGCGCCAGGCTCACCCGGGCGTGCCGGTGGTCGCCTACGTGAACACCTCGGCCGCGGTGAAGGCCGAGGCCACGATCTGCTGCACCTCGGGCAACGCGCGCCGGGTGGTCGAATCGCTGGGCCGCGAGCGCGTGATCATGCTGCCCGACGAGTACCTGGCGCGCAACGTCGCCGCCGAGACCGCGGTCACGGTGATCGCCTGGACCGGCCACTGCGAGGTCCACGAGCGGTTCAGCGCGGGCGAGGTCCGCCAGTTGCGCGCCGACCACCCGGGGGTAATCGTGCTGGCCCATCCGGAGTGCCCGCCGGAGGTTGTCGCGGCGGCCGACTTCGCCGGCTCCACGGCGGGGATGTCGGACTACCTCGAACGCCACCGGCCGGCACGCGTGGTGCTGCTCACCGAATGCTCGATGAGCGACAATCTGGCGGTGGAGCATCCGGATATCCGGTTCATCCGGCCGTGCAAGTTGTGTCCGCACATGAAACGGATCACCTTGGGGAACATTCGTGGCGCGCTCGAGCAGATGCGCCACGAGGTGACCATCGATCCCGCCGTCGCCGTTCCGGCGCGACGCGCGGTGGAAAGGATGCTGGCCCTATGACCGCCCCGCTTCCCCGGCTGCTGATCGAGCCGCTGGTGCGTGCCGCCCTGCTTGAGGATCTTGGCCGCGGCGGCGACCTCACCAGCGATGCCATCGTGCCCGCGGGGGCGGTCGCCACGACCGTGCTGGCGGCCCGCCAGCCCGGCGTGGTGGCGGGAATCGAGCTGGCCCGGCTCGCCTTTCAGCTCGTCGATCCGGGGCTGGTCCTGCGCGCCGTGCTGCCGGACGGCAGCGCGGTGCAGCGCGGCGCGGTGATCGCCGAGGTCGCCGGACCCGCCCGCGGCATGCTGAGCGCGGAACGGACCGCGCTGAATTTTCTCTGCCACCTCAGCGGCATCGCCACGGCGACCGCCGGCATCGTGGCCGCCATCGCGGGCTACAAGGCGCGCGTGGTGTGCACGCGCAAGACCCTGCCGGGCCTGCGCAGCGTGCAGAAATACGCGGTTCGGGTGGGCGGGGGCGGCAATCACCGCTTCGGCCTCGATGACGCGGTGCTGATCAAGGACAACCACGTCGCCTTCG